>JANNMS010000119.1:0-117680 GCA_031398055.1 Saprospirales bacterium | reverse complement strand
TTGTAATGTGAGTTGGATAAATTGGTCGGGGCTATTTAAAAGATTACAAAAACCTTATTTTGTAGTTCGCAATTTATACCGACCACGGTCTGTTCGTAATAAATTCCGACCTCCAAAATCACTTGCCGAGCAACGCAAACATATTCTTTTTGTAAGCCTCGACACCCGGTTGGTCGAACGGATTCACGCCCAAAATATACCCCGAAACCGCGCAAGCCTTTTCAAAAAAGTAAAAAAGTTGTCCCAAAAAATAAGGCGTCGCTTCCGGCAAAATCAGTTTCATCACCGGCACGCCCCCATCCAAATGCGCCATCAAAGTGCCTTCCGCCGCTTTTTTATTGACAAAATCGAGGGTTTTTCCAGCCAAATAATTCAAACCATCGAGGTCGCTGGGGTCGGTGGTCAACGTAAAATCGCGTTCAGGCCGCGCAATTTCGAGCACCAGTTCCGACAAATGCCGCCGCCCGTCCTGAATATATTGACCCATCGAATGTAAATCCGAGGTAAAATCCACCGACGCCGGGAAAATTCCTTTGCCGTTTTTGCCCTCGCTTTCCCCATAAAGTTGCTTCCACCACTCGGCGATAAAATGCGCGCGCGGCTCGTAATTGACCATCAATTCAATCAATTTTCCATTTTCATAAAGCACATTTCGCACCGCAGCGTACTGCAAAACAGGGTTCGAGTCGTCATTTTTTTTGTAAAAATTCCGGGCATCCGCCGCCCCGCGCATCAACGACCGAATGTCAATTCCAGCCGCCGCGACGGGCAACAAACCGACCGCCGTCAAAACTGAAAACCGACCGCCCACGTCATCCGGTACGACAAAAGTCTCGTAACCTTCGCGGTCGGCGAGCGTTTTCAGCGCACCGCGATGGGCATCGGTCGTGGCGTAAATCCGTTCGCGTGCGCCTTCTTTTCCATATTTTTCTTCCAATTTTTGTTTGAAAATTCGGAAGGCAATCGCCGGTTCGGTGGTCGTTCCGGATTTTGAAATCACGTTCACCGAAAAATTCCGGTCACCGATAACATCCAGTAAATCAGCGAGATATGCCGAAGAAAGGTTCGTTCCGGCAAAATATATTTCAGGAAATTTCCGCGATTTTTTGGGCAAACGGTTGTGAAAAGTATGCCCACAAAACTCAATCGCAGCCTTCGAACCGAGGTACGACCCGCCGATTCCGATGACCACCAAAACTTCACTTTGTTTCTTGATTCGCTGCGCCGCTTTCAAAATTCTGGAAAATTCCGAGCGGTCATAATTTTTTGGCAAATCGAGCCAACCTAAAAATTCACTGCCCTCGCCGGAGCGATTTTCGAGCATTTTGGAAGCGGCAACGGCGCGTTTTTTGGCGGCTGCCAATTCTTCGGGTTTGAAAAATTGGGTCGCGTTGGAGTAATCGAAAGTCAGATTTTGATTCATTTTTTTTCAATGCTGTTTAGAAATCGGGCGCAAAGCAAGTGAGTTTTTTGAAAAACTTGCGCTTGCCCAACCAGCCAATTTTTTCTTTTTTTCAGAAAATGAAAACGAGCGAGGAAATTTTTGAAGGATTCTAAAAAATGAAAATCTCCCCAGCAATTCAAATTTTTCCCGAAAAAACAAACGTCGCCGCACCGCACAACCAAATTTCAGAAAACGAACCATCGGTATTTGCCAAAAACCGGACGACCAAATCACCTCCGCGCGTTTTCACCGCAACCTCGTTTTGCCCTGTTTTTTTTCCAGAAAAAATGTGAAAAGCAAGTGCCGCAGCCGTCACGCCCGTGCCGCAGGAAAGCGTTTCGTTTTCCACGCCGCGTTCGTAAGTCAACATCGAAATGCCTGAATTTTGAGGACAGGCGAGGTTCACGTTGATGCCTTTTTCGGAAAAACGGGGCGAATACCGCACTTTTTTGCCTTCCGAAAAAATATCTACGCCATCCAAATTTTCCAAAAAACGGACAAAATGTGGCGAGCCAGTATTTAAAACAAAAGTGTCGGGCGCGTCGGTTTCAACTTTCGGGACGTCGCGCATTTTGACCTCGACCCACTCTGAATTTTCGGTTTTTCCTTTAAAAATTTTAGCTTCGTGCGTTCCATCAATGGCCAAAAAACGGCAAGATTCGCCGACCACTCCGATTTTTTTTGCGAAAGCAACGGCGCAGCGCGAACCATTTCCACAAAAACTTTGGCTGCCGTCGGGGTTGAAAAACACCATTTCAAAATCAAAATCTGGGTGGTTTTGAATCAAAATCAAGCCGTCGCTGCCGATTCCGAATTTTCGGTCGCACAAAAACTTGACCCGCTCGAGTTCGTTTTTGGGGAGAGGTTTGAGTCTGCGGGCATCCGTCAAAATGAAATCATTGCCGGTGCCTTGATATTTTTCAAATTTCATTTTTCAAAAATTTCAAGTTCAATTCACAGAAAATTCAGCACCCAAATTTTTCACCGCATCCAAAAAAACGTTGTCCACTTTTACTTTTTTTCCAGTGGAAATGAACTTCAACTGCTCGCGGTTTTGAAAATCAATCAGCTCCATTTTCAAATGATGCCGGCCTTTGTGCTTGATAAAAACCGCCTCCATTTCATTCAATAATTTCACAGAAAGTAGTTCGAGCGGCACTTTGACCGTGACCGATTCGGTTTTGTCGGCACCGACAGTTTCCAAAAGTTTTACATCTGAAACGCGGAATTCCATTTCCTCGGAATTGAACCGTTGCTTGTATTCGCCTGAAATATAAAGGCTCGCGCCCTCCTCGAAGTATCCCCGGAAACGTTGGTAACTGTCGGTGAACATCACGATTTCGAGTTCGCCAGAGTAATCTTGGATCAAAAACTTGCCCCATCCAGTTCCTTTTTGGCTGATCCGGTGCTCTGCCCGGGCCACGAAACCACCGATATTTATTTTTCGGCCTTTAAAATTTTCCAATTTATCAAGTGGGGTTGCAAAATTTTCCCATTCAAAACGATAGTCGTCGAGCGGATGCCCGGACAAATAAATACCGATTACTTCTTTTTCTTTGCTCAATTTGTAGACCAAATTCCAAGGTTCTTCTTTCGGGATGATCGGTTCGGCAATGCTCACCGTGTCCGTCATGTTCCCAAAAAGTGTGTTGGCCGACATCGTCAAATCCTCCTGAAATGCCGAGCCATATTTCAAAAGTTGCTCGATGAAGGTGTCGTATTTCTCCGTTTTTGCAAAAAAAGTGGCGCGGTGGATGTTTCCCAAATCATCAAAAGCCCCGGCAAAAGCCAAACTTTCCATCACCCGTTTGTTGATGGTCCGCAAATTGACGCGGCGCAAAAAATCAAAAATGCTTTTGAAATGGCCATTTTTCTTGCGTTCGACAATCATTTCGGCGACAGCGGCCTCCCCCACGCCTTTCACCGCGCCCAAACCGTAGCGGATGTCGCCTTTTTTGTTGACCGAAAAATTGACGCCCGATTCGTTGATGTCTGGCCCTTTCACCGGAATTCCGGCGCGGCGACATTCTTCGAGGAAAAAAGTGATTTTTTCAATCTGGCTTTGCGAATGTGTCAAGGTCGCCGCCATGAATTCTGATGGGTAATGTGCTTTCAAATACGCAGTTTGGTAGGCCACGAGGGCATAACAAGTCGAGTGGGATTTATTAAAAGCGTAGGATGCGAAGGCTTCCCAGTCCGTCCAGATTTTGTTGAGTTTGGCTTCAGGCAGGCCTTTCGCGGTCGCTCCGGCGATGAATTGGCCTTTCATTTTGTTCAAAACGGCAATCTGTTTTTTGCCCATCGCCTTTCGCAGAACGTCGGCATCGCCTTTTGAAAATCCTGCCAATTTTTGCGAAAGCAACATGATTTGTTCTTGATAAACGCAAATACCGAAAGTATCTTTCAAATATTCCTCCATTTCTGGCAAATCATAAACCACTGCCTGCCGTCCATGTTTTCGGGAAATGAAATCAGGAATGTACTCGATCGGCCCCGGGCGGTACAGCGCGTTCATCGCAATCAAATCCTCAAATTTGTCGGGTTTCAGGTCGCGGAGGTATTTCTGCATCCCCGCACTTTCAAACTGAAAAGTGCCGTTCGTTTCGCCGCGCTGATAAAGTTCGTAGGTTTTTTTGTCGTCGAGCGGGATGGTGTCGATGTCAATTTTTACGCCGTGGTTTTGCTCGATCATGATCAAAGCATCGCGGATAATCGTCAAAGTTTTCAGCCCCAAAAAGTCCATTTTTATCACCCCGGAATCCTCAATCGTATTGCCTTCGTATTGGGTTATCAAAAGTTCGGTCTCTTTCGAGGTGTAAACCGGGATGATTTCGGTCAAATCTTTCGGCGCGATGATGATGCCCGCCGCGTGGATCCCCGTGCCGCGAACCGAGCCTTCCAAAATAAATGCCTCTTTCAAAACCTTGGCTTGGAGGTCGTCGCCGGACATGATTTCGCGGAGGCGTTTGGCATTTTCCATGTCTTCCGTCCCTAAATTTTCCTTTTCTTTCAAAGAACCCGCGCCGTCGAGCGGAGCGGACAAAAGGCGTTTTAGTGAAATTCCGGGTTTGTCCGTGACCAGTTTTGCGAGCGCGTTCGATTGGTCGAGCGGCAAATCCATGACCCGCGCCACGTCTTTGATGGACGATTTTGCGGCCATCGTGCCGTAGGTTACGATTTGCGCGACCTGCTGTTTTCCATATTTTTTGACGACATAATCAATCACTTTTTGGCGGCCCTCGTCGTCAAAATCGGTGTCGATATCGGGCATGGATTTCCGGTCGGGGTTCAAAAACCGTTCGAAAAGTAGTTGGTATTTTATCGGGTCAATGTTCGTGATGCCGATACAATATGCCACCGCACTGCCCGCCGCCGAGCCCCGACCGGGGCCAATCAAAACGCCGAGGTCGCGCCCGGCCTTGATAAAATCGGCGACAATCAAAAAATAACCCGCAAAACCCATCGTGCGGACGGTGTTGAGTTCGAAATTCAAGCGGTCTTCGACCTCGGCGGTGATTTCGCGGTAGCGTTCTTTCGCCCCCAAAAACGTGATGTGCCGCAAATAATCGTCCTGCGTTTGGAATTCCTGCGGCACGATGAAATTGGGCAAAAGGATGTCCTGCTTCAATTTCAACGGCTGGATTTTTCCCAAAATCTCGTTCGTGTTGTCCAATGCCTGCGGCAGGTCGTGAAAAACCTTGCCCATTTCCGCCTGCGTTTTGAAGTAAAATTGGTCGTTCCAAAACGCAAAACGGCCACCCTTCATCACCGTTCCTTCTTCGACAAATTCTCGGATGGCGGGCGTGGCTTGTTTTTCTCCGGTGTTCAGGCAGAGCAAAATGTCGTGCGCGTTCGAGTCTTTTTGGTCAACGTAGTGCGAATCGTTCGAACAAATTATTTTGACATTGTACTCTTTTGCAAATTTTAAAAGCATCAAATTCACTGTGTCCTGCTCGGCCATGTTGTGGCGTTGGAGTTCGATGTAATAATCTTCTCCAAAAATATTGAGCCACCACTCGAATTCTTTTCGCGCCGCCGCCTCGCCCTGCTTCAAAATCAGTTGCGGGACGCGCGCGCCGATGCAGCAGGTCGTGGCAATCAGGCCTTCGTGGTATTTCAAAACGAGTTCCTTGTCGATTCGCGGGTATTTTCCGTACAGCCCATCGATGTAGCCGAGCGAGCAGAGTTTGACGAGGTTTTTATAGCCTTCCGGGTTTTTGGCGAGGAAAAGTTGGTGAAAACGGCGGTCTTTGTCCTCTTTTGTAAAAACGCGGCGGTGCCTGTCCTCGACCAGGTAAAACTCGCAACCGACAATCGGTTTGATGTCTCCGTTGTATTTCGCGGCCTCGGCCACAAATTGAAAAACGCCGAACATATTCCCGTGGTCGGTAATCGCGAGGCCTTTCATGCCGTCGGTTTGTGCCTTTTTGAACATCGCACCGATGTTGGCCGCGCCGTCGAGCAGGGAATATTGGGTGTGGCAGTGGAGGTGTGTGAATTGCATTTTTGGAAAGTATGCTTTGGGAAAATGTAAATTAATCGGGATTTTTTTTTAATTTTTCCTATTTTGCCACTCAACATATTTTTCAGAAACGATTTTTTCATCGGGCAAAAGGCCAATAGATTGGCGAAAAGCCGCTTCGATTTCACCGCCCGGTCGTTTCAAATGTTGAAAAATTTCAGCAAGCCGAAAAAAGCACCAACCTTTTCTGACATCATCTTGGGTCAATTGAATGGCACGTCTGTACAAATCCGCCGATTCCATTAGCAATCGCCTATTGACTACCTTATTATATTGCTGATAGGCAATTTTGGCAAGGCTAAGTTTGACATCGGCAAATTCATTCAGTCCGCGAGGGTCTTGAAGGATGACAGAGATGTTGTTCTGAAATAGTTTATGGGCACTTTCAAAGTCGTTCAAATTTTTATAAAGCAGTGCAGTTTCGGTCAATTGATAAGCATCCATTGGCAAATTGCGTATGTTTCTGAGTATTTCCAACGCTTTTTGACGTTCATTGCCGATTGAAAATGCGCGAGCCATCACTTTTGCAGCAGGGGTTTTGTCCAAAATTTCAGGTCTTCCATTCAGTTCTTTCCATTCAAGTTCTGCACCAGTTAAATCTCCCATTTGCGATTTGTAATCAATCATTTGTGCCCAAACCATGCCCGATTCGGGGAGGTGTTTGGCTTCTGCTAACCGTTGGAAAGCCTCGTTTTTTTGGCCAGTTGTCCATAAATACGCGGCTTCTCGAATGGCATGAATGATTACATACTTTGGGTGCGCGGGCAAGACAGCCCTAAAATAGGTCCTGTCTTCATCAAAATCAAAAGACGGTGCGGGCGAACCGTTGTTTTTCATCTCCTTAAAAATAGTCGGAATTCCGGTGTTCCGCATTTCTGCCAAGCCCAATTGTTTCAAAAAATCGCCCACCCTTCTGTTCCGGTTGGCCACCGGGGGTACTTTGTTTCCGGCGACCAAATGCTCAGGTTTGATTCCCGGGACAGGTCCCGGATAACTGATGATTTCCATTCGGTCAGGGTAAAGGTAAATTTTCACGGGTTCGGTGGAATTATCATAACCGCGATGATAAAAAGCATTGACAATCGCCTCTTCCATGGCAGCATACGGAAAAGCAACTGACCGAAGTGCGACCGCTTGATTCGGGTCTTTTTGGGTCATGTTGGCAGTGGAATTTTCCAAAAAACGCAAAATGCCCCGGATTTGCTCGTCAATTGGCCCAGAAAAATGCTGTTCTTCAATCAATGAACCACCCGAATCATCGCCGAACTGGGCAATTTCTGCCTTTGCACCCGCAAAAAACTCGTCCGGTTTTTGGGTGAAAAACAACAAGGCAAAATGGAGCGGCGCAAAATGTCCGTTCACTTTTCGGACAAGCCTCAAATCAAGGCAGGTATCCAAAAACGGCTGGTTTGATTCCGAAAGTTTGCTCCGGATTTCCCGCAAAAATCGCCTGACCAACGATTGTTCCAAGGTTTCAAAAGTCAAATCGTACATGGCACGGTCGTCAAAGGGTATCCGGGAGGTCAAACGTAAAAGTTCTTCCCGGATGGCCCCTTTTGCCTCGGCGGTTTCGGATCCTTGCCGGATGAAATAGGCATATTCTTTTGAATCCCCACGGACAATTGGGGCTTGGTAGGGCCTTGCTTCCCCGGCAGGGCACCAAATGGCAATTATTTTTTTCCCTTCAAAATCAAGTGGTTCGATGATGGGGTAATATTCAGGGTTCAGCCGATTGCATTGCCCACGTATCCTTTTTTGAAATTCATCCAACTTTTCAGGTTCGATTCCGAGCGGGGGCAATTGGGCAACCCCCTCGTTTTCTTCAATTCCAAGGATAATGTAGCCGCCGTTCAGGTTATGAAAATCATTGGCAAAGGCACAAATCGTGGCCGTTACTTGTCGCAGCGTTGGTTCTGAAAGTCCAGCCTTGAATTCCAAACGTGAAGTCTCGACCGTTTTTGCGTAAATTATGTCCTTTATATTAAATGGTATGATTGGCATGATAAATCAATATTCGAGTGCAGTGTGCTAAACCACGTTTTATTAAAGAGGCAAAATTATTCAAAAAATGTATCCGATTGTTGCCTTTGGTGAATAAAACCACCATTTTCCGTTCCTTTACCCAACAATTTCATCACAACCAATTTAACATGAAAAATCTACTTTTTCCCTTCCTTTTCACCGTTTTTGCCACCACTTTCCAAGCACAAGTTTCCATCAGCCCGACCAATACCCAACCCGCGGCGAGCGCGATGTTGGATGTGCAATCCACCAACAAAGGCATGCTTGTCCCCCGGATGACGACCGCCCAGCGAACCGCCATTCCCAACCCGGCCAAAGGCTTGATGGTTTTTGACAACACCACCAATTCTTTCTGGTTCCACAACGGCACGGCGTGGGCGGCGGTCGGCGGCAGCGATGTGCCGAGTTCGGGGATTGTTTTGAGCGAAACGATGGTGAACCAGAATTTGACGAATGCAGGGTTTTCGTTGCTGGGAAAAACGCAGATGGTGCTGACGGGGACGAGCAACTCGAATAATTTTGCTTGGACGGGGGAGACTTCGTTGGTAGGTGCGCCGTCGCCGCGTCAAGGTCATTCTGCTATTTGGACTGGAACTGAGATGATTGTTTGGGGCGGGTTTCCTGCAACAAATACAGGTGGAAAATATAATCCATCAACAGATACTTGGACATCCACCTCAACCACAAACACACCTGTTGGAATATCTGGTCATACAACAATTTGGACAGGAACAGAAATGATTGTTTGGGGTGGTGGCTATCCTTCTCAAACAAATACTGGCGCAAAATATAACCCAACATCAAACATTTGGACGGCAATTTCAACTGTAAACGCGCCATCGGCACGAAATGGTCACACAGCAGTTTGGACGGGGACTGAAATGATTGTTTGGGGCGGCGGTTTCCCAAATCCTACAAATACAGGAGCAAAATATAACCCGACAACTGATACTTGGACACAAATTAGTGTTACAAACGCGCCATCGGCAAGACGTAGCCATGTTTCAGTTTGGACTGGAACAGAAATGATAATTTGGGGAGATGGTGGGAATCCGGGCACAAATACTGGCGGTAGGTACAATCCAATAAATGACACTTGGACTGAAACAAATTTAAGTGGTGCGCCGTCACCACCTTCTGAACCACAAGCAATCTGGACTGGAACGGAAATGATTGTTCGTAGTAATCCCAATCCAGATAATGAATATTATAAACGTTACAATCCAATCTCGAATCAATGGTTCGATGTAACCTATTTTGGAAATTTTTACGGCGCAACAATTTCATGGACTGGAAATCAAATGATTGTTGGGGGCGGGTTTGGCACTTATTATGAAATCATGGAAACTCAAATCTATTTTCCAGCAACTGATTCGTGGAGTAGGGTTTCTAGTTCTAATAATTTTTTAAGTAGAACCTACCATTCATCTGTTTGGACTGGAAATTCTTTGATTGTTTGGGGTGGTGGATATCCTACTGGTGGTGCTTTCAATGATGGCAACATCCTCTCCCCCGCCGAACTCAAACCCCTCTACCTCTTCATCAAAAACTAAAAACCCATGAAAAAACTCTTCCCACTCCTCATTTTCATCTCCACGGCGGCGCGGGCCCAATGGCTCCAAACCGGCGGTTTCGTCAACACAAAAGCCAAAACCTTCCTCGTTTTGGACGAAAACCTGACCATCGAGGCCGGGACGATGAACAACAAATCCAAAATCGAGTGCAGCACCCTCGACCAAAAACCCGCCGCGAACCTGCTCGGCAACGCTTATTTTTATATCCGAAAAGACTTTTTGGGAAAAGGCAGCATCACCGGGACGCTCAATTTTGTGATGATGGGCAACCTCGAAAGCAGCATCGAAATCGGCGCGAGCCCCATTTATCGGTTGTGGTTGCAAAAAGATGCGGGGCAAAACCAAATCGTCCGTTTGGCCTCGCCGGTGTCGGTGACCAGCCAACTTCGCTTTGCCAAACCGGGCAGCAAAATCCGTTTGGACAGTTTCGATTTGACGCTTTTGCCCGCCTGCAAAATCTCCGGCGCGACCAAATTGAGTTACGTTTTGACCACCGGCACGGGGCGTTTGATGAAGAAAAACCTCGGCCAGACCAGTTTTCAATTTCCGGTCGGCGCGACGGCCACGACTTACAATCCATTCATCATCAGTAATTTAGGCACGGTGGACGAGGTCGGCGTGCGGTGCCTGCCCGATGTTTTGCAAAATGGGAACTCCGGCAATCCATTTTCAAATGACGCGGTCGCGGCGAGTTGGGAAATCAGCGAAACCGTGCCCGGCGGTTCGGTTTTCAACTTGGCTGCGGGCTGGTACGTCGGTGACGAATTGGCGGGTTTTACCAGAAATAATTGTGCATTGCGGCGTTGGGATGGCTCGGTTTGGGATGCCGCCCCGCTCGGAAGTTATATCAACGCGAACCCATATCAACGAGTGCGGAACGGCGTGGCGAGCCCCGGAATTTTTGCGGTTTTGGATGTGTCCATCCCTATTTCAACGGTCGAAGACAGAAATGAAAACGGGGAAAAATTTGAAATGACCCTTTCCCCAAACCCGGCGAGCGATGTTTTGCAAATCCATCTTTCCGACGTCGTGCTTTCGCAAACGATTGAAATTCAATTGTTTGACGTGCGCGGAGAACTTGTTTTTCAACAAAAATTTGTGGGACAAAACGAGGTTTCTTTGAATATTGGGCAGTTGCCGCCGGGGAATTATTTTGTAAAAATATTTGGTGAAAATGAAAGTTTGGGTGGTCAGTTTTTGAAAATATAAAATCAAATTGAGTGTGATCAAATTGCATAATCAGCAACTTTGGACAGCAGGGATTTTTCCTATTTTTGACCCAAAATTTTAAAAATGCCAACCGCCGCCACACCAAAAATTTTGAGAAAACCCACCCCACCCGACCGCACGAACATCGGAAAATTCCAAAAATGGTTGATGTTCGAGCGCGGCATCCCGACCAAAAACTACCACGAACTTTGGCAATGGTCGGTCGAAAGCATCCCCGATTTTTGGGAAGCCGTCTGGGATTATTTCAAAATCATTTCACACTCGCCATATCATAAAGTGTTGTCCAGCAACGAAATGCCAGGTGCGCGTTGGTTCGAGGGTGCAACTTTAAATTATGCCGAACATATTTTTCGACAAAAAACTGCGCGCCGGCCAGCCATCATTTTTCAAAATGAAAAAAACGAGCGCGCGGAAATGTCGTGGGCAGAACTTGAAAATCAGGTGGCCTCGCTCGCCGCAACTTTTCGCGCGGCAGGTTTGAAAAAAGGTGACCTCGTGGCTGCTTTTTTGCCAAATACGCCGCACGCGGTCGTGGCAGTTTTGGCGACGGCGAGCATCGGGGCGATTTGGTCGAGTTGCTCGCCGGATTTTGGGACGAGCAGTGTGGCTGACCGTTTTGTGCAAATCGAACCGACCGTTTTTATCGCTTGCGATGGGTATAATTATGGCGGCAAATCCTTTGATAAACAGGAAGTTGTACAAGAAATTGAGGGGCTTTTGCCAACCGTCCGGCAAACGATTTTTGTAAATTATTTGAATAAAAACGCGCAGCCAACGGGTTTGAAAAACGCCATTTTGTGGGACGATGCCATCTCAAAAACCAATGAAAAGCTGACTTTCGAAGCCGTCCCATTCGACCATCCGATTTGGATTTTGTATTCGTCCGGCACAACGGGTGTGCCGAAAGCCATCACCCATTCGCATGGCGGAAATTTGCTTGAACATTTGAAATATTTGACTTTTCACAATGATTTGCGCCCCGGCGAACGCTTTTTTTGGTTCGCCACGACGGGCTGGATGATGTGGAATTTCACGGTCGCGGCCTTGCTCGGCGGCGCAACGATAGTTTTGTACGACGGCAGCCCCGGTTTTCCCGACCTCGATGTTTTGTGGAAATTGGCGGAAAATGAAAAAATCAATCATTTCGGAACTTCCGCGCCTTTTCTCATGACTTGCATGAAAAATGGGATTTTTCCAAAATCAAAATTTGATCTTCGGAAATTACGCGAAATTGGTTCGACGGGCTCGCCGCTACCGCCGGAGGCATTTGATTATGTTTTCAAAAAAATCAAACGAACCGTTTGGCTGGCTTCGATGGCCGGCGGAACGGATGTTTGCACGGCTTGGGTGGGCGGAAATCCGGGATTGCCCGTTTTTTTGGGAGAAATTCAGTGCCGTTGTCTCGGCGCGAGTTTGGAAAGTTGGGATGAAAATGGCAAACCCGTAGCGCCGGGCGAGGTCGGTGAAATGGTCGTGACGAAACCGATGCCTTCGATGCCTGTTTTTTTCTGGAATGACGCGGACGGTTCAAAATATCGGAGCAGTTATTTTGAACATTTTCCGGGAGTTTGGCGGCACGGCGATTGGTTGCAAATCACTGAACGTGAGACACTTGTGATTCTGGGAAGGTCGGATGCGACTTTGAATCGGCAGGGCGTTCGGATCGGAACAGCGGAAATTTATCGGGCGATGGACAAAATTCCAGACATCAAAGACAGCCTAATTGTGAACCTTGAAAAACCAGATGGCTCGGATTGGATGCCCCTTTTTGTAACTTTACAAG
This sequence comes from Saprospirales bacterium, assembly GCA_031398055.1. GTDB lineage: Bacteria > Bacteroidota > Bacteroidia > Chitinophagales > Saprospiraceae > M3007. Next base: position 105,105 of record JANNMS010000119.1, on the reverse strand, counting down.
CCGGGAAAACTTTGACGGATGCTTTAAAAATGCAGGTAAAAAAACTGCTCCGCTCGGAATACAGTCCTCGGCACGTGCCGGACGAAATCATCGAAGTGCCAGATATTCCGTACACGATTTCAGGAAAAAAAATGGAGGCACCTGTGAAAAAGATTTTGCAAAAAAAGCCTTTGGAAAAAGCTTTTAACCGCGATTCGATGCGCAATCCGGATGCGATGACCTTCTTTATTGAATTTGAAAATAGGTGATTTGTTTTTGAATTTGGGCTTTCATAATTTAACTTTTTCTAAAAGTAGGCAGATGTCGCCATAAATTTCCTCCTGCCCAACCTTTCGAAAACCACATTTGGTGAGCACCCGCTCCGATTTTGCATTTTCTGCAGAAATGTAAGCCACCACTTTTGGCGCACCTAAAACCGTCAAAACGTACTCGGCCAGCGCGTTGGCGACTTCCGTGCCGATGCCTTTTCCCCAGTTTTTTATTTCCAAAACATACCCAATTTCGATGTCGCGCCCTGGTTGAAAATCAGCGTGACGAACAATTCCGTGCCCCAAAAACGCACCTGTTTCACGGTCAGAAATCCGCATCGAACCAAAACCGGGATTGTCGGCGGCGTATTTTTTTACTTTGTCAAAACGGGCTTGGATTTGTTCGCGAGGCTCGACCGTGCGGATGTATTTCATGGTTTCGGCGTCGGAATTGATGCGGAGAAAATCCTCAAAATCCGCGTCGCGGACGGGTTCGATGACGAGGCGGGCGGTTTCTATTTTCATATTTTTGGAAAATCGCCTGTTTTTGGCGAGGTGCAAAAATGGGAAATTTTAGCGGAATTGAGATTCCCGGGGACTGATTGTGGCATCGCCCGGCAGGTTGGACTTGCGGGGCGATGTGGTTTTCTGGAAAAAATTGCCAAAAACTTTTAATTTTGCTACTCAAAATTTGTTTTAAAATGAATGGAGAAGTTCAAAAATTGGAGTTGATTCAACTCATCCTGTCCTTGCAGGACAACCAATTGCTTTTTAAAATTCAGCAATTGTTGCAACCAAATGCTGCACCCCGGGCATTTTCAACACCGCGACCGGCTCGGACGAACGGCAAAAAAAAGCGAAAATATGGCTTTGCAAAAGGCAAAACGCTTTACATCGCCCCCGATTTCAACGAAACGCCAGCCGGTTTTGAAGATTACATGCAAACCACAAAATGAACTACTTGATCGATACCCACGTCCTGATTTGGTTCGGCGAGACCGACCCGCAACTGCCCGCCCGAATCCGCAACATCATCGAAGATACGGACAACAATATCTTCGTCAGCCACGCCGCCATTTGGGAAATGTCCATAAAAATGTCGCTCGGCAAATTGCAGGTGACCTATTCGCTCGACGAGTGGGAAGGATTTCTCCGGGAAAACGATTTTTTGATGTTGCCTTCTACTTTTCAGCATTTTCAAACGCTTTTGACTTTGCCTTTTCATCATCAAGACCCTTTTGATAGATTGATGATTGCTCAGGCGATTGCCGAGGATTTTACTTTGATTACCCACGACCCGAAATTCAAGGAATATCCGGTTCCGCTTAAATTTTTTTGAAAAAAAACACGGCAGATTTTGAACCCGGCAACCCGTTTGCCGCCGAAATCAAAAAAACGGGGATTCAAATTGCCTGATTTTTGCGGTTTCGGGGGCTGAAAAATAGCATCGCCCGGCAGGTTGGACTTGCCGGGCGATGTTTTTTTAGTTTTTTTTTAGCCACTTCAATTCTGAATCACCACCCTTTTAAAAAGCACAAATTCAGGAGTTTTGATTCCAACAAAATATACACCGCCAGTTTTATCATAAATTTCAATTTCTGTTTCTGCATTCAAACCATGGCTTTGGATTTCACGTCCCATTGCATCCAAAACAACAATTTTTCCGTCAGTTTTTTTCAAATCTGCATTTAAAAACACTGTAAAACTGCCATTATTTGGATTGGGGTAAACCTTAAAAATCTTTTCATTTTCAGCGATTTCTTTATCAGCAACAAGTGTGGAAATGTATTTTTCTATCGTATTCGAGCCACAATTGTTTGTTGCTACCAATCTAACTTTAAAGGTGCCTGCCGTCAGATATTGGTGAGTGGGAGATTCTTCTGAACTGTTTTGAAAATCGCCAAAAGTCCAAACATAATTAGTTGAAATGGCTGTGTTTGCACTTGTATTGAAAAACTGTACGGTGTTGTTATTCACATAACTGTACGAAAAATTGGCTTCCGGGGCTTTGCCCACCACGATAAACCCACTTTCAGTTTTAGAAACAGAATTGCCATTTTTCGAAATGGTTAAAGACACATTGTAAACGCCGGGCTGATTGAATTTGATTATCGGATTTTGCTGGTTGGAAGTGGCAGGTGTGCCACCCGAAAAACTCCATTGATAAGTTGCGGGGCTTCCACTTGATAAATTGGAAAAATAAACCGTCAAAGGCGAACAGCCAGATTGGTTGTCTGCCGAAAAATTGGCCACCAGATTGGAAGTTGGGGTAAATTCATTGAAAAAAACATAGGGAAATCTCCAACTTTCCGTCGTTGGAGTTGCCTCAAATTCAATGTAATAAGTGCCAGCAGAAACATTGAGTTCCAATTCCAATTGGTCTGCACCATTACTGCTCACTTTTTTCAGTTGTTGATAGGCCGAATTCAAAACATAGCAAGCAAATGTGTTGACCGGAATATCGTACACACTGATTTTCCATGTGCCTGTTGATGGGATGTTGACCTTAAAATCATCGTAGTCAATTGTGTTTTGGGGTGCTGGCAATGGATTGTTTGGGGCTTGTTGAGTTACATTGGCGAACCATCCGGTGTTTGTTCGGAGGGAATAAGCAGTTTCGTAGTAAGTTGGTTCGTCAAGTCCTTGCACAAAAACAGAAAAGTTCTTCTTGTCTTCTTGAATACTATGCCCACTATTAACGTAAAACCTATCTGTTGGTCCAATAAATAATGGTGGTTGAGGAAAAATGACCTGATTCAAATCTGCCCTTTCTTTTTCAACAAATTTATCGTCATTTCCGATTATACAAGCATAATTTAAATCAACCGGTGAATATTTTTCATTCAAACCCACAATGACATCATTTTCGTCACCATCGCAATTTACATCTGAATTATGATAAAAATTAGGATAAAGCAATGACTCTTGTCCGCCAAATAAATAAACTCCATCGAATAGAAAATCTAAATTTGGATAACGCAAGTCCCTTATGGCTTCTGACTTAGCATCTAACAATCCAAGGTTTACACCCGGCGCACTTGTAAGATAATTAGTTCCTCCGTGCGGTGTCGCCAAAGTTAAAATTTTTGAGACATGATGCTTTCCATCATTCTGGTAGTTATTTGAGTTTTGCAAATACTCTCTAATGGCAAGCCCGCCCATAGAATGACCAACTAATATCACATTTTCTGCACCAGTTAATTCAAGAACCCTTTTTATTGCCTTTTTTAAGGCGCACCCCTGCTTTACGACAGCAGACTGATTGCTTTGGTCATCGTCAACAAAAATGTTTAAATTATTTACATAGAGAGTTCCATCTTTTGCTATATCAAAATTTACAGAATAAAAATCCCCTGGGTAAATTGAGCCTGAATTTGTGTGGTCAATAATTGTACTACATCCATCTGCTGTACTTTGGTTTTTGTCAAAATTTAGGCAGTAGTCTAATCTTCCTCCATCTATCCACCCATACATTCTTCTTATTTCATCCTTAAATGGTATCCAAGTTTTATCATTGCTTATCAAACCATGAACAAAAATTATCGGGCAAGGAATTAGACTATTAAACTTTCGTAGACTTTCAACAAAAAAAGTCTTGCAACCATTCGGTCCAGCGCAAAAATTGTTGTTTTCATCATTTTCAACTACTGAATTGTACGGGTCAATTTGAAAAAGTAAGTAATAATTACCGCTTGTCAAAGTGGCTGGGATTGGATAAAAAAAGACAACCTCAGCCGACGCTCCCATTGCCAAAGATTTCAACGAAACCCTGCTGGCGGGTTCTTCATCGGTTGAAATGCTTAAATCTTTGGAAAAATAAAAAGTAACGTAGTTGGCTCCGGAAGGTTGGTTGCCCTTGTTTTTTATGGTGACAACGGCAGTGATTAAATCGCCTTTCAAAAGGTTGGTGGGTGTAAAGTCAGCAGCGGTTGCCACCAAATCGGCTTGTGAAAAAAGTTTTGAAGTTTGCAAAAGGAAAAAGCAAAACAGGAAAAGTTGGGAAATACGCATGGCGAGGTGGTTTAATTTTGTTTGATTGTAAATATGAAGAGGCGAAAGTAAAAACAGATTTTGTAAAAACACTAACTTTACGAAGGCTCAATTTGAGTTCATTGTTTAAATGAAAATAGAATGTTCGTTGGGTGCAACACCAACCTAAAATTCATTTTCAACTTCTTGTTTTAGTTTTTTCAATTCGCTTTCCATTTTTAGTATCACTCCATTTGTATCTGACTGAGTAATTTTACTAGCCATGGAAAGAGCATTTATAGCCTTTGTCCATGGTTCTATTACTTCTTCAATTTTTTTTATTCGGGCTGCCCTTACCGTTTTATAAATTCCCATGGACACCTCATAAAATGCCTCATCTGAATCAAACCAGTGTTTTGAAAATATTGGCTTTTTATTCTCTGGCAATACTTTAAATTTCCTTATTTCTGGATGTAACTCCCATAAACAAGGTCTTAAAATAATGGGAATGACCATAGACTTTCCTTTTTCATGTCGAGCCAAAGCCTCATGAAGTTCTTTTTCTACAACATCTTCGAACAAAAAATCTTTACTTAGAAGCAGCAAAATGATATCCGCCGATTCAAGATGGAGTTTTATGGCTTTTTCCGGCTCTTGCCCGATGATGATTTCGCCATCATACCAAATTTTGATTTGGCCATAATTTTCAAGTAATTTCAGCGACTTTTTCAGTTGCACGAGGGCATCAAAATCCTCGCGGGCGTAAATAATATGCGTTTTAAGCGGCGAATTCGTCATTTTTAGAATAAGTTAGACGGCAAATGTAAAAATGAACTGCCCAGAAATGACAACTTTTTAAAACCCGTCAACCTTCAATTTCCCCGCCCCACAAAACATTGAGCAAAATTCCTACTCATTTTTTATCCAAAAAACCGCCCCATTGGTTGCCGGACATTTTACTTTTGTCTCCCAAAAATTTTAACAACCAATCTAAAATTTGACTGCTTTCAACAACAACAATCCGTCCCTCGCCGCACTCACCAAAGCCGCCCGCAACCGCATTTTAATCATTGACGGTGCGATGGGCAGCCTCATCCAAAGTTACAAACTCACCGAAACCGATTTTCGGGGAGAAAAATACCGCCACCACCACAAGGATCTGCAGGGCAACAACGATTTGATCTGCCTCACCCGCCCCGATGTTGTCGAGGAAATCCACCGAGATTACCTCGAAGCGGGCGCGGATATTATCGAAACCAATACTTTTTCTGGCACGTCCATCGCGCAGGCAGATTACGATATGCCGCCCGGCACGGCCTACGAACTCAACCTCGCTGCCGCGAAAATTGCCCGCCGCGCCGCAGATTTTTACACCAAAAAGGACAAAAAAAAGCCGCGTTTCGTGGCCGGTGCGCTCGGGCCGCTGAACAAAACCTTGTCGCTCAGCCCCGACGTGAACAACCCCGGTTTCCGTTCCGTGACCTTCGACGAGACAAAAAATGCCTACGCCGAACAGGTTCGTGGACTGCTCGACGGTGGCGTGGATTTGATTTTGGTGGAGACCATTTTCGACACATTGAACTGTAAATCAGCACTTTACGCGATAGACGAAGTTTTTGAGGAGAAAAATATCGTGCTGCCAATCATGATTTCCGGGACGATTACCGATGCCTCAGGGCGGACGCTTTCCGGGCAAACGGTCGAGGCATTTTGGATTTCCGTGAAACACGCCCGCCCATTTTCCGTCGGCCTGAACTGCGCCCTCGGCGCGGCGGAAATGCGCCCACACATCGAAACTTTGGCCGCCATTTCGAACTGTTTTGTCTCGGCCTACCCGAACGCCGGGCTGCCCAACGAGTTTGGCGAGTACGACCAAACGCCCCACGAAATGTGCAATTTGGTGGAAGATTTTGCCCAATCTGGTTTTGTAAATATTGTCGGCGGCTGCTGCGGAACGACCCCGGAACACATCCGGCACATCGCCGAACATTTGAAAAACATCGCGCCGCGCAAGCCGAAAAAACAAAAACAGGTCACGATGTTGAGCGGTTTGGAGCCGCTGATCATCCGCGAAAACACGAATTTCGTCAATATCGGCGAGCGGACAAACGTGACCGGCAGCGCGGCTTTCGCCAAATTGATAAAAAATGGGCAACTTTCCGAGGCACTTTCGGTCGCCCGGCAGCAGGTCGAGGGCGGCGCGCAAATCATCGACGTGAACATGGACGAGGGCCTGCTCGACTCCGAAAAAGCGATGGTCGAGTTCCTGAATTTGGTGGTTTCCGAACCCGACATTTCCCGCGTCCCGGTGATGGTGGACTCGTCAAAATTTCACGTCATCGAGGCGGGTCTGAAATGTTTGCAGGGAAAATCCGTCGTCAATTCGATTTCGATGAAAGAAGGCGAGGCCGAGTTTTTGCGGCAAGCGAAAATCTGCCGGAGGTTCGGCGCGGCGGTCGTCGTGATGGCTTTTGACGAAAAAGGTCAGGCCGACACGAAGCAGCGAAAAGTCGAAATTTGCCAACGTGCCTACAAAATTTTAACAGAAACCGCAGGGTTTGACCCGACCGACATCATTTTCGACCCCAATATTTTCGCCGTCGCCACCGGCATCGAGGAGCACAACGAGTACGCGATGGATTTTATCAACGCCACGCGGACCATCAAAAAGACCTGTCCGGGCGCGAAAATCAGCGGCGGCGTGTCCAATTTGTCCTTTTCGTTTCGCGGGAACAACGTCGTGCGCGAGGCGATGCACGCCGCGTTTTTGTACCACGCCATCAAAGCGGGCATGGACATGGGCATCGTGAACGCCGGGATGATTGAAATTTATGAAAACATCGAACCCGATTTGCTGCGAAAAATCGAGGACGTTTTGTTCAACCGGCACCCCGGCGCGACCGACGAACTGGTCAAAAAAGCGGAAAGTTTGAGGAACGTCGGCGGCAAAATCATCGTCGAGGACCTCGAATGGCGCAAACTGCCCGTCCGAAAACGCCTCGAACACGCGCTCGTCAAAGGCATTGACAAATTTGTCGAGGAGGACACCGAGGCCGCGCGGACCGAACTCCCCACCCCGCTCGAGGTCATCGAAGGGCCGTTGATGGACGGGATGAACGTGGTCGGCGACCTTTTTGGCGCGGGCAAAATGTTCCTGCCGCAGGTCGTCAAATCGGCGCGGGTGATGAAACGGGCGGTGGCATATTTGACCCCATTTATCGAAGAAGCCAAAAGATTGAGCGGGGAAGTTTCAAAACCAAAAGGTAAAATTTTGATGGCGACGGTAAAGGGCGATGTCCATGATATTGGAAAAAACATCGTCGGCGTGGTTTTGGGCTGCAACAATTATGAAATTTTGGACCTCGGGGTGATGGTTTCGTGCGACAAAATTTTGACGACCGCCGTCGCGGAAAATTGCGATATCATCGGTTTGAGCGGGTTGATTACGCCGTCACTCGATGAAATGGTTCACGTCGCCCGGGAAATGCAGCGGCTGAAAATCCACAAACCACTTTTGATTGGCGGCGCAACGACCTCGAAAACGCACACCGCCGTGAAAATCGAGCCGGGTTTTGATTTGTCGCCCGTCGTCCATGTTTTGGATGCGAGCCGCTCGGTGGCCGTCGTCAGTTCGCTTTTGACCGAAAACAAGTTTGAAAACGACCTTTTTATTAAAAATGTCAAAGAAGAATATGAAAAAATAAGGGTCGCGCGCGCCGGAAAACAGTCGGCCAAAAAATACCTGTCCATCGCCGACGCGCGAGCAAACCGCGAAAAAATCGATTGGGCAAATTACACGCCGCCGACACCTATATATATAGGTGTAAAATATTTTGAAAATTACGACCTCGCCGAACTGGCCAAATACATCGACTGGACGCCGTTTTTTCAAACTTGGGAATTGGCGGGCAGGTATCCGGCGATTTTAAAAGATGAAATTGTGGGCGAACAGGCGACGGCACTTTTTGCCGACGCGCAGGAAATGTTGAAAAAGATTGTGGATGAAAAATGGTTGACGGCACGGGGCGTTTTTGGGATTTTTCCGGCGAATTCAGTTGGCGACGACATCGAATTGAACACAGAGGCACAACTTGTCCCGAACTCGATTCGGGAGGGGCACAGAGACTTGGTTTTGAGGAATTTGCGGCAGCAAAACCAAAAAGCACCCGGCCAGCCCAATTTTTGCCTTTCAGATTACATCGCGCCGAAGGACTCCGGCAAGCAAGATTTTATCGGTGCTTTTGCCGTGACGGCTGGGATTGGCATCGAAGAACACGTCAAAAATTTTGAAAAAAACCACGACGATTATTCTTCGATTTTGCTGAAAGCACTCGCCGACCGCTTGGCCGAAGCATTTGCCGAAAGGCTGCACGAACGAGTCCGTCGCGAGTTTTGGGGATACACGACTGCGGAAAATTTGCAAAACGAGGACCTGATTTCTGAAAAATACCAGGGCATCCGCCCCGCGCCCGGCTACCCGGCCTGCCCGGAACACACCGAAAAAGGCACGATTTGGCAACTTTTACAGCCCGAAAAACTGGGCATCGAACTGACCGAAAGTTTTGCGATGCACCCGGCGGCGGCGGTTTCGGGTTTTTATTTTTCGCACCCGCAGTCCAAATATTTCGGCCTCGGCCAAATTGGGCGCGACCAGGTCGAAGATTATGCGAAAAGAAAAGGGATGGATTTGGCGGAGGCGGAAAGGTGGTTGTCGCCGGTTTTGAACTATTGATTTTCAGCAGATTAACGTCGTCGAGGTTTTGAACCCTATCCATACAAAATGTCTTTAACCCAAATTTCTAACTTGCTAAATTCTTAATAGAATGGAGAAAGTCATTGAATTCTTACGGTCAAAAAAAAGCTTCCAAAAACCGGACACTCGTTCCGAGCGAGACAATTCGGAGGAATTTTTCAAAAAAGAAATTTCGGAGGAAGACCGTGAAATCTTTGACGAAAATTGGGACGAACTTGAAAAAGACAAGTTTCTGAAAATTAAAACCTGCAAAAAATTTGGGCAAAAAATTTCAGTCGAGGATGCTTTTAGGCTAATCAATAAATGGGGAGGTATTCCATCTTTCAAAGTAGAAAACAATAGAGGTAAGGTGATAAAATTCATCTCTAAACTTGAAACACAAGATTTGACAATAACAACAGATGAATTTTCAACCATTTCCTCTTTGTCCAAAATTGCCTTCTTTTTTGATGTTGGTAAATACTGTATCTACGATTCGAGGGCAATTTATTGCTTGAATTGGGCTTTGCTCAAATATGGAAGTGACGGGCAAAAATTTTTCCCAAACCCGAACGGCAGAAATAAAACCGTAGTAAAATATCCGATGGCAGGATTATTAAATTTTATTTTTTGGGAAGACACAGACAGCAAATACTATAAAGTTGAAGAAGCCTATGAAAAGTACAACGATTTGATGAAGGATATTTCCTGTCAAATTTTTGGGGAAAACGCTTATCCCTTCGAAGCTGAAAGGTTGCTTTTTGGGTTAGTTGAAGTCGTTAAAAAGGACATGGCGGAATCAGTAAAAATCTTGATTTCGAATTTTTGAAAAGGAAAAAACAGCGCGTCGGCAAATTTTTGAAATTGAAAATTTGCCGACGGCAAATCTATTTATCGTCCGCATTTCGGATGGAAAAACCACGGCGGCACGGCTGGTTTCAAGTTTTGATGCAGCAATTATTTGTCAGAAACCCAAACTTGGTGTTTTTGAAAATCAATGGTCAGGATGGTGTTTTTGAAAAAATCCAGACCAAGCACCCCGTCCTGCGGACTAAAAAGCCCCTTTTCAAAAAAATCGTAGGTCAAAACTTCAAAATCGGAACGGTGCAAATCCAATGTTTCGAGATTGCGGATTTTGATTCGCCAAGCCTCCAAAATTCCGTTTGCGGTTTCAACTTCCACCGGGTCACGCAGATCATTGGGCGAATAACCTAAAATCAAAAGGACATTCCAATCAATGACAGTTTGGGAAGCAGCCGTGTCCAAAGCAAGTCTGATTTCATAATTTTGAACCTCGGCCTGAACCACGATCACAGTTTCGAGGGCATCCAATCGGAAAGGGAATTTTTTCATGGCTGGGCGGTTTGCACTTTTCTCATCAAGCCAATCGTCGCCCGTTTTGGCATTTCACCGGTAAAAAAATGGGTGACGCGGGCATATTTTTTTATCAAATCCCTTCCCCGGAGAGCCATGTTCCGTTTTTCGGGGTCGTGGAGGATGACCGTTCCGCCCAAAATTTCTACATTTTCAGCCACTGGATTGGCCAAAAGCACCCATTCGTTTGGAAATTGGCGGCGGATTTCGTCCACCGAAAGATAGCCGTCGGTATTGGCCGTTTTCCCGGTATTCTTTTTCGACGGGGCCGTTTTTGCAAATGCCTCGACCGACTGGACAAAATCCAGGCTTTTGACAAATTGAATAAATGCATCAATTTTTTGCCGGTCGGTTTCCTTTAATTGGATGGAGTAAGTCGTCATAATCTGCGATTTAATGGAGGCAAAGTTGCACCGTTTTCAAATATTGAACACAGATTCATTCCAAAAAATCAAAAATCCAAACAATCATGCACGAGAAGCAAACGATATTGAGTAATTTTGCTACTCAATATTGAACATGATTGACGCACTCATTTCTTCCCGCACCCGCATAAAACTGTTGTTGAGGTTTTTCCTCAACAAAAACAGTCAGACGTACCTGCGGAATTTGGAGACTGAGTTTAGCGAAAGTACCAATTCGATTCGGGTGGAACTGAACCGATTGGAGGATGCCAGTTTGCTCAATTCGTTCACCGAGGGCAACCGGAAAATGTTCAAAGCCAACGACAAACATCCCTTGTTTCAGGAAATCCATAATATTTTAATGAAACACATCGGGCTCGACCGAATTATTGAAAACGTCATCAATAAATTGGGCAACGTGGAAAAGGTGTTTTTGACGGGTGAATTTGCCAAAGGCCTGGATTCTCCGGTGATTGATTTAATCATCGTGGGCGATGTTGACAAAGCCTATCTATTGAATTTGGTTGAAAAAGCAGAAAAACTGATCAACCGCAAAGTGCGCTATCTCACTTTTTTATCCAACGAGTTCATCACGTTCAGCGATACTCAGGATAAATTTTTTCATAAATCTTTACTTCTTTGGGAAAAACCAATCAGTGCGTAATTGATTGGTTTCTCTTTTATTGAATGTTTTTTAGTAAAAATAGACTTTCGGGAGATAAGTGCCTCGCAACTTATCAAAGGCGAAGCCTTGTCTTGGTGATTGGTTATTTGTTACTGGTTATTAGTTACATCTGCCAGTTTTCAAATAACCAACTCCCTAATAACCAATAACAAATTTCCAATGATACAAATGGTAGATTTACATAGCCAACACCAAAAAATCCGAACGGAAATTGATGCGGCTATCAAGTCGGTAATTGATTCCGGACGATATATTGGCGGTGCGGAAGTGGATGGTTTTGCAAAGGAATTGGGCGAATATTTGGGGGTTAACCATGTAATTCCGTGTGCAAATGGTACAGATGCCTTGCAAATCGCGTTGATGGCTGTCGGTTTGAAACCGGGCGACGAAGTGATTGTGCCAGCGTTTACTTATGTTGCGACGGCGGAAGTAATCGGGCTTTTGAGATTAAAACCTGTTATGATTGACGTTGACCCAAACACGTTCAATATTGATGTAAATCAGATAGAAAAAGCGATAACAAAAAAGACAAAAGCGATAGTCCCGGTGCATCTTTTTGGGCAGAGTGCGGATATGTTTTCAATCATGGAAATCGCTGAAAAACACAAGCTTTTTGTTATCGAAGATAACGCGCAGGCAATTGGCGCGACTTATACTTTTCCAGATAAAACGACTGCAAAAACTGGGACGATTGGCCACATCGGCTGCACGTCTTTTTTCCCTTCCAAAAACTTGGGCTGCATGGGCGACGGCGGAGCAATGTTTACAAACGATGCAGAATTGGCCGGTAAAATTAAAATGATTGCCAATCACGGCCAAAGTCGGATGTATTACCACGATGTTTTGGGCGTGAATTCTCGGTTGGATGCAATTCAGGCAGCAATTTTAAGAATCAAATTGAGGAATTTGGACAAATACAATTCCAGTCGGCAGCATTTTGCCAGTTTGTACGACGGCCTTTTTTCAAAAAATCAAAATGTAGAAGTTCCAGCGCGAGCGGCGTTTTCAGACCATGTTTTTCATCAATACACTTTGAAAGTCAAAAACAGTCGGCGCGACGATTTGAAAAAACACCTCGAATCGAACGGGGTTTCTGCGATGATTTATTACCCAGTGCCGCTGCAAAAACAGTTGGCTTTCAAAAAATACCACCGCCCGGGCAGCCAGTTTCCGGTTGCTGACAAATTGTGCGAACAGGTGATTTCCTTGCCGATGCACAGCGAACCGGACGTTGAAATTATTGAAAAAATAGGCAAAACGTTGAACGCGTTTTTTGGAGTTTAAAAAACCTGAAATTGAAAAACACAAGCGAAAATATCCATCCAATTTTTGAAAAAATGCTGAGCCGTGCAGACCGCGAAGCATTGTTGAATCAACACAGCAAAGTAATTTGGATGACGGGTCTGTCGGGTTCAGGAAAAAGTACGATTGCCATAAATTTGGAAAGAAAACTATTTTACAATGGTTTTATCAGTCAAATTTTGGATGGCGATAATGTTCGTTCTGGAATAAACAACAATCTCGGTTTTTCAATTGAAGATAGAACTGAAAATATTCGGCGGATTGCAGAGGTGGCTAAATTGTATTTGAATTCTGGGATTATCACGATTTGTTCGTTTGTCAGCCCTACTATTGAAATAAGAGAACAGGCCAAAAACATTATCGGCGAGGCTGATTTTTTGGAAGTTTATGTGAATGCGCCTATTGAAGTTTGTGAAAACCGCGATGTAAAAGGTCTTTATAAAAAGGCACGGGCGGGAGAAATCAAAGATTTTACGGGTATAAATTCGCCGTTCGAAGCACCTGAAAACCCATTTTTGGAAATCAGGACCGACCAACAAGACATCAGAGAAAGTGTAGATTTTCTATTCAATAAAATTTTAAAAGTTATAAATTTTGAGTTAAAAGTTAAGAACGATGAACAATTTCTTATCGCCCATAACTTTTAAATCAACACTTAAATAATGAATCATTTAGACCATTTAAAAGAATTAGAAAGCGAGTCTATCTTTATAATTAGAGAAGTAGTTGCGCAATTTCAGAACCCGGTTATCATGTTTTCGGGTGGAAAAGACTCTATTTTGATGACTTATTTGGCGATAAAAGCGTTCCATCCGGCGCGTTTGCCGTTCCCACTTTTGCACATTGACACGGGTCATAATTTTCCAGAAACGATTGAATATCGGGATTGGTTGGTGGAAAAATTTGGCCTTAAATTGATAGTCGCCTCGGTTCAAGACGCGATTGACAAAGGCGTGGTGCACGAAGAAAAAGGGTTCAACGCCAGCCGAAACGGGATTCAAACGCCTGTGCTTTTGGATGCTTTGGAAAAAGGAAAATACGACGCTGCACTCGGCGGCGGTCGTCGAGATGAAGAAAAAGCGCGCGCGAAAGAAAGGTTTTTTTCGCACCGCGATGAATTTGGGCAGTGGGACCCAAAAAATCAGCGGCCAGAACTTTGGAATTTGTTCAACGGAAAAAAACATTTTGGGGAGCATTTTCGGGTTTTCCCGATTTCAAATTGGACGGAATTGGATGTTTGGCAATACCTCGGTGCGGAGAATTTTCCCTTGCCGTCTTTGTACTTTGCACACCAACGCCGGGTATTTTGGCGGAGCGGGACGTTGCTTGCGGAAAGCGATTTGATTGCCCGGAAACCAGAAGAAAATGTTTTTGAAACGTCCATCCGTTGCCGGACGATTGGCGATGTGACTTGCACCGGAGTTTGGGAATCTGAGGCAAATACGATTGAAAAAATCATTGAGGAAGTTTCGACGACTCGGATGACGGAGCGTGGTGGTCGTTCAGATGATAAACGTTCAGAAACTTCTATGGAAGACCGCAAGAAAGAGGGTTATTTTTAAGATGCCCCAGATTTGTCAACTTTTAAAAAGTTGACAAATCTAAATTCAAATAACTAATCAAGCAATCACAAAGATAAATGACCACAACAGAATTATTAAGATTTACAACCGCAGGTTCGGTGGACGACGGCAAATCAACATTGATTGGGCGTTTGTTGTACGATTCAAAATCTATTTTTCAAGACCAAATCGAAGCCCTCGAATTGGCAACCACAAAACGTGGGGAAGAAGGCATCAATTTGGCATTATTGACCGACGGTTTGCGCTCGGAACGCGAACAAGGGATTACGATTGACGTGGCTTATCGTTATTTTTCTACACCAAAACGTAAATTTATTATCGCCGACACGCCCGGCCATATTCAATACACCAGAAATATGGTGACTGGGGCAAGCACTGCAAATGTGGCTTTGGTTTTGGTAGATGCACGTCAAGGCGTTGTTGAACAGACGCGCCGTCATGCAATCATTGCGTCTTTATTGCAAATCCCGCACCTCGTTTTGTGCATCAATAAGATGGATTTGATGGATTATGATGAAAAAATTTATGAAAACATCAAAGAAGAATTTGAGGATTTTGCCTCTAAATTGAATATAAAAGACCTGAGTTTTATTCCAATTTCTGCATTAAATGGAGATAACGTGGTCAACCGCAGCGAAAAAATGTCGTGGTATGAAGGCATGACTTTGTTGTATTATCTTGAAAATGTGCACATCGGCAGCGACCACAACATGATTGATGTGCGTTTTCCGGTTCAATATGTTATCCGTCCGAACAACGATGATTACCATGATTATCGCGGTTATTCTGGCCGGGTTGCGGGTGGGAAATTGCGAAAAGGCGATGAAGTTTTGTTGTTGCCGTCTGGTTTTACAACGACTATTGAAAAGATAGACACTTTTGATGGTGAAATTGAAGAAGCATTTCCGCCAATGTCGGTGACTATTTTATTAAAAGAAGATTACGATTTGAGCCGTGGCGATATGATTGTGCGGCCACAAAACCAACCTGATATTTCGCAAGATATCCAATTGATGATCTGTTGGTTTGACCATGCAAAATCTTTGCAATTGAATGGGAAATATGCTATCCGGCACACGACCCAGGAAGCGCGTTGTATCATTAAGGAAATTCGGTACAAGTTGGATATCAATACTTTGCATAGAAATCTGGACGATTTGGTTATCAATAGTAATGATATTGCCAAGATTGTTATCCGCACTACCAAGCCTTTGTTTATTGATGAATATCAGAAAAACAGGATTACGGGTAGCGTAATTTTAATAGATGAAGCGACAAACTCAACGGTTGCTGCGGGGATGATAAGTTAGTCATTTGAACGATGAACTATAAACGATGAACTATAAACGATGACTCACCAAATAAAAATAATAGAATCCGATAACATTTTTCAAGATTTGCTTTCCAAAAAGAAAGCAATTTCGGTAACAGGTTTGGGATATGTTGGCTTGCCACTGGCTTTGGAATTCGCCAAATATTTTCGGGTAATTGGTTTTGATATCAATCAAAGCCGAATAGATTTAATGAAACAAAACATTGACCCGAGCAATGAATTGGTGGCCGCAGATTTTGAAAAAAGCGACATTGAATTTACAGCAAACCCGGCGGATTTGGCAAAAGCCCATTTTCATATCATCGGCGTTCCGACTGATATTGACCAACATAAAGTGCCCAATCTAACACCTTTAAAAAAGGCTTCTGAAAACTTGGGAAAAGTGTTGAAACGCGGTGATTACGTTGTTTATGAATCAACGGTTTATCCCGGTTGCACGGAGGAAGATTGTGTGCCGATTTTGGAGGAAAATTCAGGTTTAAAAGCAGGTGTGGATTTTAAGTTTGGTTATTCACCGGAGCGGATAAATCCAGGGGATAAAGAAAAAACACTGACCAAGATATTGAAAATTGTATCCGGTTGCGATGCTGATTCATTGGAAAATATTGCCGCAACTTATGGCCACATCATCAAAGCAGGGATTTACAAAGCACCGTCTGTTAAAGTTGCCGAGGCTGCAAAAGTGATTGAAAATACACAACGCGATATCAATATCGCATTGATGAACGAACTTTCGATGATTTTTGACCGGATGGGAATTGACACGAACGAGGTTTTGGAAGCAGCTGGGACGAAGTGGAATTTTTTGAAATTCTTTCCTGGATTGGTTGGCGGGCATTGCATCGGTGTTGACCCGTATTATTTGACTTATAAAGCGCAGAAATTGGGTTTTGTGCCCAAAATGATATTGTCTGGTCGCGGAACGAACGAAGATGTGCCGAGTTTTATCGCAAAAAGATTGGTTCAAAAACTATTGGAATTTGGGAAAAACCCATCGCAGTGCAAGGTTTTGGTGATGGGAATTACTTTTAAAGAAGACGTTACCGATATCAGAAACTCAAAAGTGGTTGATTTGATACGCGAAATGATGCGATATTCCATCAATGTCCATATTACCGACCCGCACGCTTCGCCGAATGAAATTGCACACGAATATCAATTGACAATGACTGAAAATCCGGGCGACAATTATGATGCCATCGTTTTGGCGGTCGCGCACCGGGAGTTTAAATCAATGAAAATGAATGATTTGCACAGCAAAATGGGAGCAAATCCTATTGTTTTTGATTTGAAAGGTATTTTTAAATCAAGTTCCAATGCTGGGTATTGGCGTTTATAATTTTAGTTTTTTAAAATTCTTTCATTGAAAATATTAGTTACAGGCGGCGCGGGTTTTATCGGTTCAAATTTATGTGCAGCACTTTTGCAGCATCCGGAGGTTGAATTGGTTCGCGTTTTTGACAACCTTTCGACTGGTTTTGAACACAATATTTCTGAATTTTACGGCAATCCGAAATTTGAGTTTCTGAAAGGCGATATCCGAAATTTTGATGAATGTCTTATCGCTTGTAAAAACATAGACGTTATTTCCCATCAAGCTGCGTTGGGTTCTGTGCCGCGTTCGGTGAAAGACCCTTTGACAACACACGCCGTGAATGCGACAGGAACACTGAATGTTTTTACTGCTGCCAAAGAATCCAATATAAAAAGGATAGTTTTTGCTGCTTCCTCGTCAACTTATGGCGACAACCCCACCCTGCCGAAAGTCGAAAACAAAATCGGTTCACCGCTCTCGCCTTATGCCGTTACCAAATTTATGAACGAGGTTTATGCCAAAGTTTATGGCAATTTATACGGCATTGAATATATTGGACTGCGATATTTTAATGTTTTTGGCCCAAATCAAGACCCGGGCGGGGCGTATGCCGCAGTGATTCCTTTGTTTTTTAAAGCAGCATTAGAAAATTCATCGCCGTTGATAAATGGTGATGGCAAGAATAGCCGCGATTTTACTTATGTCGACAATGCAGTGCAAGCGAATTTGTTATCTATTTTCACAAAAGATAAAAGTGCTCTAAATGAAATTTACAATGTGGCTTGCGGGGAGAAAACTACATTAAATGAATTGTGGGAAAAAATAAAACAGATAAGCGACTCAACTTCTGATGCCCTGCACGGCGAAAACAGGGCAGGAGATATTCCCCACAGTTTGGCGGATATTTCTAAAATAAAAAAGTCGTTAAATTATCATCCTGAAATTACAGTTTTTGATGGGTTGAAAAAATCCTATCAGTGGTACAAAACCCATTTGTCCATTTAACACCATTACATACACTCAGAAAATTTATAGCAATATGGTACAGAGAATTTTCCTTCTAATTTTTATTTCGTTTGTATGCTTGGTCAATGCCAATGGGCAAGGATTTGGTGATGCTAAATTGGAAATACTTAAAAAGATGCAGGAAAAAGGCGTATCCCAAACGGAATTGGAGGCCAAACTCAAAGAAAAAGGGTATAAACCTGAATCCTTTGATATGACCAATCCGGTTGAAGCCAACAATGCAAGAATAAAAGTTTTGGATGCAGTGGATGAAGTCGCCGCAGATAAGGCCAAAGTCGCAGACGCTGAAAAAGCAAAAACAGCAGAGGCCGCAAAAGCAACTGCTCAACCCACTCAACAACCGCCCGGTCAGCAACAACCAACACAACAACAACCAGTTCAGCAACAACCAACTGGAATGCCCGCAACTCAACAACCGGGTCAAACAGTTACTCAACAACCTGGTCAATTACCTGCAAATGGCGTTATTAAAAAAGAAGACGCGACACAAGGAGCTGTAAATAAAGAAGATTTACAAAATGTAATTATTGATAAGCCGAAAGGTTTGGAAGAATTGGAAAAAGGCGCAGTGCAAACCAATACTGGTGAAATTCAACAAGCAGTTGCAGAAGGTGCAACATTTGAAGAGGCCGTTTCCGAGCAGGTTTCACAAGAATTGGTGGAGAAACTGCCGCCGGCAAAAACTTGGGGACAACAGATTTTTAGGGATAAAAAAATTGCAACTTATCAACAATCGCGCGATTCAAAACCACCAGATTCCTATGTTTTGGGGCCCGGCGACCGGATCGCGGTCTCGATTTGGGGTTATTCGCAGGAGAATGTAATTTTTGAAATCAATGAAGATGGGTACATTAAACCGGAGGCGATGCCGCGGATTTATTTGAAAGGTATTTCGATGGGCAAGGCAAAGGCATTGATAGAAAGTCGTTTTCATAATTATTATCGTTTTAGGCCAGAAGAATTTGAGGTGGCCTTAAATTTTTCAAGGGTTATCACGGTCAATATTGTTGGTGAAGTTTTTAATTATGGAAGTTTTGTTTTGCCAGCACGGAACACTGCTTTTAATGCATTGGCTGCCGCAGGTGGACCGACGGATATCGGAAGTGTCAGAAATATTAAATTGATCCGGGCACAACAAGAAGCCGTAAACATTGATATTTATAAGTTTTTATTGAATCCATCAGCAGAAGAGAAGTTATTTTTACAAGAGAACGATTATATCTACGTACCAATGGTGGACAGATTGGTAGTCATTAAAGGTAGCGTAAGAAGGCACGGGCGTTATGAATTGATCAAAGGAGAAAATCTATCAAAATTGGTTGAGTATGCTGCCGGTTTGACTGTCAATGCTTATACGGATAACGTGGTTGTTTTAAGAACCGTTAATGGAAAAGAAACTTATTTGGATGTCAATTTGACTGATATTTTACAGGGAAAAGGTGATTTTGAATTGTTAAATGAAGACGTGGTAACGATACAATCTTTGAATCGGCCTTATCAAAATACGGTCAAAATCGTTGGAACGGTGGAAGTGGAAGGTGAATTTCAATTGATAGATAGCATGCGTGTAAGTGATTTAATTAATAAATCAATCTTAAAAAAAGAGGCAAGCCGGGAATTTGCGATGTTGATGCGTAAAAAAGATGATGGAACAAATGAAATAGAGAAGCTGCAATTGGATTCTATTTTGGCAAAACCGGGAGGTGATAATGATTTTTTATTGAAACCTTCGGATGAAATTACAATTTACCCAATGTCAAGGTTTGTGGACGATGCAACTGTAAAAGTAGAAGGTGCAGTACGGACTCCGAGAGTGTTTCCTTATGATTTTAGTAAAAGTTTTACGGTTGAAAATATGATTTCTTTGGCCGGAGGTTTGCAAAAAGATGCTTTGGAAACCGGTTATATTTTGAGAAGGGATTTTATAGACGCAACCAAAAAACAGTACATCAAGATAAATGTAAAAAATGCTATTGAAAACCCCGAATCATCGGATAATTTGTTGTTACAGCCATATGATAACCTCGTGGTTTATTCTCAAAACGAATTCAGCGATCCAGAATTTAGTGTTTCAATAACTGGTGCAGTAAAAAACGGTGGTTTTTATCCTTATGGCCCCGGTTTAAAAGTTTCAGACCTTATCTATTTTTCAAAAGGTTTGGATTTAGCAGCAGAGGATTTTGGGTATATCGAACGCTTCGACCCAACTACACCGGGATATAAAAAATATATTCGTGTCAATGTAAAAACGGCCTTTGAACACCCCGATTCCACTGAAAATATTTTGATGGAGCCAAAGGATAAACTTGTTGTTTATTCTAAAAAAGATTTTAGAACTCAATTTGGCGATTTCAATGTTTCTGCAACCGGTGCGGTTGTAACTGGCGGCACATATCCGTATGGCCCGGGGCTAAAAGTTTCTGATTTAATATATTTTTCAAAAGGATTAGAATACAGTGCAGCGGATATCGGGTACATTACTCGGACAGACATGTTTAATCCTGGATTTAGAAAATACATCAGAGTTGATGTAAAAAAGGCTTATGAAAATCCTGGTTCCACAGAAGATATTTTAATAGAACCGGATGATAAACTGATTGTCTATAATAAAAAGGATTTTACGAACGAATTTGAAGTGGGAATTACAGGAGCAGTAAAAAGTACAGAATCGGTACCTTTTGAGCCTGGATTGCGGGTTTCGGATTTGGTTTATTTTGCCAAAGGATTTGATTTGACGGCGGCTGATTTCGGTTATATCCACCGAGTCGACCCATACAACCCAGGGTTTCGGGAGTACATTCGTGTGAACGTAAAAAATGCCTACGAAAATCCTAATTCGCCAGATAATATATCTCTTGCACCGAGAGATAAATTGACGGTCTATTCGAAAGGGATGTTTATTGATGAAACTTTTGCGGTACAAGTAAAAGGATTGGTCAGAAATCCTGGGGAATTTAAGATTGGAAAAGGCCTGACATTGCGGGATGCCTTAACTATGGCGGGAGGTTTACGTTTCGAAGCCGCTAAAAGTCGTATAGAGGTTTATAGACTGTTGATAAATGATAATAAAGAAACAGAGACTGTAGTTGCAACATTTTCTGTTGATGCTAATTTGAATGTAATTTCTGGCTCAAACCGCACTGTAGAATTACAGGAATTTGACCAGATTTATGTGCGACAAGTACCTGATTTTAATGTTCAACAAGGGATTACGATTAATGGTGAAGTTTTTTACCCCGGAACATATCCTTTGATCAGGAAAAATGAAAAACTGTTGGATGTGCTCAGGCGTTCAGGAGGTTTGACGACCGAAGCATTTCCAGCGGGAGCAAGGCTTTACCGCAGTAACCCACAAGAAAAAGGTTACGTTATTTTAGATTTGCACAAACTTTTGCGGAAAAGATTTAGAAGAAGCAAATCAATTTATAATTACATCATGAAACCCGGCGATGAAATTAGGATACCAAAGAAAAGAGATTTGGTAACACTTGCAACACCCAATACTAATGTTGCAGACTTAATGTCGGCCGATTTAATAGTAGATGGTGTTCTACACGTTGCATATATCAAAGGTAAAAGAGCAAATTATTATGTAAAAGAGTTTTTAGCTGGTAATAATGCTAATGGTTCAAAAAAGAAGATAACTGTTTTGCGTCCTAATGGTAGATTATCTAAAACAAAAGATTTCTTTATTTTTAAAATCTACCCCAAAGTGACAAAAGGTTCAATTATAAAAGTGGGCATGAAAAAACCACCAACACCAGACAAACCAGAACAACAACAAATTGAAGCACCAAAAGTGCCTATAAATTGGGGTGAATTTTTACGCGAAACATTGGCCACAACCACTGCAACTTTAACTTTTTTATTACTTCTCCGAGAACTTAATAAATAAGTTCAACAACTAATAATATGGAGTCAAATCAAATGCAAAGTAGTAACCCACCAATTTATCAGGAGGAAAAGGAGGTAACGCTTAAAGACATTATCTTGTTGGTGCAAGAATATTTCTATGAATTAAAAGCCAACTACAAACTAATTCTATATATAATAGCCCCGTTTGCTGTTTATTTTTCTTTAAAAAACATGCTTTCTGATTTGGTTTATCCATCCCGATTGACATTTTTAGTTACTGACGATAAGGATCAATCTTATGGAGATGTAACGAAGATTCTGGGCTCATTTGGAATGCCAACTGGACAACAGGATGAAAGCGCTCTGGAAAAAGTGTTGCAATTATTCCGTTCACGGCAAATTGTAGAGAACACCATATTTCAAAAATCTAAAATCAATGGCAAAGTAGATTTTGTAGCTAATCATATGATAGATGCATATGGTTGGGATAGATTGATTGGGCCATATAAATCTTATGGAATTTTTTCACCCTACTGGGCAAAAAAGATAGAATCCGTAGAAAATTTTCGATACGCCCATGGAAATGTCGATAGCTTTAATATCACAGAAAATTTAGCCTTAAAAGTCCTTTATGAACGAATTGTTGGAAATAAAGATGAAGGAATTGATCCATTGGTCGGAAGCACTATTGATGAGAAATCAGGGATAATGAGTATTACGTTGAAAACAGTAGATGAAGAATTGACGGCTGAGATGTTAATTTCGCTATATAATCAACTTAGTCAGTATTATATTGATAAGACCATTGAAAAGCAGGTAAAAATATTCAATATTGCTACTTATAAAAAGGATTCAATACAAGCTGAGCTAAATTATGCAGACAAAGCACTTGCAGAATTTGAGGACAGAAACCGCGCATTAGTTTGGGTGACAGGTGAATTAACAAGGACACGCCTCCAGCGGAAAGCAAGGTTTTTGGAAATTTTGTATGGAGAATCAATGAAACAAGCTGAAATGTCTGATTTTTCATTAAGGAATAAAACTCCTTATGTCCAAGTTATTGATGAACCTGCAAGACCAATTTTACCAAGCAAACCGCCATGGACTTCTGGTTTAATATTAGGAATTGCAATTGGAACTGTACTTGGAGCAGGTTTTATTATTGTAAGAAAAGTTATCCGCGATAGCCTCGCAACTTAATAACGAATTTTGATTACGAAACAAATCAATAAACTATTCAAATCTGCGTCGGGAAAAGAGTTGGCGAATGGCAGCTTTTTATATTTTATAACAAAAATTACTGGAGTATTTTTAACTTATCTCTTTACTTTTTGGGTAACAAGGAATATGGGCGCAAGCAAATGGGGGCATTTCGCATTGTGTTTGAATTCTTTGAGCTTATTGACCATGCTTTCTTTGTTTGGCTTTGATTCATTATTAGTCAGGTATATTTCAGAATATTACCATAAAAAAGAATTTAGTAAAATAAAAAAATTATATTATCAGACATTTTCGATGGCATTTGTTTTTTCATTATTAGTATGCCTCTGTGTAGTCTTATTTTCTTCGAAATTTTCCAGTTTGTTTTTTAATAAAGCCAATATGAAACCTTGGATGTTGACTGTTGCTGTCGGAATTCCAGGATATACACTGTTTCAATTGAATAATGCAGTGATTGGCGGCATGAAAAAAATGATTTTGTATGGATTTTTTCAAAACATAATAGTGTTTGGCTTAACCATAATTCTCTTTTTAGGATTAAAGGATACAATATTCCCGATCTATTTTGGGCGATTTATGAAAGGTGGCATCTTATTGATGGTAACTTATATTATTGTCATTTATTTATCTCTCTTAATTAACCTAATTTATGTCTTTCGTAATTTAAATTTCCTGTCCACAACAAAATCCGTGTCTCTTTCCTTATCCGATACGATTAATTTTGCTTATCCATTTTTCACTTCTTCCTTCTTAATTCTGATTCTGACAAGTACAGGTTTGTATTTCCTTGGCATTTTAAGATCAGATACCGATGTTGGAATTTATGATATTGCAACTAAAGTAAGTTATGCCATTAGCATTGTTCTCACCTCTGTCAATGCGATTGCTACCCCTAAATTTTCTCAGTATTATAGTAGGAAACAGTATTCCCTTTTATCTCAAACGTCCAGACAATCCTCTAAACTCCTATTTTGGGTAACTTTACCCATTTTCTTATTAATTATCCTATTCCCAGGCAAGTTACTTTCATTATTTGGTGAGGAATTTAGAGCCGGAGCACCGGCACTAATTTTATTAGCGATTGCAAATTTTATTTGTTCAATATCAGGAACTGTGGGCAATTTGTTAAAAATGACCGACAATCAAAATATTTTTCAAAACATACTAATTGCCTCCACAGTTCTAAACATTTTTCTAAACAGTATTTTAACGCCAAAATATGGTTCCTTTGGTGCTGCTATATCAGCTTCTGCTGGGATAATTTTTTGGAACATTTGCTCTGTTTATTATGCGTATAAAAAATTGGGTATACTAACTATTTATATTCCTTTTATGAGAAAACCTAAACAAATCCTATTGGAAGAATAAGGAATCAAGCAACCTTAAATTGACAAACAAAAAAAAAATAGCCATTTTAATTAACTCCTTGGAAGGTGGCGGGGCTGAAAGAGTTGTTTCTAATATCTTACTGAGTTTAAATGACAAGTTTGATTTCTACTTGGTTATGATAAACAATATAGTGGTTTATGATTTACCAGAAGGTACAAAAACTATTGGATTAGAAAAAAAACGAGTACAGAATAAGGCTTTGAGCATCTTAAAAATTCCTATTCTCGCTTATTACTACTATAACTTTTTGAAAAAAAATGACATTAGTGTAAGTTTATCATTCTTAAATCGCTCAAATTTCATCAATTGTCTGACGAAAGTTTATGGTTGGAAAGAAAAAGTTATAATTTCAGAACAAAACATCAGTACAAAACACTATACAGAAAATACCATTCAAGGAAAAGTTGGGAGATTTTTGATTAAATCATTGTACAGTTTTGCAGATATAGTTATAGCGGTCTCGGATGGTATCAATAAAGAATTAAAAGAATATTTCAAATTAATTGTTCCGGTAATTACTATTTATAATCCGGTTAATAATGATTTAATAGCAACTAATATTGCACAGGCAGAAAATGTAAAATTTAACAAGTTTACATTTATTAACGTCGGTAGATTTCAACCTCAAAAAAACCACCAATTGCTTATTGAATCATTTTCAAAATTGACAAATTTAGATTGCAAGTTGGTATTATTAGGTGATGGTTTTTTAAGAAATGATATTGAAAAACAAATTCGCGAGTTAGTTCTGACAGATAAAATTGAAGTATTAGGTTTTGTAGACAATCCATATAATTACTTGGCTGCAGCGAATTGTTTTGTTTTTTCATCGGATTTTGAAGGTTTCCCAAACGCTATTTTAGAAGGATTATCCTGTGGTTTACCAGTAATTGCAACAGATTGCCAAACTGGACCTCGTGAAATATTGGATGGTCCAGAAAATCCAATTAATTCAATAACCAAAACAGATTTTGGTTTTTTAGTGCCTATAAATGATGCTGAAGCTTTGGGAAAATCAATGGAGTTGCTCTACAAAACATATCACCATGAATTTAATGATCGCGAAAAATATAAAAAAAGGGCTGCGGTTTTCGGTTTGAATTCAATCATAAAAGATTACGAAAAATTATTGTCTTAGAATAAATGGCGAACCTGGTTATAATAATTGGTGCTGGAATTGTGGGATTATCAACAGCGTATCAGCTTCAATTGAGATTTCCTAAAATTAAAATTGTTATCCTAGAAAAAGAAAATGAAGTTGCAAAACATCAAACCGGCAATAATAGTGGAGTAATTCATTCTGGAATTTATTATAAACCGGGCAGTCAAAAAGCAATCAATTGCAAATCTGGTTATGAAAAACTGATAGAATTTAGTCAAAAAAACAACATCAAATACGACATCTGCGGAAAATTAATTGCCGCAATCAATAAAGAAGAAAAAGTATTGCTCGATAATATTTTTAAACGGGGAATAGAAAACGGCTTAACTGGGATAAAAAAAATAAGTAGCCAAGAAGCAAAAGAAATTGAGCCACATTTGGAATGTATCGAAGCAGTTTATGTCCCACAGTCTGGGATTATCAATTATAAGAAAGTCAGTGAAAAGTATAAAGAATTATTTGAAAAAGCAGGCGGCAAAGTTGTTTTTAATTCAAAAGTTCTATCCATTTCAGAAAAAAACAACGAGTTTTTCGTTTCAACCAATTCAGAAACCTATCAAGCAAATTTGGTAATTACTTGCAGCGGTTTGTGGTCAGATGTGATTACTAAAATGACTGTCCCAGACTTTAAAGATAAAGTATTGCCTTTTCGTGGAGAATATTATGAAATAAAACCCGAAAAACAATACCTCGTAAACAATCTTATCTACCCTGTTCCCAATCCTAATTTCCCTTTTCTAGGCGTTCATTTTACAAGAATGATTGATGGTGGGATTGAGGCTGGGCCAAATGCAGTGCTAGCATTTCGCCGCGAGGGTTATAAAAAAACTCAAATTCATTTGGGTGAATTATTTGAAACACTTGCTTTTTCAGGTTTCAGAAAAGTAGCGGGAAAGTATTGGCGCGACGGTTTGGATGAAATGAAACGCTCCTATTTTAAAAGTGCATTTACCAAATCCCTGCAAAAATTGATTCCAGAAATCACTGAAAACGATTTGATTCCGGGCGGCGCGGGAGTCCGTGCGCAAGTTTGTGACCCAGCCGGGAATTTGATAGATGACTTCCTGATTTTAGAAAACAAAGGGGTAATCAACGTAGTAAATGCCCCATCGCCGGCTGCAACTGCTTCTTTGGCTATCGGAAAAACGATTGTCGAACTCGCCAAAAAACAATTGAACTAACCAGATGTCAATCGGAAGACACGTTTCGTCGACCATTATCACGCGCGTTTCGAGCATCGTGATTTCGATAGGCACTTCCATTTTCACTGCTCGCCTTTTGGGCGTGGGTGGAAAAGGAGAATTCGCCATTTTTTTAGCCACTTTAAATATCTCAGTTTTGGTTTTTGGCCTCGGAATGGCTCCCGCAGTAACTTATTATGTTGCGAAAAAAAAGTTGGACACCAACCGACTTTTTATCTCCTTCTTATTTTATGCAGCAATTGTTTCTTGCTTATTTTTTGGTGTAATCCACAACATAAACCGCATAACCGACGCGAGTATTTTTCTCCATGAAAACCGAAAAACGCTTATTTATGAAGTGATTTTGTGTTTGTGTTTATTTATGGTGCTTGTAATCAATAATTTAAAATCAATTTTTAGCGGCGAAAAACAATTTCCTTTATTAAATAGGATACAAACCAATTCAGTCGTAATTGCCCTGATTTTATACAGCATCATGTATTTTGGAAACGGGAAATGGTGGCAACTCCCAGTCGGAGCAGTTTTTTTGGCCCATTTGTGCATTATTTTCCAAAATTTCTTATTCACAGTTTTCAATTTTTTCAAAAAATTCTGGCGGCCTATTTCCCCTGAATTTTTATCGAAAATAGAAGTAAAAAGTGTCAGTTCGTTTGCAAAAATTGCCTACATCGGTAGCATCGCACAGTTTATCAATTACAGAATTGACTATTGGTTCATTGATTTTTACCATGGAAATCACGCGCTCGGTTTGTATGCTTTGGCATCCAATTTGGTGCAAATGATATGGATTTTACCACAATCCATTGCCGCTGTTTTCCTTCCTTTTATGGTTTCCGGTTCTGAAAAAGTAATTGCAAATCTGTTTCGTGCAGGACGCCTGAGCGTTTTTCTTTGTTTGATGTTGGCAGTTTTGGCCTACTTTTTTGTTGAACCGGTTGTAGCCGTTTTGTATGGAAAAGCATTTATCGAGTCTTCTGGTTCTATAAAAATCTTGTTGTTCGGTATTGTTCCGTTTAGTTTGGCAATTGTTTACGCCAGTTATTTTAACGGTACTGGACGAAAAGAAATCAATGTTTATTCTGCCATAATTGGGTTGGTTGCAACTATCGTTTTGGATTTAATTCTTATCCCACGACATGGAAATTTTGGTGCTGCGTTGGCCACTTGTATTTCTTATTCTATCAGCACTTTATTTATTCTTTATCATTTATCGAAAGAAACGAGAGGCAATATCTCGGATATGTTTTTGATTCAAAAAAACGATTTTGTGGCAGTTTTTGATAAAATCAAAAGTGCCTCAAAACGAAAATCTAAAATAACAAACCCACAGAATGTTATCTAACATAAAAAAACAACTGCTTGCCATCCCAGCATTTCGGGCAAGGGTTACGAATAAAGCGGTCTCCAAAAAAAACGAGTTTTCGCCATTGCTTTTCGAGATTTTTGAAAAATTTAAACCCTTTACAATGTGTCAGGAATACAAATACTTGCGCAATCTAAAATTGGTTGAAAAATTCAGAAATATCCCCGGTTGCGTGGTCGAATGTGGCACATGGAAAGGTGGAATGATTGGCGGAATAGCCACTTTATTAAATAAAGTAAATAAGAATTACTATCTTTTTGATAGTTATGAAGGATTACCAGAGGCAAAAGAAATTGACGGCGAGGCTGCAATTGAATGGCAATCTTCTTCCGAAGCACAGAATTTTTATGACAATTGTGCAGCCAGTGTTGAAGACGCAGCACAAGCCATGAAACTATCCGGTGCTAAAAATTTTAAGATAAATAAGGGTTGGTTCAACGAAACGCTTCCCCATTTTGAGTCGAAAGAGCCGATTGCAATATTGAGATTGGATGGTGATTGGTACGAATCCACTATGGATTGTTTGGTAAATCTCTATCCAAAAGTTGCAGACGGCGGCATTATTATTATTGATGATTATTACACTTGGGATGGCTGCTCGCGGGCAATTCATGATTATTTTTCTAAGAATAATTTACCCGTTCGTATTCATCAGTTTATGGATACTGTTGCCTACATAAAAAAGAAATAATTCAATTTACGATTTTGGATTTACGATTTACGATTGCTAAATTACTAAAAAATAATCTCTAAAACTAATCTCTGTTAAAATGAAAGTTAAATTCGGATTGATCGGCTGCGGCAGAATTTCGGAACGACACGCCATTCAAATTTCCAAACTCGGCGAACTCGTCGCTGTCTGCGATAATATTCCCGAAAAAGCAGACAATTTGGCCGCAAAATTTGACTGTAAATCATACCATTCTATTGATGATTTATTGAAAAATGAAAAGGAAATTGATGTAATTTCAATTTGTTCGCCAAATGGTTTGCACGCTGAACACACGATTAAGGCATTGCAATCTGGCTTTCATGTTTTGGTTGAAAAACCAATGGCTATTCAAGTTTATGATTGTGGTGAAATGATAAAAGCCGCAGAACGCGCCAATCGCAGGTTGTTTGTGGTTAAACAAAACCGTTTTAACCCACCAATAGAGGCAGTTAAAAAAGTTGTGGACGAAGGCCGTTTGGGTAAAATATTTAGTGTTCAATTGAATTGTTTTTGGAACCGCAATCCGCAGTATTATGAAAATTCATGGAAAGGCACTTTGGATATGGACGGTGGAACGCTATATACGCAATTCAGCCATTTTATTGACTTGTTATATTGGTTAGTTGGCGATGTTAAACAAGTTTACTCAATGACTGAAAATTTTGACCACGAAGGCGTTATTGAATTTGAAGATACTGGTGTAATTGCCCTTAAATTTTATAACGGCGCACTCGGGACCATCAATTATACCGTAAATAGTTACGGTAAAAACATGGAAGGTTCTTTGACTATTTTTGGTGAAAAAGGTACCGTAAAAGTAGGCGGCCAATACTTAAATGAATTAGAGTATCAGAATATCGAGGGTTACAAAATCGAGAATTTACCGCCGGGAAATCCACCAAATTTATACGGACAATATCAGGGCTCAATGTCAAATCACGATTTGGTTTATGCCAATGTTATTGATGTATTGACAAACGGTGCGACGATAACAACGAATAGTTTTGAAGGATTAAAAACAATAGAAATCATTGATAAAATATACTCCGCAGCCAGAAAATCATGAACCCACGAATTTTAAAAACAGGGATAATCAACGTAGAATTTGGGGAAAACGTAACCCTCGTTGAACCCACAAATTTATATGGCTGTAAAATCGGCGATAATTGTTTTATCGGCCCTTTTGTTGAAATCCAAAAAGATGTCGTCATTGGAAATAACTGTAAAATTCAATCCCACGCCTTTATTTGCGAGTTGGTTTCAATTGGAAATGACTGTTTTATATCGCACGGTGCAATGTTTATCAATGATAAATTTACAATTGGCGGCCCTGCAAAAGGCAATAAGACGCTTTGGGAATCTACCAAAATTGGGAACCAAGTTTCAATAGGTACAAACGCAACAATTTTGCCTGTAAATATTTGCGATAATGTGGTAGTAGGAGCGGGCGCAGTCGTAACAAAAGATATAACCGAACCGGGTTTTTATGTTGGAAATCCTGCAAAAAAAATTAAAAATCAATAGAAAATGAAAGTACTTTTTGTTGACCTGCACAGACAATATCTATCGATAAAACCGGAAATGGATGAAGCAATCGCAAACGTTATCCGCGATACGGCTTTTATCCGGGGTAAATATGTCAATGATTTTGAGCGCGAATTTGAAACATTGAATAAAGCACCTTATTGTATCAGTTTGGCAAATGGAACGGATGCAATTTATATCGCGCTTAAAATGATGGGAATTGGGCAAGGTGATGAAGTAATTACAGCGTCAAACAGTTGGATTTCTTCTTCTGAAACCATTACCCAAGCCGGTGCAAAACCTGTTTTTGTTGATGTGGATAAATATTTTTCTATTGATGCAGATGAAATTGAACAACATATCACTGAACGCACAAAGGCTATAATTCCAGTGCATTTACAAGGCCATGTTGTGGATATGGATAAGATTAAAGCACTTTGTAAAAAATACAATCTTTTTCTTATCGAAGATACAGCACAAGCCCAATTTTCAGAATACAACGGCCAATATTGTGGCACAATGGGCGATGTTGGCACTTTTAGTTTTTATCCCGGTAAAAATTTAGGGGCTTATGGAGATGCAGGATGCGCGATAACTTCCAATTTTGAACTCGCCCAAAAGATGCGGATGTATGCAAATCATGGTTCGTTGGTCAAACATCAACACGAAATAGAAGGCATAAACAGCCGTCTAGATGGATTGCAGGCCGCTATTTTGTCTGTAAAATTGAAACACATTTTAAAGTGGACAGAATTACGCCGCCAACACGCTGATTATTACAATGAAATTTTAAGCGAGATAGAAGAAATTAAACTTCCAAAAGTACGCCAAAACACCAAGCACAGTTACCATTTGTATGTTTTGCGAGCAAAAAAGCGTGATGAATTGACAAAACACTTGGCAGAAAACGGGGTAGAAAATTTCAGGCAATACCCAGTTATTTTACCTCTCTTACCTTGTTATCAATATCTTGGAAAGACTGCAAAAGACTTCCCCACAGCATATAAACATCAACAAGAGATAATCTCTATCCCGATTTTCCCAGAAATTAGGGAAGAGGAAATGAATTATGTGCGCGATTCAATCAAGTCATTTTATACAAATTATATCCATCCTGTATCTATTTAAAACGAAATAGCAATGAGTAAAGTCGCTGATTATTATGACGATTATACCGTTCGTCAACAAAAAATAGGGATAAACAACCGACATTTGAGTATTCAAAACTGGTTGGAAAAATTTGGTTTGAAAAAGACAGATGACGTGCTGGAAATTGGTTGTGGAATCGGAACTCAAACCAAACTTTTGGCAGAATATCTCAATCCAACTTCAAGGATTGTGGCCAATGATATAAGTCCGAAAAGTATTGAAATTGGCAAAACAAGTCTATCTAATCATAAAAACATTGAGTGGATTGCGGCTGATGTTATTCAATACAATTTACAAGGAAAATTTGATGTAGTTGTTTTGCCGGATGTTATTGAACACATTCCGATTGAGCAACATTTTGAGTTGTTTAAAAAAATACGTTCTGTATTAAAACCAACAGGTTTTGTATTGATTCATATCCCAAATCCTTATTTTTTACAGTGGTGTCATCAAACTCGGCCAGAGACCTTGCAGGTGATTGACCAACCAATTTATACAAATTTGTTGACTGCGAACACTTATCCCAATGGATTTTATATCCACTTTTTGGAGACATATTCTATCTGGAAAGAGAACTGCGACTATCAAGCGATTGTATTAAAATGTGTTCGCGCTGATTTGACTTACCATGAAAAACCTTATTCTTTTACAGAAAAAGTAGGGCGAAAAGTCAAACAACTGTTTAAAAAAGTCTCTGGTTGATTGTGAATTCAGATGAAAAGACATTGGTCATCATCACCGCCAGTTTTCCGTATGGTTCGAAAGAGCCGTTTTTGGAAACAGAGATAACATTTTTGGCCAATGAATTTACTAAAATCTTCATTTTGCCCCGCACAAAACCCAAAAACATCCGTCCTTTTCCAGAAAACGTATTGATTTTAGACATTTTAAACAGCCGACCGGCTGGTGAAAACAAGCGGCTTTTTAATTTTAAAAAGACATTTTCATTATTGACAAGTGGATTTTTCTGGAAAGAAATCTATTGGATTTTTACAAAATCTGAATCTTCGAAAAAGATAAGGAACATTAAGATTTGCTTTTCAATTGGCCGCAACGTAATCAAAAACCATCTCCGTTTCGAGCAGTTTTTTTTTATAAATCCTCAATTAAAAACAAGCGGAATTTTCTATTCTTATTGGTTTACTGCAGATACCATCGCCTTATCATTATTTAAGAAAAAAGGTTATCAATTTAAAGCAATCGCCCGTGCCCACCGCTTTGATTTATACGAATTTGCCAGAAAAACGGGCTATTTACCATTTAGAAGATTTGCGGTGAAACACTTGACCGCCCTCTGCCCAATCTCCGAAGATGGCGGTGATTATTTAAAAAATCGATTTTTGACCGCACCTGAAAAAGTCAATTTAATGCGGCTCGGCTCGATGTCTTTATCCGATTCAGCATCCACACCAACCAATTCTCAGCCGTTTTTTGTGCTTTCAATTGCCCGTTTTCGCCCGGTAAAAAGAGTAGAATTTATCGCTTTGGCTTTGAAAAAATTGGCTGACGAACATCCCCAAAAAATATTTCGATGGGTTCATGTCGGCGGCGGCGAGGCCGATCTGGAGACTAAAACAAGGAAAATTATACAGAACTTCCCCAAAAACATAGAAACTGAATTGACTGGCGAAATCCCAAATACAGAAGTTTTGAAATATCTCCGCAGCAATTCCGTGCATCTTTTTTTAAATTTGAGCAGTTCGGAAGGGCTTCCGGTTTCGATGATGGAAGCGCAAAGTGTGGGGATTCCGATTTTGGCGACTGACGTTGGCGGGGTGCGGGAAATTGTAAATAATGATAATGGATGTTTGTTGCACGCCGATAGTTCTGAACAAGAAGTTGTTGCAGCAATTGCGCCTTTTTTAAATGATAATTATAGGATAGAAAAATCTAAAAAGTCCTTTGAAAATTGGCAAAATAAATATGACGCTCAGAAAAATTACAGTGGTTTTGCCAATTGGTTATCGAAAATAGTATGACACGCGAAGAAAGGTTAGCCATTTTTACTGCAAAACAGGAAGTTGAAATCAGTCATCGAGACGATTTTGGTAGGTTTCCTCGCTATCTTTCTTATCACTCTGATGTTTTTAAACCTGTTTTATCAAAATGGTTATTTGAAAATGGTTTTCGCCCAGCATATCCAAATGGTAAAAAATTCGCAGTTTGTCTATCCCACGATGTTGATTTGTTGTACAATCGTAATGATAAAAAGCAAAATTTACTGTACGGCTTATATTTTTTATTGAAAGGCAGAGCCACAAAGTCAAGTTATTATTTCAAATCTCTTTTTAAATCGCAAAGAAATCCAATCTGGAAATTAGAAAGACTACTGGAAATTGAGCAAAAATTCAATGCCAAATCAACCTTTTATTTTCTTTCTTTAAAACCCGGTGAACGCGATTTCAATTATCATTTATCCGAAATTCAAGACCTTTTTAAATTAGTTTTGGATAGCAATTGTGAAATTGGATTGCACGGTGGACACGAGGCTTTTTGCAGTTTGGATAAGATTTTACAAGAAAAAAAGCATTTGAAAGATAACACTGGAATAGAATTTTCAGGTTACCGCAATCATTATTTAAGGTTCATCACCCCACAAACTTGGCAACATTTGGCATCCGCTAATTTTGATTACGATACGACTTTTGGGTATGCAGATTGTACAGGTTTTCGCAATGGAATGTGTTATCCTTTCTATCCGATTAATCCAAATTCTGGTGAAAAAATACCCATTTTAGAGTTGCCTTTGCACATTATGGATGCCAGTTTTGCGAATTATATGCGGATGGATTGGAAAAAAGCAAGAACAGTTATTTTCAATATTATTGATGAAGTTAAATCAATAAATGGCGTGGTCAGTATTTTGTGGCACAACAATTATACAGAAGGCGAACCGGCACAACTTTACAACGATTTAATAGAATACGCGGCAAAAAACGAAGCATGGTTTCCGACTTCTGTTGAGTTGTCAAACCATTGGAGATCAAATGGTTATGCCGAAGCGATTCATCAAAGAATCACTGCCGAATAAATGAAACCATACTTAAAACAGGTTGCAATATTTGCTGCAATTTATTTGCTGCTTGTTCAAATCCCGACACTCTTTTTGCCTTATTATTGGGGTAATGAAGGCACAGTTGCGAAGATTCAATACCTGAATAAAAGTGTTGAGAAATACAATACTTATTTTCTCGGTGCAAGTACAGTTTATAGGCAAATTGACCCAGCAATTTTTGATACGATTGTCCCGAATTCTAAATCTTTCAATTTGGGTTACGCTGGTTTTTTTAACCCTGAATTGTATCCATTTGCACTCAATTTTATAGAAAACTCGCCTTCCGGAACCCAAACAGTGTTTTTGGAAATGCAGCCTTTTCAGATAATTGATAATGTAAACGTGCCGACGGTGAGGTTGCAGTACAATTTAAGTTTCGATAATTTGAAGGGTTATGTAAGCCACTTTTACAATAACGATTTGTACGATAAGAAACAAAAATTTTCGGCAATCAGGAACGGAATTTTTACGTGGTTAAGAAAAGCAATAAAAATCGACCTTTTAAAGCCTGCTTTTGCTGCTTTGTTTAACCCAAAAAGTGTAACAGATAACAATAGTTTGGGTTATCAAAACAATGGATATTTTAATTTGGATGACAATTCGAGTGATTTAAAAATTACCGAATCGGATAGAAAAGGTTTGTTAGAAAGAAAATCGGAATTACAAAAGAAACCTGAAATACTGGCTGCCAGAAAAAACGAAGCCAGATTGAGCAGAACGGAGATTTATTTGGATATAGACGAAGGCAAACAGCACCTGATTTGGGTAAATAAATTAATGACTGCTGCAAAAAGCAAAAATATCCACCTTGTTTTTGTTTTACCACCTCGATTAAAAAAGAAACAATACCAAGAATTGCTGCCAGTTTTAGGATATATTGGCGAAAAAAATATAATTGATTTGGCCGACCCTAAAATTTACCCAGATTTTTACGACTTCAATTTATCGTTTGACATTGGCCATTTGAACAAAAAAGGAGTCCCAATTTACACAAAGGCACTGGCTGAGAACATGAACCGTTTACTTTCGCTTAAAACCCAGTGAACAATGCCCCAATTATTATCATCGCTTGCCATCGTTCCGGTACCACTTTATTGCGCTTGATGTTGACTTCGCATAGTCAAATATCGATTCCAAATGAATTTCCGTTGATTGAGATAGTTTTAACGCAGTTTTCTGAACCAAATTTATCTGAAAAAGATATTGAAAAGTTACTAAAAATAGTAAGTAAAGATGACCGTTTTGAAGATTGGAAAATTTCATCTGGACAATTAAAAACTGATTTATTCAATCAACTTCCAGCCATTCCAAAACAAACCGTAATAGAAACTTTTTATAAAAACTACCTGAATCAATCCAATGAAAACAAAACAATTTGGGGCGATAAAACCATCGGAACATTATCCCACATAAAAAATATAGTGAGTTTATTTCCAACAGCACGTTTTATTCACTTGGTTCGGGATGGCCGCGACGTGGCGTGTTCGTTGCAAACACATTTCAGAAAACCGCCTGTCACTGGATTTCCGGGGCGAAACCGCAAATTGGTTACGGATACCGTCGGTGGTGCGCTTTTGTGGAAAGAGGGCGAAATGATGATTGAAAATCAGAAAAAATCTATTCCCATAAAACATTACTATCAAATCCTCTATTCTGATTTGGTAAATCAACCAGAAATCGCGCTGCGAAATCTTTGTCAATTTCTCCAAATTCCTTTTGAAAAAGAGAATTTGTTATCATTTTATGAAAAGAATAAATCGGAAAAACTGATTTCAGAAAAACGATTGTCCATTCATCAAAACACTTTAAAACCGGTAACGAAGGATAGAGAGCATGTTTATCTCGCTCAACTTTCAAAATTAGAAATAAAAACGATAGATTTTTTATTAAAAAGTCTATTGAAAAAATATGGGATGACAATGGACTTGCCGAAATTCTGGGAGATGCCGTTGGTGTTTTTGAGAATTACTAAATACTATTTATCCTACTTTTTTGAAATGACAGCCATTTATGGAAATTATTATTTTAATAGAATTTTCACCAAATTCAATATAGGCTAACATAAATGTTATTTACTTCTGCCACATTTTTTCTATTTTTTATCATAGTTTTCTATGTTTATTGGTTTGTATTAGACAAAAATTTTCGGTGGCAAAACCTATTTCTCTGGATAGCAAGTTATGTTTTTTACGGTTGGTGGGATTGGCGTTTTCTATTTCTCTTATTTTTAAGTTCAAGTGTTGATTTTGTGTTGGGATTAAAAATGAAAGCCAATCCCGGACAAAAAATCTATCTCTATTTTAGCCTGATTTTCAACTTGGGTATGTTGGGCTTTTTCAAATATTTCAACTTCTTTTCTGAATCTTTTGCAGCACTTTTTGCCAATTTTGGGGTTCAAGTTGACCCATTTGTATTGAAAGTTATCCTTCCGGTTGGCATCAGTTTTTATACTTTTCAATCGTTGAGTTATACAATTGATGTGTATAAAAAGCAGATGGAGCCAACCACGGATTTTATTCAAATGATGGCTTTTGTATCTTTTTTTCCACAATTGGTAGCAGGGCCAATTGAACGTGCTAAATATTTATTACCACAATTTGCTAAAATACGCGAGTTTAAATATGAAAAAGCAATTGACGGAAGTCGTCAAATTCTATGGGGTTTCTTTAAAAAAATGGTGATTGCGGACAATTGTGCGCCCTTAGTCAATGACATTTTTGCTGACCCGTCAAGTCAATCAAGTTTAATGTTGATTATCGGAGCAGTTCTTTTTGCTTTTCAAATTTATGGCGACTTTTCAGGCTATTCAGATATTGCTTTGGGTGTTGCTCGACTGTTGGGCTTTGATTTAAAAAAGAACTTTAATTTCCCTTATTTCTCAACATCAATGTCCGAAATGTGGCGCAAATGGCATATCAGTTTATCGAGTTGGGCGAACGATTACATTTTTACGCCGATAACAAAATCAACTGGAAAATACGGCAGAAACGGCATTGTCACCGCACTGATTTGTACGTTTTTGGTACTCGGATTGTGGCATGGTGCGAATTGGACATTTGTTTTTTTCGGATTGTTACACGGCTTAACGGTGGCTAGTGAGTATTTTTTCCAAAAGCAAATCAGGCAAAAAAACAAGTTTATCAATAACAAATTTATAACCTCAATTAGTGGTTGGTTATTGACCATAACATTGTGGTTGGTTGGGATGATATTTTTTCGGGCCCAATCAGTTTCGCAGGCATTTTCTTATTTTAAAGGGATTTTCTCGGCTGAATTTTTTCCAAAATCACCAGTTGGTTGGTCAAGTTTTTATCTCGCTTTCTTTTTTATAGCGGTTTTACTTTTGATAGAATGGTTTAACCGGACAAAGGAATTTGGTTTTGAAATTAGCCACGTCAAATCAAAACCACTTCGCTGGGCATTCTATTTTATATTGTTGTTTACGATTTTGGGGAATGCTGGAAGTCAACAAGATTTTATTTACTTTCAATTTTGATAAATTAAAATGCAAGAAAAACTATTGTCGGTTATCAATTCTGTCTTATCAAATTCAGGTTTGGACAAGATAACTCAATTGAATCCGAACGCGGATTTACGCAATGATTTGGAACTGGATTCCATCAGTTTGGCAGAGTTGGTGGCATTGATTGACAACCGTTTTGGTGTTGATATCAATGCAGAAGGGATGATTGAAACTGTTGGAGATATTCAAAATAGACTTTCTCGTTAATTTTTATCTCTCAAATATTAAGCAGCCAATATGAATTTTCAAAAAAACTACACAATCAATATGCCACAAATGGCAATTGAGGCTTTGTCTGAAAGTTGGCTTTTCAAGGAACTGGGAGATACGCATTGGGAAATGTTGTGCAAAGGTTTGGAAACGAAGTCTTATAATTTAACCAACGATACAAACGATAGGCTTTATGCCACTTTTGTTCGATTGAAAATCCGGTGTTCTAAAAATTTAAAGGCTTTTAAAGAAAATGATACGGTTGATTTGTCTGGAAAAATGACCCGTTTTGGTAACAATATGTATTTCAGCGATATAAATTTTGAGACAAAAAACGGTCAAATTGACGCTAAATTGATGACTGCTTTTTCTATCAGAAATGAATATGACAATACAAAACTATCTAAAAGTGAGCCGAATACCGCCATAAATCATGTTGAAAACCTTGCGCAACTTCCGAAAATTGGGAATGAATATCGGCAGATAAAAAAAGGCATGTTGACTGTTTTAGAAGACGGCGATTACAGTTTCAATCTCGAAAATGATGATAATCCGATTTTTACGACCGATTACGAAATCAATCCGTTTTATGATTTGAACGGTGTTAACTTGTTGTATTTCGCGGCGTATCCAATTATCAATGATGTTTGCGAAGCGCGTTATTTCAATAAATTGGATGCCGAAAATCGTTGGGAACAAAACTATTTTACGGCTTACAAAGACGTACTTTATTATGCCAATTGCAATTACAATGATTCATTAGTTTATAAATTATTGTCGGTAAAACCGTTTTCGGAAAACGCATTTTTATTGAGCAGCATGTTGTCCAGAAAAAGCGACGGTGCACAGATTGCCCGTATTTTTTCTGTAAAATCTAAATTGAAATAAAAGAAGTTGCTTAATTTTCTATCCATTTTCTTTTATGCTTTTACGTTGTTGAGTTGTTCGAACTCAAAAAGCGCAATCGTACCGATTGAAAATCGACCGACAAATTTTTCAATAAATAAGCCAGTTGCTATCGGTGAAAATTTAAAAGCGGCGATTGCTGATTGTTTAAATTTATTGGAAAAAGCAAGTGGCAAAAAGGCAATTATTGAAACCACTAATTCAGCACAAGCAGACATAATTTTACTTACCGAACGCACGGAATTAATTTCCAACCAAACTGAAAGTAAAATATTAACCTCGCCAGAAGAATCATTTTATATAACAGACAACGGAAAACAATTGATTATTTATGGAAAAACAGAAACTGCTTTATCGCACGGACTGTATTTCTATCTTGAACAATTGGGTTTTCGGTTTTATTTGCCGGGAAAAAATTGGACGATTATCCCAACTGGATTAAAAGATTTTTCTATAAAAATTGATACGGTTGTTATCCCAGATATAAAAGTCCGGGAGTTTTTTGGTTCTGGCGGATTTGCGGTAAATCGTGCGGTTGACCCTGAAAATTTAAGAAAAACGGAATGGGAACAATGGAAAATTAGAACTCGGATGGGCGGAAACCGCAAAATCTGGGGTCATCAAGGTTATGATTTTAATGTTGCAAATAGAAAAGAATTAGTAGCGCATCCTGAATATTTAGCAGAGATTGGAGGCAAACGGATTCCGTGGGTTAAAAAGGCGAAATGGTGTATCAGCAATAAGGATTTTGTTAGTCTTTTTATTGAAGATAGATTGAAAGAGTATGATAGAAATGTACAGAAATTTGGTGTGGAATCTGTTGAAGCAAAAAGTATTGGTGTTGAGCCAACAGATGGTGGTGGACATTGCACTTGTGCCGAATGTGAAAAAATGGGGTCTATCAGCACACGTGTTTTTTATTTAGCCAATAAAGTTGCAGAAGTTTTTGAACAGAAACATCCGGGCGTTTGGGTGAGTGTTTTAGCCTATAATTTTCATGCAGATACACCCGATATTCCATTGCATAAAATGGTGGATGTTACGATTATCCCGGCAGGTTTTCATGATTTAGCACCGGGGCCTGCGTTTATAGAAAAATGGCATAAAAAACTCAATCGGCCAATGGGGATGTACGATTATTGGTCTATCCCGCTTTGGCAATTGGATTTGCCGCGTTTCAATTTATACGATACAGGAAAACGCCTTAAAATCTGGCAAAAAAATGGCGTGGATGCCATACTTTTAGAATCAAGTTATAGTAAAGGTTCTATTGGTTTGGCTTTGTATTTAATGACTAATTTGGGTTGGAATATTGATCAAGATGAAAAGGAAATTCTATCCGAGTTTTATGATAAATGTTTCGGTGCAGCAAGGCCGCCGATGGAACGAATGTTGAAACGTTGGAGCCGAGGTTTTATGGGTTTGGAGGAAATACCGTTTGCAATTCGAGATATAAATGAGGCTGAAAAATTAGTGAAAACTGCTGGTGAAAAAGCAAGGGTTTTGGATTATAAAATGTACGTTCATTATTTAAAATTGATAGCAGAGTTTAAAAATTTGAACAGAAAATCAGAAGACAGGATAGCAAAAGCGGATGAAGCAATTCATTTTTTATGGAAAATACATCATTCCGGCATGGTTCATTCGACGGGCGTTCAAGATGCGATAACCCATCAACATGAAAAAAATCCTGATTTACAGAAAAAATGGACGCGCCGGAAGAATTTTCAAGACAAAGAATTTTGGGGAAATTTCAAATCCATCACACCAACCGAAATGAATTCTTTATTTGAAGAAGACAAAAAGCAATATCCAACCTTATTTGATGAAGCCGTTTTTTCAGATAACTCTTTCATTTTAAATTCCGAAAACCCGGTAGCGGATGCGCAACCGCTTGACTTAAAATTGACGGAAAACCAACGGTTTATATTCTATTCCGATGGAAAAACGGCTTTAAAATTAACAGCCTCAATTATTGAAAGAGGAAGAAAAAACAGAGCGTCTGCAATGATTGCAACTTTGGACGGCAGTGAAGTTTTCTATTTCAAAGACTTTTTAGACGATACAATTTCAGATAGGCAAACCATTGATTTTACGCCAATAAACAAGGGTTTTTATCTTTTGGTTATCAGTTTAAAAGGCTCGATTGGCAATTTTTCTATCCCACAAAGTTTGCCGATTGCTTTTTGGGGCTATCCATCAAGGATGCGAGGGGTGAATCAATTGTATTATCATTTGCCAAAATCAACTTCGAGTTTGTTTTATCGCTGCAACAAACCTGCTAATTTTATTAAACCGGATAAAACTGCTATTGAAAACTTAGAAATCAGAGAAGATACTTATCAATTGAAAAATTTAACGGGGATAGAATTTTTGGAAATTGACCCAATTCATAATCCCGCTGAAATAGAAATCATCAATTCGCACAACCTGTTTTTTTTAAATAAAACCAACTTTTTCACCCCAGAAAAACTAAACTGATATGCTAAAACAATTAAGAGTCAAATTGGTGGATAAATTAATTGACCTTAACGAGGACATTTTTTTCTTTCCAAACTTGAAACGCACGTTTAAAAAACACCTGCCTGACGGCATCAAAACTGCAATTGATGTGGGTTCAAATAAAGGCCAGCACATTGATTTCTTTTTGAAATTGAATAAAAACTGCAAAATTTATGGCTTTGAACCAAACCGCCAACTGTATGATTTTTTGATTGAAAAATATAAGAACAAACCGAACGTCAAGATTTTCAACCTCGGTGTTTCTGAAAATAAAGGGCAATTGATTTTTAATGAAAATGTGTTTGACCAGACTTCCACTTTTGAAGAATTGAATCCCAATTCTGAATATTTAAAAATGAAATCAAAGGTTTTGGGCGTGAAACCAGAAGATATTGTGGTGGCGAGTTATCCCGTTGAGACGGTTAGTTTAAAGGAATTTATTGATGAACACGTTTTGGAAAAGGAAGTGGATGTTATGAAAATAGATACGGAAGGCCACGAATATAAGTGTATGCTCGGCTTGTTCAATCATGGAAAAGTGGCTTCAAAAGTAAAGTTAATTCAATTGGAATATCACAACGATGATATGTATGCACATAAAATTGAACCAGAAACTTTGAAGAATTTAATGGAAAAAAACGGCTATCACCAAGCCGACACCGTGAAACATGGCTTCGGAGATTTTGAAGAAGTGATTTTTAAAATCAACAATTGATGTCGTTTATTTCAATCGTTGTAAAACAATTCCGTGTAAAACAGTGGGTAAAAAACCTGTTCGTGTTTATCCCATTGTTTGTGGCTGGTCAGATTGGAGAGACGGATAAACTTATCAGAACGATTTATGCCTTCTTGTTTTTTTGTGCGGCTTCGAGCATGATTTATATTATCAACGATATCGTTGACCTCGAAAAAGACAAACTGCACCCAGAAAAATCGAAGCGCCCAATTGCCAGCGGAAAATTATCTGTTCAAACTGCATGGTTATTGGTTGTTTTGTTGGCGATAATTGTTTTTCCAGTTCAATATTTATTCCTCGCCGCTACCCTACCTTTTATTGCGGCTTATGTTTTCCAGAATTTTTTGTATTCTTATTATTTTAAAAAGATAGCGATTC
Source organism: Saprospirales bacterium (assembly GCA_031398055.1). Taxonomy (GTDB): domain Bacteria; phylum Bacteroidota; class Bacteroidia; order Chitinophagales; family Saprospiraceae; genus M3007. The sequence goes on along the minus strand of JANNMS010000119.1, from coordinate 62,247 downwards.
TGGATGTTTCGTTTATTGCGGTTGGATTTGTGTTGCGGGTTTTGGTGGGCGTGGCGGCAAATGGTCTTCCGTTTTCACATTGGCTGATAATTATGACGTTTTGTATCTCCATGTTGTTGGCATTGGGAAAACGAAAAGGAGAAATTCAATTGAATATTGACAATGGAAACAAAAGACATTCATTGAACGGATACAACGAACCACTAATAAACGCACTGCAAATTATCTTTTTGACGGTGACTGTCGTTGTCTATATCATGTACACTTTTTTCAATGAATACTATCAGGGCAACAAGAATTTACTGTTCTACTCTACTTTTTTTGTTATCCTCGGATTGATGCGGTATATGCAATTGTCTTTTGTTTTTAACAATATTGAAAGCCCGACGGATATCCTTTTGAAAGACAAATTTATCTTGTTTACAGTATTGTCGTGGGGCGCGTACCTCGGATTGATAACCTATTTTATTTAAATGAACCTCTATTTTTCAATTGTAAATTCAATTGTGGCTGACACTTTGAAAATGGCCGGAAAAGAAAAATACATTCAACAGGTTCAAGAATTTGTAAAATCGCAAGTTTCGGTGATGCCTGATTTTTTGAGATTTGGGATAATGATGATGACGATTGTAGCCAATTATCTGTTCTTATTTTTCAATCTCCGCACGTTTGCCAATTTATCCGAGAAATCAAAACGTAGTTATTTCAACCTTTTCGGACGGGTAAAATTTCCAATTCTATCCAATTTGTACAGATTTTATAGTTCTTTGATAATTTTAAAGACATTAGAATTGGAAACCGACGAATTGAAAACAGCCTAATTTACATTGAATTTCAATACAAAATATAAAGCAATAGTTATCGGTTCTGGCCCCGGCGGCGCGGTTTGTGCGACTTTATTGGCCGAACGCGGATTGAACGTTTTAATGATTGAATCAGGCGGCAATTTTCAAATGAACGAAATCCCCTTATTTTCTTCCACAGAAATGAACAAAAAATATAAGAACGGTGGAATTACGCCTGCTTTTGGCAACCCGCCGATAACTTATGTGGAAGGTTCGTGCGTGGGCGGCGGCAGTGAAGTGAACAGTGGTTTGTACCATCGTTTGCCAGAAACGGTTTTGGATAAATGGATAAATCAACACGGATTATCTATCGACCATAGTTTTTTAGAAAAAACTTATAACACGATAGAAAAGGATATCAACATCAGTTATATGCCCGGCACGCCGCCAAAAGCATCCATGAAATTAAAAATTGGCGCGGATAAATTGGGTTGGGACGCCCGCGAAATTCCGCGCTGGTATAAATATGAAGGCCAATCGGAGGCCGATGGCGGCACAAAACAATCCATGACTGAGACATTCATTCCACGTTTTTTGAAGGCTGGCGGAACCCTGAAAACGCGAACTTCCGTTCAACGTTTTCAAAAAACTTCGGCAGGATTTGAGGTTTTTTGCGAGACAGAAAATGGTGAAAATGCAGGTCAAAAAACTGCCGCAAATTTTCAGTGCGAATACCTTTTTTTGGCCGCCGGGGCGACCGGTACACCAACGCTTTTGTTGAAAAGTGGCATCTCGCGGCGGGTCGGTCAGACGCTGAGTTTGCACCCAACTTTCAAGTTTTCGGCGCGGTTCGAAGAGGAAATCAACACCTCAAACATGGGTGTTCCGGTGCACCAAGTCAAGCAATTTTCACCAGAAATTTCGTTCGGTTGCAGTATCAGTTCGAAGGCTTACATCGGCCTTGCGCTCAACGATTCGCAAAATTTGCAGCGCGCCGACGAATGGCAAAAAATCGCCAATTACTACATCATGATTTGCCCGGAAGGTCTGGGAAAAGTGAATTTGCTGCCGTTTTTTCGGTCGCCGCTCGTCCGTTTTTCGATGACAAAACGCGACCAAAATAACTTGCGGCGCGGTTATCGTTTGCTCACCCGCTTGCTTTTTGAGGCGGGCGCGGTGGAACTTTTTCCCTCGGTTTCGAAACCATTGACCCTAAAAAACTACAAAAAAGTGGATGAATTGGACAAATTGTCCATGAAAATGCTCAATTTGATGACCATCCACCTTTTTTGCTCCGTGCCGATGGGCGGCTCAAAATCCGCCGCGCCGGTCAACAACGACGGCGAAATGTGGGACGTGAAAAATCTTTTTGTCGTGGACGGCTCCGCACTTTGCACTTCGCCGTCGGTGAACCCGCAGGGCAGTTTGATGGCGTTTTCGATGATGAATACTTTAAAATTTTTGAAAAAAAATATCAAGAATGAACTTTGATTTTGACAAAATTTTCGTGACCGGCGCGACCGGCTGGCTGGGTCGGCAACTCTGCAAAACCCTGTCGGTCGGCGACGCGGACGTGCTAGAAAATTTCAAACCGGGCGATTATTCCGTGCGTGCGATGACCCTCGCAGGGGAGTTGGAAGCCGCCAAAAAAGAGCCGCTTTTTTCAAAAATTGAGATGACTTCGGGAGACGTGACCGATGCCGAAAGTTGCCGAAAATTTTTCGACTCGCCATTCAAAAATGGGCTTTTTATACACATCGCGGGCATCATCCATCCAAAATCTATCAAGGATTTTTATCGGATAAATGTGGAAGGAACGAAGAATTTGGTCGAGGCTGCGGAGGCTGCGGGCGTGAAAAAAATGGTGATAATTTCGAGCAATTCGCCGCTCGGTTGCAATCCAAATAACCACCATTTGTTCGATGAAAATGCGCCGTACAATCCTTACATGAATTACGGAAAATCGAAAATGGAGATGGAGTTGTATTTGAAAAATAAAATGGCAAAAAACAATATCACGATTATCCGGCCACCGTGGTTTTATGGTGAAAATCAACCGGACAGACAGACTGTTTTTTATAAAATGATTAAAGATGGTAAGTTTCCATTTGTCGGCGATGGCGAAAATTTAAGGTCAAAAGCCAATGTAAAAAACATAACACAAGGCATTTTATTGGCTGCAACAAACCCAAAATCGCGCGGTGAAATCTATTGGATTGCCGATAAAACGGCTTATTCGATGAAATCAATGGTTCACACAATTAGTGAAGTTTTGGATAAAGAATTTGGCATAAAACCCAAAGAAAACAAGACACATTTGCCATTTTTTGTTGGTCAAATTGCTGAAAAAATAGACGCCACACTGCAATCATTGGGTATCTATCATCAGAAAATCCATGTGCTTTCTGAACTCAATAAAAACATTGCTTGCGATATTTCAAAAGCAGAACGTGAATTGGGTTATTCGCCCAAAGTTGATTTATATAAAGGTGTGAAAGATGCCTTGTATTTCAATGATGAATACAAAAAATTGATTTGATTTTGTTGAATCCGATAGTTGTTGTGCCGGATGGAATTTCTGTAATTGATAATAAAATTTATCCAAGTTTTGTCTATCGGGCGGTTTTGGAAAAGGCAGCGGAAATTTGGAAACCCAATCAGACAATCTATCTCGCGCCGGCCAATCATTTTGGTTTTGAAAAAACAGAACAGGCTTTGGGCGGTGAATTTTTAAAGAAAAACTATCCAAAAGTGGATGTTTCGGTTATTCCGACCGACGAAATTTGGCAAAAAAACTATGTCGATACTTACATGAATGCCGTGATGACGCACACTTTTTTTTTGGACAATGAAATTGATGACGAAATACCAATCATTTTAGTTGTTGGAAAAATTCATGCGCGGCGGGCGGTTTTGGCTTTTGAAAAAGCATTTTTTTTAATTGAAAAAGTAATTGAAGTTGACTACCCAGATTGTGCGAAAGATGAAAAAATAGTGCGCCGTTTATTTTACTATAATTATAGATGGCTTCATAAAATTTACGAGTTTTTAGCCTTTTGGCGCGACAAATTGATTTATTGAACAAGCCAGATTTCGGAAATTTTTCAAATTTCCGAAATCTTTGTCACCTCTAAAAATTAAACTCTAATCACTAATAAAAATATGCATTTAGTTACAGGCGGCTCAGGATTTTTGGGCAATTTGATTGTCAAAAGATTGGTTGAAAAAGGCGAAAAAGTAAAGGTTTTGGACATTTGGGATAGCCCGGACAGGCCAAAAGAAGCAGAATTTATCAATGCTGATATCCGAGATAGAGATGCGGTTGCGAAAGCGATGCAAGGCGTGAAAGTTGTACACCACAATGTTGCGCTCGTCCCTTTGACAAAATCTGGCGATAAATTTTGGGAAGTAAATGTCCTCGGCTCTGAAATTGCCGCGGAGGAAGCCGCAAAAGCAGGTGTAAAATCTTTTGTTCACATGAGTTCTTCGGCTTTATATGGTTTGCCGGAGTGCCCGATTACGGAGATATCGCAAATTCATCCAATAGAAATATACGGGAAAGCAAAGTTAGAAGGCGAAGTCAGGGTGCGGAAAATTTGCGAGGCGAATGGGGTTGATTTGATTGTTATTCGCCCGCGCACGATTTTGGGCGAAGGACGACTTGGTATTTTTCAAATCCTGTTTGATTGGATAAAAGACAGTGCCAATATTTATGTGATTGGTGACGGTAATATTTTGTTTCAATTCGTTCATGCACACGATTTGATGGATTTGTATATGTTGGCTTTGGAAAAAAACCAACCGGGCGTTTATAATGTTGGCACTCCGTTTTTCAATACGCTTCGTGCCGACCTTGAAAGTTTGATAAAATATGCAGGCACAAAAAGTCGTGTAAAAGGCCTGCCGATTGGCCCAACGATTGGGACTTTGCAATTTTTGGATAAATTGGGATTGTCGCCGCTTGCTCCGTGGCATTATCTGACTTACCACAAGGCTTTTTATTTTGATACAAAACCCTTGATTGATTTGGGTTGGAAGCCAAAATACAGCAATGAAATGATGTTTAAAGAAAGTTACGATTGGTTTTTGACCAATTATTCCAAACAAACCAACAATGAAAATGCCTCGGCGCACCGAAAAGCAGTGAAAGAAGGTGTTTTAAAAATATTGAAAAAACTATCGTGAAACAGGTTAATTCAAATTGGAAATATTGGTTGGCGGCATTTTTATTACTTGCTCCTTTATTTATGCTTTATATTGGGCACTATCTCCAATCATACAACGACCCGAATTTAATTCCCACGGGTTTTTTGGGCAAACGCGATTCACCGTATTATATGGCATTGGCGCGGGAGTATTTTGACCGGGGCAAATGGAGTCTTTTTTATCCGTTGCCGATGTCCGATAATTTCAATAACGAGGCTATTTATTTCCAAATTCATATACTTTTTCTTGGAATTGTATGGACATTGACGGGTTTACCGCCGGGAATTGTGTTTGATATTTTTGGAATTTTAGCCGGGACAGTTTGTATTTTCACGTTGATAAAACTGTTTAAATCCATGTACGGATTGGAAACGGTTTCTAAAAAATTGACTTTTATTCTATTGGTTTGGGGCGGTGGAATTCTATCTATTTCAGGGTTTTTGTATAGTTTTTTAACGAAAAAAAGTCTTAAAGAAGGGGTATTGAAGATGTTTGTTTTTGACCCAGACAAAGGTTGGTGGGGTTTGAATTTTGGCAGAAATTTAATTTATCCAACAGAAGCCTATTATCATGCATTGGCAGTTGGAATTATTTATTTGGTGTATAAAAAGAATTGGAATTGGGTCTTGGTTTTAACTTTAATATTGTCCCTTTCTTCTCCACATACTGGATTTACTTATCTTGCAATACTATTAACCTATTCATTTCTTGAACGGTTTTATTTTAAAAATAAAGAAGTTAGCCTGAAATTTATTGGCGGGTTGTCTGCAATTTTAGTTTATCATATCGGCTACTATCTTGCCTATTTAAATAGAAATGCAGAACATCGCGATATAATTTCTACACATTGGGTAAACTCAGCCGAAGAGGGCGGCACAAATTTTATGTACGATGCTATAAATTTTGTGCCCGGTTATTTTTTGATAACGATTATGGTTTGTTGGCTGTTTAGACAACCCAAATTAATTGTACCAATATTTAAAAAATCATTCAATCGTTTTTTGTTTTTGATGTTTGCGATAGTATTTTTACTGGCAAATCATGAATTTGCATTCAAGCCGCAACAGCCTCTACATTTTGAAAAGGGTTATGTCTATCTTTCTTTGTTTTTATTAAGTGCAGGAGTTTTAATAAAATTATTTGACAACTTAAATAGCAAGTTTTCAAGAATGACTTCGGGCATCCTGACGACGTTGATTTGCATTTTGTTTTTATCAGACAACCTTAGTTTCTTTACTTATTTTTCAATAGATAATTATCGCGGTTCTGGCGGTTTGCAGTTGTTTAAACAACAAAAAGAAGTGTTAGATGTGTTAAACAAAGAAGGGAAGAACGATTATTTAATAGTTAGTGATGATGAAATGATTAGTTACTGGGCGATGGTATACACCCCAATGCGTTCTTTGGTTTCACATGAAGTAACAACACCTTTTATTGCTGAAAAACGAAAAATGATTGATGACCTATTTTTAAATGGAAAAATAGATGCGAATCTAAAAGATAGAAAATTGCTAATTATTGATAGTCAAAAACGCAAACCGGGCATAAATTTGTGCGATTCGATTCCTTGCAATCCACTTTTTGAAAATAAACTTTATAAAATCAGTACCATAAATTGATATGAAAAACTTACTCTTTTTTATTGTTTTCTTATCCATGTTAAAAATGGAAGGACAAACCATCGTTCGCGAAACATTGGCCAATGGCGGGGATATTTATAAAAATGCACAAGCCGGAGAATTATCATGGACACTCGGCGAAATTTCTGTTGAAACTTTTTCGGCAGATACATTAAAGTTGACACAAGGTTTTCAGCAAATTTACTTAACAATTGTCCCCGTTTTTACCCAAACCAATTCGAACTTTAAAATCTATCCAAACCCTGCAAACCAATTTGTTTTTATAGAAAACATTAGTCCGCTGGTTTCGAATTATCAATTGACGGACGCGCTCGGCAAAGTTTTAGCAACAGGTAAAATTGAGGCTGATAAAGTTCAATTAGATGTTGGACAACTAAATTTCGGCACTTATTTTATTAATATATTTGACAAAAACCAATCCGTAGTTTCTATCCACAAAATCATAAAATCCACAAATTAATCAATAATCAATCAATCAAGAATATGAAAATTTTATCCGCTCTTCTTATTGCTCTCTTTTTTGTTTCAATGATTTCTGCACAATCACCTGCATCTTTTAAGTATCAGGCTGTTGCAAGAAACTCCATTAATCAACCTCTTGCCAATCATAATGTAAAACTAAAAATTTCCTTGCTTAAAGGTTCAGTTTCAGGCACAGAAGTGTATTCAGAAACGCATAGTGCTGTTTCATCTGATTTAGGCTTGTTAAATGTCTCTATTGGGCAAGGCCAAGTGGTTTTGGGAACAACATTGAATGATATAAATTGGGCGGCTGGCCCTTATTTTATCAAAACAGAAATGGACGTTGCTGGTGGTAATAACTTCGTTACTATGGGAACAAGCCAAATTTTATCAGTTCCTTATGCACTTTATGCTGAAAAAACAGGAAATAACGATGATGCAGATGCTGACCCAACGAATGAAATTCAAAATTTAACTTACGATAATAGCACGCAGGAATTGGAGATTTCAAAAGGAAACAAAATCATATTACCAGCGATAGATGATGCGGATGCTGACCCAAATAATGAAAATCAAACTTTATCTTTCAATCCAACTTCCCAAGAATTAAGCATTTCTAATGGAAATAAAGTTGTTATTCCATATTCTGGCGGCGGCGGTTTAGTGGGCAGTTTAATTAAAGATACTGATGGAAATACAAGAGTGCAAGTAGAAAAAATTGCTAATGAAGATAAGGTTCGGTTTTATATTCAAGATACAAACGTGGTTATATTCAGAGTAAATAATACAAAGACCTTGATGATGGAGACGTTCGACCCCGGCTCAAATACATTTATTGGAGCAGGTGCGGGTCAAAAAAATGTTATAAACCAAGATTCTACTCAGGGTTTATTCAACACAGTTTTAGGCAATTTAGCAGGTAGTAATAATTCAAAAGGTTCACGTAATACTTTCCTTGGTCGTGGTGCTGGCAAATTGAATAATATCGCCCATGAAAATGTATTTGTTGGAATGAATAGCGGCACAAAAATGCAAACAGGAGGATACAATACATTTATCGGAACAGAAACGGGCGCGCACATGACAACAGGTCAATTTAATGTTTTTATTGGAAATACAACTGGCGGTGTATCTAATGCTTCTGGCAGCAATAACGTGTTTGTCGGAACAGCGGCCGGAGCAAGCAGCGAAGGCAGTAATAATGTTTTTTTGGGATACAATGCTGGCCGATATGAAAAAGGTGATAATAAACTTTATATTGATAATAACAGTGGAGACAAACCTCTTATTTATGGTGATTTCTTATCCAATATTATAAATGTCAATGGGAAATTGGCAGTGGGTATCGCAACTCCGACATCAGAATTTCATGTAGCACATGGGAATACGGCTACTGCCGATGGATTTACGATAGAAAATACACAAGTAAATAAACACTTTTGGAGGTTTTTCACCTCCAATCAAGTTGGCGATTTGTTTTTATATACCAAAAATGGTGGAGCAACGGCAGTTGCAACAATCAATTCTGTTACTGGTGCTTACAGTAATTTATCGGATGAACGTAAAAAACGCAATATCCAACCGCTAACTAATGTATTGGACAAATTGAATAATCTTGATGCAAAGACTTATTTGTTTCAAGAAAATAAAGATTCCGATAAACATTCCATAGGTTTTTTGGCGCAGGACGTTGAAAAATCGTTTCCCGAACTCGTTAGTTATTCCAGTGAAAATGATGTTTATCATGTGAATTATGGTGGGTTGGCTGTCGTATCAATTCAAGCAATAAAAGAACAACAAGCCACTATGGAGAAACAAAAAACAGAGATAAACACCTTACAAAATGAAATGTTAGATTTGAAGACTCGGTTAGAAAAATTAGAAAAATTATTAAAACATTGATTTTTTAAATAGAAAATTATCCTTTCAAATTTAAGTCTTATAATTTAGCATTTAGTAAATTGAAATTTTTTGTAAAAAATCTCTTAATCTTTTTAACAAGCCTCGTAATTCTATTGGGTTTTGTGGATTGGTTTTTTACTAAAAATCAATCATTTAATTATGCTTGGGGAAATCCGTTGTTTTTTGCTAAACTGCAAGACATTGAATCACGTAAAAACATAAACACAGTCTTTTTAGGGTCAAGCCATTTTTATAGACAGATTGACCCGATGCTATTTGACAGCATCACAAAAGTCAATTCTATTCCTACAAATTCATATAATGTTGGTGTTCCCGGGTTGGCAAATCCTGAAAATTATTATCTTTTAGAAAACCTACTCAACCAACGCAATTTATCAATTAAAAACCTTGTAATTGTCTTATCGCAATTACAAGGCATAGAATTGGACAACTTTTTTAAGCCTCGGTCAACTTATTTTTTAAATAGCAAAAACCTATTGTTTGCAATTGAAGTTGCATGGAATGAAAGAGGTTCGTTTCTTACCAAAACAAGTCGAATTGCTTCTTTTATCTTAAATTATTTGTTCAATAAGTTAGGATTATCCTCCGGCAAAGCCCAAATGATGAAAGCGCAGGAATTCTTGGATTCTCAATTGGTGGCCTCGTTTAACAACGGCTTTTTACCATTGGATGATGAACTTTCAAAAGAGAATTTGGATAGATTGAATGAATTTCAAAAAGACCCTAAACAATTAGAACGAAGAGAAAAAAATGCGATTAACGATTTTTTGGATGATTCCACAAATAAGAACTTAAATCATTCGCATTTGAACAGAATCCTTAACCTGTTAAAAAAGTGCGAAAAAAAGCGTGTCAAATTATTCTTTGTTATCCCGCCAAGAATGAATGATTATTCAGACGTTTTAGCAATTCAAAAAAAAATGCCTGAAAATTGTATCATTGAAATGGCAAATCCAATGAAATATCCAGAGTTTTATAATGTAGAAAATTCTTTTGACATTGGGCATTTGAATAAACAAGGGGCTGCAATTTTCACAAGGATTTTAGCCGAAAAATTTGTTGCGAATAATAAAAATTATCAACCACTAAAATTTAAACCGCAATGAAACACATATTAGATGAATGTCTTGAAGAGATAATAAAAACCTTCAAAACCACTACTAATAAGTATGAAGCACATTTAAAATGCTATCCTATTTTGAATAGAATGGCTTCAAATGACGAGGTGATATTTGAGGTAATGAAAAGAAATATCGTTAAACCTAAATTCTTTGAGACAAAACGTTGCACACCTGATTTTCAATTGACTTTGATTGACGAAACTGAATGTTTTATGTTCGTCAACTTCTTTGGCCCAAATAAGGAGAAACGAACGGACTATTCTTATTCAACAATGCATCATCATGATGATTTTCTATTGTCGACAATAAATGCAAAAGGTGCTGGGTATACTTCCATGATTTTTAAACAAGGTTATGAAATTGATAAGGATAAAATGGAAGCCAAAGTTGATTTAGAAAAATATGTGCCACACAGTCCGGGCAAAATTGAATTTATTGATTGCCATACAGCCCACACTATTTTTTATCCAGAAACAACGACGATGACCTATGGTTTGTGGAGTACCCATTATCCAACAAGTGTGGCAACTAAATTTAAGAAGCACCCAATCGTTCAGAAAAACAAGCAATTGATTAAGAACGTGCTAGATAAGCTCGAATTTAATATAAAGAAAATAGGCGTTGCCCAATACCGGGAAGATTATTTCTATCCAGAAAATGGAAAATTAAAATTCTTATCAGGGCAAATTCTTCCAAAAAACGGTGAACACTTTGTTCAGAATTTTTTCAATGTTGCACAAGAATTTTTAAACTTTCCGGATACAACTTTTTTAAAGGAATTATATAGCAAATTAAAAGGCACCGATAATCCCAACTGCATTCATTTTATAGAAAAATTTATTGAAAACGAACGAATTAATAGGAACTACGACACCTACAATATGTATTCCGAGAAAAGAAATGTACCAATTGAAGAGTATCGGAAAGTTTATGATTTTTAATCTTTTCCAAAAAAATTAAGAAAGATGCAGTCTAATAATCAACCAAAATTATATTGTTTTTTTGGACATCATAAATGTGCATCAACTTATGTCATTGATATTTGCTATGAAATTTGTAATGTACTGGGATTGAAACCTATCTATAATAAAATAGCATTTGAAGCGCATCCGGAGCAATATTCCACAATTAAAAAATCTTCTTTGTTGATTTCACAAACCACGACCGTTGATAAACTAGATAAACTCGGTAGTGATTTCAAAGCCTTCCACGTTATCCGTGACCCTCGTGACATTTGTGTTTCAGGTTATTATTCTCACCTAAAAACCCACCCTATTAAGGGTTGGGAAAATCTAGAAAAACATCGAGAACTTTTACAAACATTGGATAAAAATGAAGGTTTGTTAAAAGAATTTGAGTTTTCTGATGTTTATTTAAAGCATATTGGGGATTGGAATTATTTAGACCCAAGAATTTTTGAAATTAAGATGGAAGACTTAACTGAATCACCAATAGAATCATGGATTGCAATATTTAAATTCATGGGATTGATGGATAATACAAACAAAAACAACAGAATACTCTATAATTTTAATAGCAAAATTAATAGAGTCTTAAAATATAAAAACATCCCAGAAACTTTAAGATTAAATAAAAACGGGTTACTACCAGAAAGTATTGAGAATTTAGTGGCACATAAATACAGTTTTAAAAAATTATCAAAAGGTCGGATTAACGGACAGGAAAACGTCAATTCCCATTATAGAAAAGGGTTGCGCGGCGATTGGAAAAATCATTTTACTGAAATGCATAAAACCGTTTTTAAAGAAAAATATGGCGACCTTTTGATTAAACTTGGTTATGAATCCGGTTACAATTGGTAATTCGAATCAATCATTATTTCAAAAAAGATAGATGCAGAACCTTTCGGTTAAAACAAAAATTCTAAATTCAATTCGCACAATTGGTAAAATACGGTTTGTGGAAAACCTATTAGTTCAACTTACCCAGGACAAACCTTTGAATAATTTTTATTCAAAGTTAATCCCAAATTATTATCAATACCAACCCGGCACAACTCGAATAGTGAATAGAAATGGAATAAAGTTCAATTTGGATATCAGTGATTACATGGAATACATTATTTATTATGGAATTCAGGTTGAACCGCGTGAAAAACTGTACAATTTGATTAAAAACGGTTATACAGTTTTAGATATTGGAGCCAATATTGGAGAGACTTTACTAAATTTTGCAAAAGTAAATCAGGCAGGAAAAAACATAGGATTTGAGCCTGTTCCATATATTTATGATAGATTGAAAATGAATATCGCACTGAATAATTTCAGTAATATTGAAACCAACAATATCGCTTTGTCGGATAAGAATGAAATGCTTTCATTTTCGCCACCAAAAGATCAAAACAGCGGCGGGGTTAGGATGCGAAAGGAAGCCGATAAATCAAAATACAATGCGAATCAAGAAGTTGAAGCGTTTACCTTGGATAATTTTCTGGCAAAAAGACCTGATTTATCGAAGATAGATTTTATAAAAATGGATATTGAAGGTTTTGAGTTTAATGTATTAAAAGGTGCGACTGCTACGCTATCCCAACAACGTGCAATCTTATTTATTGAAGTAGATGACCAAATGTTGAAGCAACAAAATGCCTCGGCTTCCGAACTTGTAAAATTCATCAGTGAATATAATTATCAAATTGAAAATGCAGACAATGGCCAGCGATTGTCTGCAAATAGTTCAGAATTAACGAATTGTCATTTTGATATAATTTGTACACCAAATTAGTTTGACCGCAAGCACTTTTGAGATGTCTGACAAAAAGAAAATCCTTATTCTTGCTTATTACTTCCCGCCTTGTAATTCTATTGGCGTTCACCGTCCAGTTTCGTGGGCGCGATATTTTTCTGAAAAAGGTTATGATGTTACGGTTGCTTGCAGACATTGGTCAGGCGAGTTAAATGAATGGCAGGATTGGTTAAATACCAGTGAGCAGAACAAACCAGAGATAATCAATAGAGAAAATTATAAAGTTTTATATCTTCCGTATAAAAAAGTTGAATACAATCAATTGCCGATAATTTCAAAATTCTCTACTTTTTATCATCTGGCCATCGGTAATATTCAGCGTGAAACAGATGCAATGCAATATCTTCCCTATTTGGAAGAATTTATAAAGAACAACCCTTTTGATTTAATTATCGCCACCGCTGAGCCATATAATATCATTAATGTGGCTTATCAATTACACGAAAAATTTAAAATTCCTTATATCGGCGATTATCGAGACTATGAAGACCATTTCATTTTAGCCAAAAACCCGAAAAATTCCTTGTTTAAAAAGATTGAGTTTGCTTCAATTAATCATTTTACAAGAAAATGGTTAAAAAACGCCAGACTTGTTACCTCTGTTTGCGCACCGATTGCCAATTACCTCGACAAATTATCTAATAAAAGAAGCATCGTCCTTACCAATGGCTACGAAGCGGCGTTGTTTGATAAACTCGAAAAAATTCCAAATATTCAAACTTTTCAAGTTTCAGTTTTAGGCACTATTTACCCCAAACAAAGTCTGGTTGAATTTTTTGAAGGTGTTCAATTGTTTATTCAAAAAATCAATAAACCTAAAATCCAATTTAATTTTATCGGATTAGAGAGTATCCCAGAAGTTGCGCAAAGAGTTCGAGAGAATATGCCATTTGAAAATACAGTGATAACAAAAAGGGTTTCGAGAGACGAAGCATTGAAAGTTGGCAGAGAAAGTCATATACTTTTTTATCCAGGATTTCATCAATACACTGGATTTTATAGTGGGAAAATATTCGAATATCTTGGTCTTAAAACCAACATTTTGATTTCACCGGGCGATGAGGCGGTGATTGATAAATTAATGATTGAAACCAAAGCTGGTAAAGTGGCCAGAGATGGTCAGCAAGTATGTGATTTATTGGTAAAATGGTATGAAGAGTGGTTGAAAAATGGTGAGTTAAGATATTTTGGTGATGATGAAATCATTGCACAATACTCCAGAGAAAATCAAGCGGATAAGTTATTGAAAGAGATAGAAATAATTATCCCACCAATGAAATTGTTAGAAAAAAAGAAAAAGCATAAATAAAAATGAAAAAACTACTCAAACAAGTTTATCATGCATTGCCGTTGAAAAAACAACTGTTTTCTATTATTAAGACTGTTTGGACTCCACCGCAAAATATTTATCAGCATTTGTATTTCGATTCTGCGTTTACGGTTAAGATTGATAACAAACACTGTTTTAAAGTCAACAGCGATGGTAGTAACATTACCAATGAAATTTTCTGGAAAGGAATTTTCGATGGCTGGGAAGGTATGTCTATGACGATTTGGAAAAAATTGAGTGCACGGAGTAATGTCATCCTCGATATTGGTGCCAACGGTGGTATTTATGCTTTGGTTTCAAAAGCAATGAACCCAAATTCGGAAGTTCATGCTTTTGAACCGTCTGCACTTTGGCATAACAGATTGCTAAAAAACAATCAGATAAATAACTACGATATCCAATGTCATAAACTTGGAGTTTCAAATCAAGATGCTGTAATTTCATTAAAGGGTGTTTGGGATAAGGAAAATAACGAATTCCCTGTAACCCGAATGGATACCTTCATTGAAAAAAACAATATTCAACAAATTGATTTGGTGAAAATTGATGTAGAATTACATGAACCACAAGTTATCGAAGGGTTTAAAAATTACATCGAAAAATATAGACCAGTATTGATTATAGAGATTCTGCGAGATGAAATCGGGATGCAAGTCGAATCACAAATTGATTTTAAAAAATTGGGCTATTTATTTTTCAATATTGATGATAAGGAAGGCATTTTAAGAAAAGAAAACCTGCGGCGCAGCCCCAATAAATGTTGGAACTATTTAGTTTGCAATAAAGAGATTGCTGAAGATTTAGGCATAAAATTCTGAAAACAAACCACAACATTATTAACTTTTACAATGGATGTTATAAAGAACTTTTTGAAAGATTTATTTATAAAACTTACCTTTCCTATAAAACTAAGGAAAGCAGTTCCTGTATTGATTTATCAAATGGGAAAAGTTTCATCATCCTCAATTTATCATCCATTAAAAAAGTCTTATCCTGGGTTAGTCATTCACATTCATCAATTCAATGAACATTGTTATTTTTGGGAAGCAAGAGAAATATATAGCTATTTTAAATCTGGCAAACAGACTACTTTTAAAATTATTTCTTTGATTCGAGAACCTATTGGCAGGAATGTATCGGAATTTTTTCATCGGTTCAAAATGTATGCTGGTGTTGAATTCAAAGAAAACAATCTTACTTTAACACAAATCCGGGAAAAATTCTTATCTCAAATAGACCATGATTACCCATTGGATTGGTTTGATTTGAATATCAAAGACCATTTTGGCTTGGACGTTTATGAAAAGCCATTTTCAAAAGTTGGTTATGATTATTACAAAAATAATCAGATAGAAATGTTGGTAATGAAACACGATTTAGACGATGACTTGAAAAATAACCTGATTGCTAAATTTTTAAATATAGAGCAATTTAAACAAGAGAAACGCAATGTTGGAGAAAGTAAGGAATACAGAATAACTTATTCAGAGTTTAGAAATACTGTCAAACTGCCTAATGATTATTTGGATAAGATGCGTTACTCTAAATATTTTAAACACTTTTATAGTACTGAATATATTGAAAATGTTTTGTCGAAATGGAAACAAGAAAACGTTTAAATCCAGTAAATATTTTAGTTTTAACCTTTTGGTCATTTAAGGAAGGTTTGATCCAGACATATACTTTACCATATTTACATATCATTGCAGAACAAATTCCAGAAGGCAGTAAGATTTATTTATTGACCCTTGAAAAGCCTAACCATTTAATAAGCAGTTCAGAAGAAAAACAAAAAATTAAAAAAAATCTTGAACAACAAAAGATTAATTGGATAACATTTTCTTATGATGGATTGAGCGTTTTATCTATGTTAAAATGGGCATGGATATTAATTCGACTATATTTTCTAATTTTTATAAAGGATATAAAATTTATTCACTCATTTTGCACGCCACCAGGAGTAGCAGGTTATCTATTATCTCTTTTCTCTGGCAAAAAACTAATATTAGATAGTTATGAACCGCATGCTGAAGCATGCATTGAAAGTGGTGATTGGAAAAAGGATAGTTTTGCATTTAAGTTTCTTTTTTTCTTTGAACGTTTGATGTCCAACAAAGCCCATACAATCATTTCCGCGACCTTGGGAATGCGACAATATGCAAAACAAAAGTATAATGCCTCATTTACTAGATTTTATGTGAAACCTGCTTGCGTTGATTTAAATCAATTTTCTGAGTTAAATTTAAAAAAGCCTAATTTAGTTAAAAGCTTCGGCTATGAAAACAAGATAGTTTGTGTTTATGCTGGTAAATTTGGTGGCATATATTTAAAAAAAGAAGCTTTTGATTATCTAAAGATTGCACACGATTATTGGGGTGATAAATTTCGTATTTTGTTTTTGACAGGTCATACTCGTGAAGAAATTGATCGTTGGGCAATCGAAAGCAACCTTGAACCTTCTATCATTACCTGTAAATTTGTTATGCATCATGAAATCGCAGATTATGTTGGATTAGGCGATTTTGCATATACACCTGTTAAACCAATACCAACAAAAAAATTTTGTACGCCCATTAAAAATGGCGAATATTGGGCACTCGGACTCCCTATAGTTAGTACAGCAAATATTTCTGATGATTCTGAAATTATAGAAAAAAACGAAATTGGCTCAATAATTCAAGAGTTTAATGAAAAATCTTATTTGAAATCAGTCAAAGAAATTGATGCTATTTTAAAAAATAATTCACGTTCGGAATTATATAAAACAATTAGAGGTATTGCCGTAAATTATAGAAGCTTTTCTATTGCAGATAAAATTTACAAAGAAATCTACCAAAGTAAAGCAGTTTAATTAATGATTCGTACACAAAAAGTAAAAGTTGTTTATATTATCTCGAATATAGACAAAGCCATTGGCTTTGAATGGACTGCAAAATATTTAGATAAAGCAAAATTTGACTTGTCTTTTGTTCTACTAAACCCAAAACCTTCTTATTTAGCAAAGTACTTGAATGAAATTGGTGTAAGGGTCACTGAATTAAATTATCGTGGTAAGAAAGACATTCTGGTTTCATTGTGGAATGTTTTTAATATTTTAAGAAAGGAAAAGCCAGATGTGATTCATACCCATTTGGTGGAAGCAGATATAATCGGACTATTTTGTGGAAAAATTTTAGGCATTAAAAAGAGAATATACACTCGCCATAATTCTAATTTTCATAAAAAATATCACAGCAATGCCGAAAAATTTGATAGCCTTTGTAATTATTTATCTACGGATATCGCTGCAATAAGTAAAAACGTGGCAAATATTTTAATTGCGCAGGAAAATGTAAACCCCAAAAAAGTACATCTAGTTTATCATGGATTTGATTTATCTGCCTTTGAAAATGTTGATAAACAGGAAATTGCAAATTTATGTGATAAATACAATCCAAAAAACAAAAGACCCGTAATTGGCGTAATTGCTCGTTATATGCATTGGAAAGGAATCCATTTTATTATTCCAGCTTTTAAAAATTTATTAGTTGATTTCCCAAACGCCATTCTGATTTTAGCAAATGCAAAGAAGGGGGACTATAAAGATGAGATTGGTAGTTTGTTAAATGAATTACCTAATAACAGTTTTATAGAGATAGAATTTGAGCATAATTTATTTGCACTTTATCAATTGTTCGATGTTTTTGTCCACACACCAATTGATGAAGAAGTAGAAGCATTTGGACAAATTTATGTTGAGGCTTTGGCTGCTGGAATTCCCTCCGTTTTTTCCAATTCTGGTATTGCCAGAGAATTTATTAAAGATAAACAAAATGCCCTTATCGTAAACTTTCAAAACACGACTGAAATATATCAGTCGATGAAATTGATTTTAACGGATGATTTATTGCGCAAAAACTTATCGAAACAAGGCCGATACAGCGTAAATAGAATGTTTTCTTTACAGAATTTGATTGATTCTCTTGAAAATTTATACACTAAAAATTGAGTTGAAATAATGAATTCTGAAGTGTTTTTTTCAGTAGTAATTCCAACTTATAATCGTGAACAATTATTACCAATAACAATTGATACTGTGCTTACACAATCGTTTCAAGACTTTGAAATAATAGTTGTTGATGACGGAAGCACAGACAATACTAATAAAATTATTCTTGAGAAGTATAGTAAAATCTCAAAAGTCAGGTATTTCAAGAAGGAAAATGAAGAACGTGGTCGGGCGCGAAACTTTGGATATGAAAATTCGAATGGAAAATATATTGTATTTTTTGATTCAGACGACATCATGTTGCACAATCATTTAACAGTTTTATTTGAGTTTATTCAACATTTAAATCAGCCAAATTTTATAGCGACAAAACATTTGTTGATTACAGAAAGTGGTAAAATATTTTATAATCAGGCTAAGAACCTTTCAGAAGGTTGGTATGATTTTCAACATTTATTGGATGGTAATTGGTTAGCAAGCCATTTTGCAGTAAAAAAGGACAATCCGGGACTGAATCTTTTTCAGGAAGATAGAAAATATGCAATTTTGGAAGACTGGATCTTTTTAATAGAAAATTTATTTCAAGATAAGATTTATTTGATTGACAAATTTACAATTCAACAAAAAATTCATAATGGCCGGTCAATGAACAACAACGAATTGATAATAGAAAGGAAATTATTGGCAAGCAAATATTTATCAAGCAAACTTCCATTTGGACGTTACCATTTATCCAAAATGTATGCCTCAACTTATTATTTTTGTGCGGTTCACGCTTATATCGAGGGATATAAATGGCAATCATTTGAATTTATTAAAAAAGCCATTGAATGTAATGGGCTTACAAAAGCACTTTTAATCTTACTAATAAAATTGTCAATCGGTTATTCTCCATCAAAAAGAAGAAAAAAGATTTAATTTTCAACTTAAAAGATTTTAAAAATATGAAAATTCAATTTATTAACCATTCTTGTTTCATAGTTGAAAAATCAGATACAAAAATCATTTGTGATCCTTGGATTGAAGACCGAGTTTTTGATAATGGTTGGGATTTGATAGTCAAAACTCCATTTCAATACGAAGATTTTAAGGATATTACTCATATTTGGTTTTCACATGAACACCCAGACCATTTTTTTCCACCAAATATCAAAAAAATTCCAGAACATTATCGGAATAAGATTACTGTGCTTTTTCAATATACGAAGGATAAGCGGGTTGTTAATTTCTGTAAAAAAGCAGGATTTAAAGAAATTGTTGAATTACGTGCGAATATTTGGACTTCAATAGGCGAAGACCTAAAAGTAATGTGTGAAAATTATACGGAAGGTGATTCTTGGCTGGCATTGCAATCTAATGAATTGACAATTTTAAATACAAATGATTGTGAAGTTAATAATAATAAAGATGTGAAAAATATTCTCCATAAAATTGGAGGCAAAGTAGATGTACTTTTAGCGCAGTTTTCTTATGCTTGTTGGGCTGGAAATGTAGAACAAACATTGTTAAGAAAATCTATCGCCAAACAGAAATTGGATATATTTTTATTGCAAATCAAAGAATTTAAACCAAAAGCAGCCATTCCGATTGCCAGTTATGTTTGGTTCTGTCATCAAGAAAATTTTTATTTAAATGATTTGGTCAATAAGCCACAACAAGTATTAGATATAGCAATGGAGTTGAATTTCACACAAACTATCATTTTATTTCCAGGAGAAAAATATAGGCTTGGAGAAACACATGATAATCCTAATTCTGTAAAATTATGGAATCAAGCTTATCTTAAAATCTTGTCCATAGATGAAAATCAATTGGAAAAATCAAAGACAATTACCCAAAAACAATTGCTAACTGATGGCGGAGTATTTGTCTCTAATTTAAAATCTGATTTTGGTTGGTTAACAAAATTTCTCAAATCAACTTGTGTGTATATCATAGATTTAAATGAAGCCTATAAATTATCAATATCAAATGGATTATCATTGATAAATAAAAATAAAGAAGATTGTGATGTTAGTTTATCGAGTGAGTCTTTTTATTTCTGTTTAAAATTTCCTTATGGCAATGATACTCTTGGAGTAAATGGGCGTTACCAACGCCCCCCCAACGGCATTTATTCAAAATACTATAATTTCTTTCGTTTTAATCAACTAAAAAGCCGTGGAATCAAAGTAAATGCAATTTATTTATTGAAAACCTTATTTCGAAAAATCTTTGGAATTGCTTCCAAAGCATAAAAAAATTTAACAACTTTTATCAATGGATAATTCTAAAATTTTAATTACCGGAGGAGCCGGATTTATTGGAAGCCACTTAACTGAGACCTTAGTTAATCGTGGTAATGAAGTAATTGTTTTGGACAATTTATTGAGAGGCAATAA
The DNA here is from genome assembly GCA_031398055.1 of Saprospirales bacterium. Lineage (GTDB taxonomy): Bacteria > Bacteroidota > Bacteroidia > Chitinophagales > Saprospiraceae > M3007. The sequence goes on along the minus strand of JANNMS010000119.1, from coordinate 41,645 downwards.
AATACCAAAAAAAATTCTGCGTAAAATAAAGTTTATTAAAGGAGATGTTTGTGATAAAGATACTGTATTTAAAGCTGCAGAAGGATGTGATTATATTTACCATTTGGCTGCAATTTTAGGTGTGGATATAGTTGCCGATAATCCAACTCAGACTATGGATGTGGAGGTGATTGGTATGAAAAACATTGGTGAAGCAGCAATGGTTAATAAATCAAAAATTATTTACGCTTCAACAAGTGGTATTTATGGCCATAACGCGATAGAGCAAAGTGTTACTGAAGATATAATGGTTGATCCACGAACAAGTTATGCCATGGCTAAGCGATATAATGAACTTTATTTGGCGGCTTTACACGAAGAAAAAGGATTAGATTGTATTGCATTGCGGTATTTTAATGTTTATGGTATACGACAAGATAACAGGATGGTAACACCTCGATTTATTGAACAGGCATTGTCCAATCAACCATTGACAGTTTTTGGGAATGGTGAACAAACCCGGGATTTCACACATATTGACGATACTGTAAAAGCTACGATTATGGTTGGAGAAAAGGTAAACGGGTTCCATATTTTCAATGTGGCAAATGAAAACGAGGAAAATATATTAAATTTAGCTAAACGAATAATTGAAGTTACCAATTCCAAATCTGAAATCTTATTTTTGGAAGCTCCCAAAAAGCGCTATGATTATGAAGTTGGAAGGAGATACGGGAATTCATCTAAACTATTTGAGTTTATTGGTTATAAGCCAAATACAGATTTAATGACCGGCTTGAAAAAACTAGTTGAAGAAAAAGTATAACGAAATTTTAATTTTAGAAATATCAAATGGTATTCAATTCGATACAATATTTAATATTTTTTCTTATCATATTCGGCTTATATTATGTAATTCAACCAAAATATAGGTGGGTTTTAATGCTGATTGGTAGTTACTTCTTTTACATGTCTTGGAAACCGGTGTATATTTTATTAATAATTTTTTCTACTTCTGTTGATTATTATGTGTCCAATAAAATGTACCGAATAAAAGATCCAAAACTCAAAAAGAAGTTTTTAATTGGAAGCATAATTGTAAACCTAAGTTTGCTTTTCTTTTTTAAATACTACAACTTTTTTAATGATTCTATTTCGACAGTTTTAGGGCATTTCAATGTTATCTATCACCCTATCATTTCTACTATTTTATTGCCAGTTGGCTTATCATTTTATACGTTTCAATCTTTAAGTTTCAATATTGATGTTTACAAAGGAAAAGTAATTCCAGAACGGCATATTGGCAAATTTGCACTTTATATTTCTTTTTTTCCGCAACTTGTCGCAGGGCCGATTGAACGAGCTACCAACCTCTTGCCTCAAATTCAGCGAAATGATAGTAACCTAACCTATCAAAACTTTGCAGCTGGTTTGTCCCAATTACTTTTTGGGTTATTTAAAAAAGTGGTTGTAGCAGATACAGCGGCTATTTATGTTAACTCAGTTTATAATAACTACGAGTTTTATACTGGGTCAACATTATTAATTGCAACCTACATTTTTGCGTTACAGATTTATTGCGATTTTTCAGGTTATTCGGATATGGCTATTGGCTCCGCACGAATGTTGGGATACAATTTAATGGAGAATTTTCGTATTCCATATTTTTCCAAAAGTGTTACAGAGTTTTGGCGCAGATGGCATATTTCTTTGTCATCATGGTTACGTGATTATTTATACATCCCACTAGGCGGCAATAGAAAAGGTGTTTTTTTTGCTATCAAAAACTTAATTCTAACCATGCTTTTAGGTGGATTATGGCATGGTGCTTCATGGAATTTTGTGATTTGGGGAGCTTTGAATGGATTCTATTTAGCAATTGAACGAATACTCAATTGGAACAAAATTGAATTCAACAAAAACATTTTCAGCAAATCATTTTATGCGTTTTTAACTTTCAATTTAATATCTCTTTCATGGATTTTCTTTAGAGCCCAAAGTTTTGACCAGTCTTTATTTATTATTAAGGAAATATTCCATAGCCGTGATTTCTTCAATTTTCAAATAATTGATACTAGTATTTTTGCCAATATTATAATCGGCACAGCTATTTTGCTTTTATTTGAATATTTTGTTTTTAGAAAAGCAAATTTTATTCCAATTGTTAATACAAAATCATTGACTTGGGTAATTTTATTTTGCACAGTTATGCTTATGTTGGTCATTCTATTTGGGATATCTGAGGGTAGTCAATTTATATATTTTCAGTTTTGATGAAAAAAATCTTAGTATTCTTTATTTCAATTTTAGTCTGTCTGATTATTTTAGATAGAATCATTTCATTTAGCTTAGATAAGTTATATAGCAAAAACTTTTGGGGCGAATCAGGTGGTAATATCAATTACTTTTTAAGCAGACAAGAAACCACAGATTTATTAATTATTGGAGATTCACGTGCTCACCGACATATCATTCCTGATAGTTTCAGTGTTAAGACGTTCAGTTTATGTCATCACGGGATGAATTTAATTTTTCATACAGGATTGTTACATATATTGGAACAACAAAAGAAGTTGCCTGAGAATATTCTTTTGCATCTCGAACATAATGAATTTGCACAACCAAACGGCTTCAGTTCGGATAATAAAGACATTCAACATTTGAGATATTTTTATGGAATAAATCCTTATGTTACTGATAAAATCAATCATCTTTCGAGCACAGAATGGGTACTGTATTTCTGGAAATCTTATCGATACAATGGGAAATTAATTAGTTTAATAAAAAACTATTACCTTTCCAGAAAAGAACACCCTAATCATTCTGGATTTGAACCTCTTCTTCCTGAAAAACTGGATAGTTTTCGTGTAATATCCGAAGTAAAGCAAATTGAGTTAGAAAATGCATCAGAAACTAACTTAACTATTGACACATTTTCAATTGCACTGCTATCTGATTTTATATCTGTGTGCAAAAGAAACAATATCAAATTAGCGTGTTTTGTATCCCCTTATTATTTTAAACCTGGTAAGAAACATCAATTGTCAAATGTATTTCTCAGTCAATTTTTAAAAGAAAAGGGTGTTTCTTTTATGGATTTTTGTGTCAATAGACCAAGTGAATATGATAATTTGAATCTTTGGAGAGACTCTTATCATTTAAATATTGATGGAGCAAAAATTTTAACCCACCAGTTAAAATTACAAACTTTTGATTTCTATAATTCAAAAATCAATTTAGATAACAATTAATTTAAGTACAAATCTACAACAAGTGCAGGATGCTTAATTATTCGAAAATACCAATAACCTATTTAAAATCTGCAGATAAAGAAATTGCATCTTTTATAACAAATGACAATACTGAAAATATAGATTGGGAGACTGTTGAGTCATTTGGAATTGAATGGGAAAAATTCGATCAATTTTCAGGAGAAGAATTGAAAAAATTAGGTGATGATTATTTCGACATTGCTGACGAAAAGATCCTTAATCAGCACTCTTATGTTCTAGATGTTGGTTGTGGCAGCGGACGTTGGACCATGTATGTCGCAAACAAAGTAAAGTTTGTAGAAGCAATTGACCCCAGCAAGGCAGTTTTGAGTGCTGCTAAACTATTAAATAAGGTAGAAAATGTTCGAATTAGTCATACAGATGTTAGCAATATTCCTTTTGAAAAGGAAAGTTTTGATTTTGTATTTAGTTTAGGTGTGTTGCACCACATTCCGGATACAAAAGATGCCATGCGAAAATGCGTTGAAATGATAAAAAAAGATGGTTACTTTTTAGTTTATCTATATTACGATTTTGAAAACAGAAGCGTATTATTTAAATTCATTTTTCACCTTTCAAATTCAGTTAGAAAAGTAACATCCAATTTTCCAGCAGGCATAAAGAAATTAGTTTGTGATTTATTGGCCGTCATTTTTTATATGCCATTTATTCTGTTGACTAAAATTGTAAAACTTTTTACTGGTGAGCGATTTTATAAAATGATTCCACTTTTTTGGTATCACGATAAAACTTGGAATGTTATCAGAAATGATGCTTTGGATAGATTTGGAACTCCCCTAGAGCAGCGATTTAATAAGGCACAGATAAAATCTATGATGGAAAGTTGCGGATTACGTGAAATCACATTCTCTGAAAATGCACCCTATTGGCATGCTATTGGAAAAAAATAATCAACGTCAAAAACGGGTTGCTATTTTATGTCCCTACCCTTTTGGAACTGCGCCAGGTCAACGGTTTCGATACGAACTCTTTTTATCCAACATAGAAGGAAAATTTTTGAATTGCGCTTATTATTCCTTTTTAGATAATGCTACAGCCGCTGTTTTATATAAAAAAGGGTTCTGGATACAAAAGGTAATTGGCGTAATTAAAGGGATGATGAGAAGGATATTATTTCTCCTTTCTGCGAAAAATTATGACTTCATCTTCATTTTTAGAGAAAGTGCACCAATTGGCCCGCCAATTTTCGAGTTCATTCTTGGGAAGATTTTAAAAAAAAAACTTATTTACGATTTTGACGATGCCATTTGGCTACCCAATACGACTAACGAAAATCAAATTGTCCGGTTTATTAAATGGCATTCAAAAGTTTCTTCTATTTGCACATGGTCATATAAAATCTCTTGTGGAAATCAATATTTAGCGGATTACGCAGCTCAATTTTCAGATAGTGTTTTTGTTATTCCAACGGTTGTTGATACCAAAAATTATCACAATCAAATCAAAAACCATCAAAAGAAAAGGATTACAACAATTGGTTGGACAGGCACACACTCTACCTTAAAATATTTAGATGAAATTGTGCCCGTTTTACAACAATTAGAAAAAGAGGTAGATTTCGAATTTTTGGTTATTGCAGATAGAAACCCAAATCTTCCATTGAATAATTTCAGATTTAGAAAGTGGTCTGAAGAAACAGAAGTCAATGATTTATTGAAAATTGATATTGGAATCATGCCATTAAAAGATACAGTTTGGGAACGTGGAAAATGTGGTTTTAAAGCAATACAATACATGGCATTGGGGATTCCAGCTATTGTTTCTCGGGTTGGAGTAAACTCTCAAATTATAGATAATGGTATAAATGGTTATTTGTGTGCCACGCCAGAAGAATGGATAGATAGTTTTAGAATTTTAATAAATCAACCTTATATAAGGGAACAAATGGGCAAAGCAGCTATAAAGAAGATTGTCGACAATTATTCAGTAGAAGCTAACAAAGAAAAATTCATTTCTCTCTTTAACTAAAATGAAAAGATTGATAGACTTAATGATTATTGGGGCACAAAAAGCGGGCAGTACCTCAATGAAACAATATTTGGATGAACATCCACAATTGTTTACTCACCCTCACATTGAATTCACCTATTTTGTTGATAATACAGAATATGATAAGGGATATAAAAACGCTTATAAAAAGTACTTTTTTAATAAAAACCTAAAAGCCACTGAAAAACTGATTGCCAAAAATGTTACGCTTTCTTATCGTGAATATGGGTTAGAACGATTAGCAAAGCATAATCCTCAATGCCATATCGTTTTTATTTTGCGAAACCCTGTGGATAGAGCCTATTCAGCCTATCAAATGGCAGTTAGAGGAGGCTGGCTAAACCAGCCTTTTTCGTTTTTGAATCAAGCTATTGAAAATCATAGAGCTGGAGAAAAAGATTATTTTTATAGATTTTTATTGGATTTAGGGATCTATTATCCACAAATAGAAACTGTCAGAAAATATTTTCCCGAATCTCAAGTGCATATTTATTTGTACGAAGATTTAAAAACAAATCCAAATTTAATCTGTCAAGAAGTTTATAGGATTTTAGATGTTGATACTGAGTTTCAACCTAATACCAATAAAAAACATAATGAAGGAGGCGTTCAAAAATCAAAACTGATAGGGTTAATTATTAAATTTTTTAGAAAAAGTGATAACCCGGTAAAATCATTCATCAAAAAGTTAGTTCCTGAAAAGTCGTTTCTTTGGATTGGCAAAAAAATAAACAAATTAAACACTCGACCACAAAAATATGATAGTATGAGTGATGAATTGAGGCAGATTTTGATAGAATTTTATAAACCGTATAACAAAAAATGTAGCGATTTAATTGGGCTCGATTTATCGTTGTGGGATAAGTAATTTATTGGGCATGGCAGGCTTAAGTTTTCGGCTGTCATAAATTATAGTCAAAGCAATAAAATAGAACGGCAAACAAGGGATTTTATAACGTGCTAAAGTGCCGAAATTGAAAGCTGTAAATCCTACAGCAAAAGCAAACACCAATGCAAAGACCAAGCAAAATAGCACATACGGGTTGTTGTAGGTTATCTTTAAGGTGTTAAAAAAACCTACTTTCCAAATAACATAAATGGTGATAAAGAATGTTAATAGTGCCTCTATCACACTTGGAATGTTAATGATTTTACCAACTTCCCATAAATAAGGTCTGAAAAAAGTTACATTGATTGCCTTGGGAATCATTGGCAAAATTCCTGAAAAAGAAGCCTCGTAATCACCCAATTCATAACCAGTTCCTTCAAATTTTTCTGTTCGACTTTTGGAATATGTTTGAAAAGTTTTAGCATATTTAGGAAGTTCTGATAAATTTAATCTTCCACCCGCCGATGATGCAATTTTTTGAAGCAACCCCCCCCCGACCACAAGTGCAATTGATAAAAATACTGGCATTGCCATCCGTCGAAGAACCTTACTTTTTATACGTTTTTTATAGACCAGCATAATCCAAAAAGCCATTGGAGGTACCATTGCCATAATGATATAAGGTTTCATAACAAAACAGAGATAAAAGCCTATAATCATATATATGATTGAGGAAATAATCTTTTTTCGTTTTATAAATAGATAATAAACTCCTGAAAAAGCATAACCTAATGCAAACATAACTATTGTATCTTTCATTAAAGGTGCCGCTCCCCAAAAGAAAACTGATGGTATAAACAAACAAGCATACGCAAGTGGTTTATGCAAATGTGGAAACTCTTCAACAAACACTTCATAAATCTTCCAAGTCCCCAAAAATGAGAAAAAAGCCATGATAAAACCAATACACAGATATGACATAAAAGTAAACATACTCATTATCATTCCCATTTTTATAACCAACATTGTATCTTCTGCCTCCATGTAATAAAAACCGCGAGATTCTCGGATATAGTTTGCTACTGCAAATGAATAATTATCAGGGTTGCTAAAAAGCATTTCTAAGCCCAAAAGCGGATCTGCCACCAACAAATTCACTCCAGTACCAACCCCTAAAAAATACCCAGTTGAGTCACCCCCTTGATAATAAAAATGGTACATACAAGCCGAGGCAAAACAGCCAATCATTCGAGCGTTCAAACCAGGAATAAAATATTTTCTAGCTTCGGGCAGGAGTTTTGTATAACTCTTTCGGATTTTATAAGCTGTAAGATATAAAAGTACCAGACAGATTGGAGCTAATAACCAATCTTTTATAAAAATGACCCGATGTCCTGCTAAAAATATGAATGCCAATAAATTCATTTTGTAAACTTTATTTGAGGTTTGTTCTCAAGTATCTAATTTTATTCGATTAAATTTGTTATAAAGGATAACTAAGGCAGTTAAATAAAATGGTAAAATAGTGCTTTTATATCGAGATAAGGTTCCAAAATTTAGAGAAGTGTAACCAATAATGATTGCAACGATAATAGAAAACACCAGTAAAAATACAATATGACTATCAGAAAAAAGGGTGGAAAAGAATCGTCGGGAAGTAATTTTAAATAAAACAAAGACTGTGAATAAAAGCGTTATCAGACTTTCAACAAATGCAGGTACTATCGTGATTTTTTTGCTTTCCCAAATATATGGCCTAAACAAGGTTACGTTGATAGAGGAGGCAACTGAGAAAAAAAAACCAACTACTGTTCCATCCCAATTGACTACAGAATAAGTAGATCCACCCGAACCTTTTGATTTTTGTATATTGTATTTCTTCGATTTTTCTATATCTTTTATCAAGCTTATCTGCGTTTCACGACCTAACCAAACATAGAATTTGTGCATAGAATAAGCCCCTGCACCAACAATTAAAGCCATAAAACCTATAAATAGAACGATCGTAAGTGAATTTTTTCTTGGCTTTAATTCTTTAAATCTTAAAATACAAAAGGCAGCACTTGCAAATAGCAATGCAATTGCTACATAAAATTTTACAAGCATTACGAATATAAACCCAAATAACACCTTCATTTTATCTTTTACTGACGCCTTTTGTTTCTCAAAAAGTGTAAAAAATTGAACGATAAATAAGGACACACCCAAAAAAACCAGCGGTTCTTTGATAATCCCACTCGAAACCCAAAGTACTGTAGAAGGCACAAACAATATAGTTACCGCTAATTCTCGTTGTAAATTTGGAAACCGGATTGAAAAATAGCGAAAAAGTATCCAACCTCCAAAAAATGCCAAAGTTGCAAATACCAAACTGGATGCAAGAAATGAACCGCCCAATAACAATATTAAGATTCCGCCAAACCGAACGACAATCCCTGTTGGCAATGACTGAAAATACACCAATCCTTTATCAAAATAAACAATTACATCAGCAGACCAACTTCTGGGAGGGGTAGTTAGGATAGTTAAACCATCTATTGGGTTTGCCCAAAAAACCTCTCTAAATGTAATTATTGCTTTGTGATAAGCAAAAATATCACCGCGTTGAAAGTAAAATTGAAACAAACAAATAGAAAAAATACAGGCGATTATTCGAAAGGCGAATACCCCAAAAAATAATTTCATTGAATTAGGCAGATTTTCAGTCATTCGTTCTTTTTGGGTATACGCAAATAAAATAAGCCCGATTACTGTTAACGGTACTATCCATAAATCTTGCCTTCCGATTAAAGCACCCAATAAAATAAATAATCCTGTAAACCCCATATTGATTCAATTTTTAATTGATGTCAAAATTTCAATGGTAAAGGTAGAACAATAATTTTATCCACTTTTACCCATCGGTTTTCCCAAAGTATTCCAATTCAACCAAAAAAATTCCAAATAAAACATGTGTAGAATAACCGCCATTTTCGACCCCCGAAAACACCGAACCAATCCTTTGGAAAAAATGCGAGACTCGCTCGCCCACGGCGGGCCTGACTCGTCCGACGCTTATTTCGATCCCAAAAATGGGGTCGGTTTGGGTCATCGTCGCCTCTCAATTATTGACCTTTCTGACGCTGGAAAACAACCGATGCGTTGGAAAAACTGGGTCATGGTTTTCAACGGCGAGATTTACAATTATCAGGAAATTCGAGCGCAACTCAATGATTTTCAATTTACTACAGATACGGATGGAGAAGTTATTTTAAAATCTTTTGAAAAATGGGGCCTCGAGTGTCTCCCAAAATTCCGGGGCATGTTCAGCATTTTTTTGTGGGACGAGGCCAAAGAATCCTTGACTTTAATCCGCGATCGAATGGGCGTGAAACCGGTTTATTATTATTTCAATGATGGGCTTTTCATGGCTGCCTCCGAATTGAAAGCTTTTCATGAACATCCAGATTTTGACAAAACAATTGACCACCGCGCAGTTTCACTTTTTTTGCAGCAGGGCTACATCGAATCGCCGCACTCGATTTTTCAGCACGTCAAAAAATTGCCTTCCGGACATTTTTTAGAAGTTGATAAAACAGGAATCTCCCACATCAAAAGTTATTGGGATGCCGAAAAAATTTACAAAAACTCAACTTTGGACACCCGCCCTGAGGCCGCGATTTTGGAAGAACTCGAACCAATTTTAACCGAAAGTTTCAAGTTGAGAATGGTCGCAGACGTCCCGGTTGGTATGTTTTTGAGTGGCGGGATCGACTCCTCTTTGGTCACTTCGATCATCCAGCATCACACCAACCAACAAGTCAAAACTTTCACAATTGGCTTTGAAAACCCGGCTTTTAACGAAGCTCCACACGCAAAATCCGTTGCCCAACATATCGGAACTGATCATCACGAAATTATTTGCACCGAAGATGAATTCAAAAAAGTGATGCCAAAAATGCCGTTTTTGTACGACGAACCGTTCGGCGCGGGCAGTTCGATTCCCACGTTTTTGGTTTCGCAACTGGCAAAAAAAACGGTGAAAGTCAGTTTGTCAGCCGACGGCGGCGACGAGATTTTTGGCGGCTACACGAAGTATCAAATGACCAAAAACCTTTTCCCGAAAGTTCAAAATATCCCGGCAGGGCTTCGACGTGGCATGCTTGGTTTGACCCAAATTGTTGACCCGTCGACTTTGGAAAAATACGGCTCCGGCCTTCCCTTTTTCAATAAATTTACCAACCTCGAAACTAAATTTTTCAAACTGCGCAACGCATTGGGGGCCAACAACTTAGTTGACTTTTTCAACCGTTCCTCTTCTTATATTTCAAAGGAAAATTTGCAAAAACTGCATCCCCATTTTCAAGAAAGATTTGTGCCTGAAGCACTGCCCCACCCCGACCGGATGCTTGGTTTTTTAGGCATGATCGACATGAAAACTTACCTCGAAGGCGAGGTGATGACCAAGGTTGACCGTGCCACAATGCACAATGCTTTGGAAGGGCGCGAGCCATTTTTAGACCAAAACATCATCGAATTTGCGATGCGGTTGCCCGACGATTTGAAAATGAAAAACGGGGTGGCAAAATATCCGCTGCGCCAGATTTTATACAAATACGTCCCAAAAAATATTGTTGATCGCCCGAAACAAGGTTTTGACATTCCAAAACAGCAGTGGCTCAGCGGTTTTTTAAAACCTGAACTCGAAGAAATGGCTGCAGACCAGAGGTTTTCGGAAACTTTTCTATTTGATCCTATAATTTTGAAAGGCATCGTCGATGACTTTTTTTCTCAAAAAAAATACGTCAACGTGCATTTCGTTTGGTTCTTATTTATCCTCCATCAATGGTATAAAACATGGCTTTGAATTAGAAAACAGTACTTTTTTTACCCAAAAACAAACAATTCCGATGTCAAATCATACTAAAAATGGCGTTTTTACGATTTCTCTCGACTTTGAAATCCACTGGGGGGTCAGTGACCATCGAACGATAGAGGGATACCGGGAGAATTTGGAAAACGTGCCGAAAGTGGTCGAACGGCTGCTGGATTTATTTGAAAAAAGAAAAATCCACGCCACTTGGGCAACGGTCGGGATGCTTTTTGGCGACACAAAAACCGAGTTGAAAAACATGGTTCCGCCCGGTTTGCAGCCAACTTATTTGAATCCAAAATATTCAAATTACCCAGTTTTGGAAATGGCTGGCGAAAACATCATAGCCGACCCGTTCCATTTTGCCTTGCCATTGATCCAAAAAATCCAACGAACGTCAGGGCAGGAAATCGGTAGCCACACATTTTCCCATTTTTACTGCCTCGAACGTGGCCAAACTTTGGAACAACTTCGCGCAGATTTGGTGGCCGCAAAAAAAATGGCAAAAAAAATGGATGTCGAATTGAAAACAATCATTTTTCCAAGAAATCAGTACGACGAAAAAACGCTTGAAATTTGTCGGGAACTGGGTTTTTCGGTTTTTCGTGGCAACGAAAACCATTGGATTTACGAACCCCGAAACCGGGAAAATGAAACACTCAGCCGCCGATTTGCCCGACTTTTGGATACCTATATTAATTTATCGGGCAACAATACACACCTTCCAACCTGCGAAAATGGTTTGTGGAATGTGCCATCAAGCCGTTTTTTGCGCCCGTTTTCCCCAAAATTGGCGGTGCTGGATGGCCTGCGTTTTCAAAGAATTAAAAATGAAATGACCCGCGCCGCCCGGCAAAAACGGCTTTTTCATTTGTGGTGGCATCCCCATAATTTTGGGAAATACATGGATCAAAATTTCAAATTTTTGGAAAAGGTGCTCGACCATTTTGAAAATTTGCGGCAACGGGAAGGTTTTGAAAGTTTAAATATGTTTGAAATTGCAAATCAATCTAAATTTTCAGTTTGAAAAACCCAGAAAACATCAAAATCTTGATGCTCGCCAGCTCCGGCAAATCCTCCCGCATCGTCTATAATTTTTTGAAAAAGGACTTTCCAAAACTCGAAATCATCATCGAACAGCCGCCGGGAAAATGGAAAATGGTCAAAAACCGGGCGAAAAAATTGGGCTGGCCGACCGTTTTTGGCCAACTCGTTTTTCAAATTTTCACCGTGCGCTGGACAGATTTTCGAGGTAAAAAACGGCTTTTTAAAATTTTTGAAAAATATGAACTCGACGATTCTCCGATTCCCGAAAATAAAATTTTTCGCGTTCCGTCCGTCAATTCGCCAGAAGCAATTTCAAAAATAAAAAACGCGGCTGCCGACGTGATTTTGGTCAACGGCACGCGTATCATTTCAAAAAAAACGCTGGCCTCGACCGACACGAAATTCATAAATACCCACCTCGGAATCACCCCAAATTATCGCGGCGTGCACGGCGGTTATTGGGCTTTGGCAAAAAATGATCGCAAAAATTTTGGCGCGACTGTGCATCTCGTGGACAGCGGTGTGGACACGGGCGGCATTTTGAAACGGGTTTTCGCCGAGCCGACCGACCGCGACAATTTTTCAACTTACCCAACTTTGCAACTCGCCGCCGCGCTCCCGGAAATCAAAAACGCCCTCCTCGAAGTTGCAAATCATTCCGAAAATGTGCTTTCGCCGCCCGACGGGGTTTCCCAACTTTGGTACCATCCCACGATTTTTCAATATTTAAAAAACAGGATTTTCAAAGGTGTCCGATAAAATTGTGAGCGGAAAAAAATTGTTTTTGGTAGTCAATGTGGATTGGTTTTTCCTCTCGCATCGCCTGCCCGTCGCCCTCGAAGCCAAAAAACGTGGCTACGACGTGACCGTTTTGGCCATCGAAGAAGAAGGACGGGGCGACGAAATCCGTTCGCACGGCCTGCGTTTTGTGCCACTGCCGTCGAGCCGGGGCGGAAAAAACGTGCTCGACGAAATCCGGCTTATCCGTTTTTTGATTAAAATTTACCGCGTCGAAAAACCGGACATCGTGCACCACGTTGCGATAAAACCGGTTTTGTACGGCTCGCTTGCCGCTAAATTTGTCCCCGTCCCGAAAATTGTCAACGCGGTTTCGGGTTTTGGGACGGTTTTTATCCAACCAAATCCGTGGTCGCCGATTTTTCAGTTTGTCAATAATTTGTACAAGTTCAGTTTCAAAAATCCACGGCTGCACGTCATTGTCCAAAACGAGGACGACGTGGCGCAACTCGAAAGTTTCAATTCGCTCGCGCCGCACCAAATCCATTTGATAAAAGGTTCGGGCGTGGATTTGAAGGATTTTTCATTTTCGGAGGAAGAAAAATCGGAGGTCGTGCGGGTACTTTTGCCGTCGCGGATGTTGTGGGACAAGGGCGTGGGCGAGTTTGTCGAAGCGGCCAAAATTTTGAAAAAAAAGCACGGCGCAACGGTCGAATTTATCCTCGCCGGGAAGGTTGACCCCGAAAATTCATCGAATATTTCGGAGGAGAAACTGAAAAAGTGGACAGCCGATGGACATGTTCAATGGATTGGTTATCAACGAGATATGGTCAAAATTTGCCGGGAGGCGAACATCGTTTGCCTGCCAAGTTATCGGGAAGGTTTGCCAAAAGCATTGATCGAAGCGGAGGCCATCGGCAGGCCGATTGTCACGACCGACGTGCCGGGTTGTCGGGTCGTTGTCGAAGATGGAGTCAACGGTTTTTTGGTTCCGGCGCGCGAAGTTTTACCGCTGGCCGAGGCTCTGGAAAAATTGATTTTGGACAAAAATTTAAGGTTGAAAATGGGTCGGGAAAGCCGAAAATTGGCGGAAAAAGAGTTTTCAATTGAGATGGTTTTGGCGCGGACTTTTGAAATTTATGAAAAATGAGTGAAAAAATTTTACTCACCGGAGCCACCGGTTTCATCGGCCAACGGTTTTTGGAATTCAACGCCGGGCGTTTTGAAATGGCGACCGTGTCGTTTTCAAAAACGGACTGCTCGTGCGGCATCGATTTTTATGAAGTCAAAACAGTGCTGCACCTCGCGGGCATTGCGCATCAAATGCAAAAAATCGACGACCAGATTTATTTCGATGTCAACCACAAAAAGACCCTCGAACTGGCCGACGAAGCAAAAAAAATGGGCGTTCGGCAATTCATTTTTGTCAGTTCTGTGAAGGTTTTTGGCGAAGAAACTTCCGAAAAATCGCTCGACGAAAACTCTCCGACTGACCCGCAGGATGCCTACGGACGCTCGAAACTGGCCGCCGAAAACGACCTTTTGAAAATGGCCGATGAAAATTTCCGGGTGGCGATTGTCCGCCCGCCGTTGGTTTATGGTCCACGGGTCAAAGGCAATATGTTGAAACTTTTGCAACTTTTGGAAAAAGCAAAAGCCGTTCCGTTTGCAGGGATTAATAATCGCCGGAGCATGGTTTTTGTGGATAATTTGATTGCTCTTTTTAATAAAATCATTGAAAAACGGGCATCCGGCATTTTTATCGCGGGCGATGCCGAGCCGATTTCAACCTCAGAATTAGTCGTTTTTATGGCTAAATATTCCCAAAAATCGACCCGAAACCTAAAAATTCCCACATTTATCATCAAAATATTGACTCTGGTTCGACCAAGTTTTGTACGACGATTGTATGGTTCATTTGTTGTTGACAATTCAATTACGAATGAAAAACTGGGGTTTTCCCCGCCATTTTCTACCGAATTTGGGATTGAAAAAATGGTCGAATGGTATTTGAATTTGAAAAATAAATAAAATGCTCAAAAACTTAAACCTCTCCAATTTCATCTCCCACCACATCACCGAGCGTCCAGAAAGTTTGCTCGCGCCCGATTTCCAAAAATTTGATGCAGAACTCCGCAGTCGCGCCGCCGGAAAATCGGTTTTGATTATCGGCGGTGCGGGCACGATTGGCGCGTCGTTCGTCCGGGCGATTTTGCGGTACCCGATTGGGCGGCTTTTTGTGGTCGACATCAACGAAAATGGGCTGACCGAACTCGTCCGAGACCTGCGGAGTTCGGTCGGGTTGCACATCCCGAAGGATTTTATTACCTATCCCGTCAATTTCGGCGACCCGGTTTTTGAGAAGATTTTTCGAAACGAAGGGCCGTTCGAAATTGTCGCAAATTTTGCCGCGCACAAACACGTTCGTTCGGAAAAAGACCATTATTCGATAGAGGCGATGGTTGATAACAATGTGTTGAAGGCCAAAAAATTGTTGGATTTATTGCTCGAATTTCCGCCCGAACATTTTTTCTGTGTCTCGACCGATAAGGCCGCGAACCCGGTGAACGTGATGGGCGCGAGCAAAAAATTGATGGAAGAAGTGATTTTGGCCTACTCCGAACGCATCCCGATTTCGACGGCGCGGTTTGCGAACGTGGCATTTTCGAACGGCAGTTTGCCTGCCGGTTTTTTGGAAAGATTG
Source organism: Saprospirales bacterium (assembly GCA_031398055.1). GTDB lineage: Bacteria > Bacteroidota > Bacteroidia > Chitinophagales > Saprospiraceae > M3007. The sequence continues at coordinate 26,214 of JANNMS010000119.1, read as the reverse complement.
ATGCGCAGGCAGCCACTTTCTTCGCCGTCGGACGTGCGGAGATTTTTTGTTTCGCCGCAGGAATCGGGCGAAATTTGTTTGATGGCTTGTTTGATGGGCGCGTCGGGCGACATTTTTTTCCCAAAACTCGACCCGGAAAAGGATATGAAAACCTTTTCTTTTATCGCCGAAAAACTGCTCGCCGAACTGGGTTACGAACCTGATTTTTGCAAAACAGAAGAAGAAGCACGCCAAAAAGCAGTGGTTTTTGAAGATTCCGATAAAAAATACCCGGTTCAGTTTTTCATTTCCGACACGTCGGGCGAGAAACAATTTGAGGAATTTTACACCGGAAATGAAGTTTTGGATTTGGATTCTTTCCCAAATTTGGGCGTGATAAAAAATGCCGAACGAAAAACGATGGACGAATTGGAGCCGATTTTCAAAAAATTGCAGCGTGTTTTTCGGAAAAAATCTGCCCGAAAAGATGACATCGTCAAAGTGATGAAGCAAATTTTGCCGGGGTTCCAGCACATCGAAACTGGAAAATCTTTGGACAATAAAATGTAATTGAAATTTATGTACCCTTTTTTAAAAAGACTATTAGACATTATCATTTCGGGCACAACTCTTATCCTGTTATCGCCTTTATTTATCCCAATTGTTATCCTATTAAAATTGACCGGCGAGGGCGAAATTTTCTATTTCCAGAAGAGAATTGGATACAAAAACAAGTATTTCGATATCTGGAAATTCGCCACGATGTTGAAAAACTCCATGAACATGGGGACAGGCTCAATCACGGTTAGAAATGATTCGCGGGTCACGCCGATGGGCGGTTTTTTACGGAAAACAAAACTGAATGAAATGCCGCAGGTTATCAACGTTTTGAAAGGAGATTTGAGCATCGTCGGGCCGCGTCCGTTGGTTGATAAAACGTTCAATGCCTATCCAGAATCGTTGAGAAATAAGATTTATGATGTAAAACCGGGCATTACCGGCATCGGTTCCATCGTTTTTAGGGATGAAGAAGGGCTTTTTGAAAAATCCAGAACGACCGACCCGCACAAATTTTATGAAGAAGTTATCGCACCCTACAAAGCCGAACTGGAAATGTGGTATCAAAAGCACGCCTCTTTTTGGACAGATATTGTCATTATATTTTTAACAGCGTGGACTATTTTATTTAAGAAAAATAAACTCGCTTATTCTATTTTTAAGGATTTGCCAAGAAATAAGTGGATAGAGGAAAATGGATAATTTTTATGATGAATTATGAATGATAAATGGTGAATCTTCTATCATTTCAGATAAAGAAAAACTTATGAAAGTTGCTTTAATTACAGGAATAACCGGCCAAGACGGGGCATATTTGGCCGATTTTCTTTTGAAAAAAGGCTATGTCGTACATGGCATTAAACGCCGCAGTTCTTTGTTCAATACTGAACGGATAGACCATTTATATCAAGACCCGCATATTGAACACCGTAATTTTATCTTACATTATGGTGATTTAACGGATTCAACAAACATCATAAGAATTATACAACAAGTGCAGCCCGATGAAATATACAATTTGGGGGCGCAAAGCCATGTCCAAGTTAGTTTTGAAACGCCGGAGTACACTGCAAATGCAGATGCAATTGGTGCGCTGCGAATATTAGAGGCGATAAGACTATTAAATTTAACAGAAAAAACCAAGTTTTACCAAGCCTCGACTTCGGAATTGTATGGTTTGGTGCAAGAAGTTCCGCAGTCTGAAACCACGCCGTTTTATCCGCGTTCGCCGTACGGCGTTGCGAAATTGTATGCTTATTGGATTACCGTAAATTACCGGGAGTCTTATAAAATGTTTGCCTGCAACGGCATTTTGTTCAACCACGAAAGCCCAATTCGCGGCGAAACTTTTGTAACTCGAAAAATTACGCGGGGCGTGGCGGCGATTGCTTTGGGTTTGCAGGAAAAAATTCACCTCGGAAATTTGGATGCCCAACGAGATTGGGGACACGCAAAAGATTACTGCGAGGCGATGTGGCTGATGTTGCAACAAAATGAACCCGAAGATTTTGTCATCGCCACCGGAAAAACGACTTCGATCCGAGATTTTTGCCGGATGGCTTTTCGGGAAATTGGGGTAGAATTGGAATTTAAAAATTCGGGAAAAGAGGAAACAGGAATCGTAAAATCAACAGAAAACTCAGATTTTTCATTAAAAATAGGCCAAACCGTTATTGCCGTTGACCCTCGATATTTTCGCCCGGCGGAGGTTGAACTTTTGATTGGCGACCCGACAAAAGCAAAACAGAAACTCGGTTGGCAGGCCAAACATTCGCTCGACGAACTGGTGAAAGAAATGGTCGCGTCCGATTTGAATTTATTTAAAAAAGAGAAGTTTTTGAAAGACGGCGGGTTTGATATTTTGAAAAAATTTGAATGATGGAAAAATCCTCCAAAATATACATCGCCGGACATCGAGGCATGGTCGGTTCGGCCATTTTGAGAAAATTGCAGGCCGCTGGTTTCTCCAATTTTTTATTGAAAACTTCGACCGAACTGGATTTGCGGCGGCAAACCGAGGTCGAGCAATTTTTCCACACCGAAAAACCGGATTACGTTTTTTTGGCGGCAGCCAAAGTCGGCGGTATTTTGGCAAACGATACTTTTCGCGCCGAGTTTTTGTACGAAAATTTGATGATTGAGGCCAATGTCATCCATTCGTCGTGGCTGGCGGGAGTTAAAAAATTGATGTTTTTGGGCTCGTCGTGCATTTATCCAAAATTTGCAGAACAGCCGTTGCGCGAAGAATCTTTGCTCACCGGAACGCTTGAACCAACAAACGAACCGTATGCCATTGCAAAAATTGCAGGAATAAAACTTTGCGATGCTTATCGAAGTCAATATGGCTGCAATTTTGTTTCGGTGATGCCCACAAATTTGTACGGCCCGAACGACAATTATCATCCGCAAAATTCGCACGTCCTGCCCGCGTTGATTCGGCGTTTGCACGAAGCCAAAAAATCGAAACTTCCAGCGGTGACAATTTGGGGGACGGGCAGCCCGCGCCGCGAATTTTTGCACGTTGACGACCTCGCGGATGCCTGTTTTTTTCTGATGGAAAATTACGACGAGCCGGGTTTGGTGAACATCGGGGTTGGCGAGGATTTGTCGATTTTGGAACTGACAAACTTGGTAAAAAAGGTGGTTGGATTTCATGGCCAAATTTTGCACGACCTTTCAAAACCTGACGGCACGCCGCGTAAACTGATGGATGTCAGCAAGTTACATAGTTTTGGGTGGCGGGCGAAGATTGGTTTGGAGGAAGGGATTCGTTCGGTTTATGCAGGTTTGGAACAGGAAGATTGGTTTTGATGTTTGAAATTGCCTACCTACTTTTGGGCATTAAAAATTTTACAATCAAAACTATAAATCGAGAAACATGGATGTTTTGGAAAAAAGAGTCACCAATTTAGAGGAAGTTTTGGCTTCTTTCATCAAATCGAGCGACGAGAGCCACCGTCGAACCGAAAAGGAATTGTCTGTCATGTCTAAAAATGTCAGTCATTTAAGCCAAGAAATGTTGAATTTCAAAAATGAAATGTCTGGTTTCAAAATTGAAATGAAAGATTTCAAAACAAACATCGAAGCCGACACCCAAAAACTAAAAGAATCCTTGGACAAAAACACCAAGGACATGAATAAAAAATGGGGCGAACTGGCCAACAAAATGGGCACTTTGATTGAAGACCTAGTATTGCCCGCTGCCCGGCCTGTTTTGCAAAAATATTTTAGCGAACCACTTATTTTTCTTGGCTCGAAAATCAACAAAAAAGATTCTGCACAAAATCTGCAAGGCGAATTTGATATCGTAGCAACTTCATCTACCAAGGTTTTCTTGATTGAAGTAAAAAGCACTCCAAATTCGGACTATTTAAAAGAAATGCCGCTCCAAATTGAAAAATTGGTCAAATTGTTTCCTGAATACGCGCATTTGACCCCAGTTTTGATAATCGCAAGCATCAATATCCATGGAAAAGTATTGGCCGAAGCCACGAAAAATGGCATTTATTCAATGATTTACCGAGAATGGGAATTCATGGACATCATCAATTTCAACGAAATCACCCCCAAAATTTAATCAAATCCATCTCGTGAAGAAAACGAATCAGCACAATTACGTTGCAATCATGGCCGGCGGAGTCGGCAGTCGGTTTTGGCCGGGCAGTCGAGAAGCCCGGCCAAAACAGTTTTTGGACATGTTGAACGTCGGGAAAAGTTTGTTGCGGCTCACTTTTGAGCGGTTTTTACCGATTTGTCCGGCGGAAAATATTTTCATCGTGACCAATTCGGCGTACAAAAAATTGGTCAAACAGCACATCCCAGAAATTTCCGACAATCAAATCCTCTGCGAACCGAGCCGAAACAACACCGCCCCGTGCATCGCATGGACGGCTTTCAAATTGGCCGCGCTCGACCCGGAAGCCAATTTTGTCGTCGCGCCGAGCGACCACATCGTTTTGAAAGAAGATATTTTTCGGAAAAAAATCCAGCAGGCATTGGATTTTTCGGCGGAAAACGACGCGCTCGTCACCCTCGGATTGCAGCCCTCGCGGCCCGACACGGGTTACGGATACATTCAATTTGGTGAAAAAACGACCGAAAACGTGCACCGCGTCGAACGGTTTGCCGAAAAACCGAACCTCGAAACCGCCCAAAAATTTGTCGACAGCGGCGAATATTTGTGGAACGCGGGCATTTTCATTTGGCGTGCAAAAACCGTTTTGTCGGCTTACCAAAAACTCGCACCGGAGATTTTTTCGATTTTGGAAAAAGGCAAAAAATTCTACAACCAGCCCGGCGAACAGAAATTTATCAACAAAAACTACCCGACCACGCCCAATATTTCGGTGGATTTTGCCATTTTGGAAAAGGCAAAAAACGTGTTCACGATTCCCGCCGAGTTTGGTTGGTCAGACTTGGGGACGTGGGCAAGCCTTTTTGAAGAATGTCCAAAAGACGAATCGGCGAACGTTTTGCACGGCGAAAACATCCTGTTGGAAAACGTCGAAAACTGCCTGATTCGAGTGCCGAAGGGAAAAATCGTGGTTTTGAACGGCCTCGAAAATTTCATCATCGTGGACGACGGCGACGTGCTTTTGATTTGGCCAAAATCGAAAGAGCAAGAAATCAAATCCTTGACCGGCAAGGTCAAAACCCGTTTTGGCGAGAAATTTACCTGACCCGAAAATTACTTTTTAGTAAAATTTCTTTGTAAAAATTTTTGATAATCAACGTGTTAGCTAACTTAGCGGCTCAATTAATCCATTTGTATAATTCCCGGTGATTCAACTTTGTAAATTTTTAAACAGCACCGGATGACACACATCAGTTCAATTACAGTTAGCCCCGAAATTCAAGATGGAGCGCCGGTTTTCAGTGGCACACGGGTTCGAGTCGAGACATTTTATGATTATCTCAGAATCGGAGTCAGCGTCCCTGAATTTTTGAGTGAGTACCCATCGATAACACCCGACCAAGCCTACGAGGTTTTGTCGCTCGCAAAAGCAAACTACACACTCGACCAACTTCGTTCGTTGGTCTCCGGCCCAAGTGGAACATACTACCAACAACCGGCCGGACGAGTGCACAGCCAGCCTTCCGCAAGTCGCTAAACTCAGAAAAGTCGAAAAAAGGCATCGCGCTCCCCGCCGATGCCTTTTTCTTTTTTGGGATGGCGGAATTTATTCCGCCAATTTCGCTGGTGCGGAATAAATTCCGCACTCCAAATCCAACAAATCCGAAACACGAGCCGCGGCCAAATCCCAACTGAATTTCTGCCGCTGCGCCCTACCCTTTTCAATCAAGTTTTTCCTTAAATTTTCATTTTCAAAAACCGAAAACATCGCGTCCGCCATTTCATTTTCGGAAAATGGGTCGGCCAAAATCGCAGCATCGCCAGCCACTTCCGGCAAACTCGAAACCGAGGAAGTCAAAACCGGCACGTCGCAATTCATCGCTTCCAAAACGGGCAAACCAAAACCTTCGTCGGTCGAAAAATAGGTCAAGGCAAATGCCGCAGCCGTCAATTTTGCAAGGTCGTTTTCATTTAAATATCCCAAAAAATGGATGTCGGCGCGGTGTTTTGCATTTTCAAAAGCCAATTTCACGTCCGGCGTGGCTTGCAAAAACCGTCCGCCAATCAATAATTTCATCGCGGAATTTGACCGATTTTTAAATAAATCAAAAGCCAAAATCAGCCGCGCCACGTTTTTTCGTGGGTGAATTGAACCGGCGTAAAAAAAATAAGGCTGGCCTGCAGAAAATTTTGACCGCACGGCAGCTTTTTCATTTTCAGGAATCGGGCAGAAAATTTCGCGGCAACCGTTCGGCGCGACGGTGATTTTTTCGAGCGGGATTTTTAAAGTTTCGGCCACATCGTTTTTGACAAATTCTGAAACCACCACCAATCGGTCGGCGCGTTGGGCATATTTTTTTAAAAAATTTTGGTAAAAAATTCGTGGAAAAAAAGGCACCTGCTCCGGGTGATGAATTGGGATGATGTCGTGCAAAGTCATCACCGTCGGCACGTCAGTTTTCAGGCTGCAAAATGAATCGGGCGAGAAAAAAACGTCCGGTTTTATCTTTTTCAAAACACGCGGCACGGCCATTTCGAACCACAAATACCACAAAATTGGATGCCTCGCGGGCGGCGAAACGACGAGCGGCACGACATTTTTTCCATAAATAAATTGCGGGTCGAACGGCCGGTCGAACAAAAAAAAGAACTCGTCGTCCGGGTGCGACGCGACGAGCCGCCGTACGATTTCGTGGGTGTACCAGCCCAGACCTTCCAATTTTTCGGGCAGCAAAAACCTGGTGTTGATTGCGATTTTCAATTTTAAAACAAAATCTTTTGTTTGAAAATGGTGGTTTACTTTTGCCTTAAATTTGATTGTAAACCGAGTTTTCGGATTTTTTTAAGCCTTTTTGTCATTCAGGAGGAATCCGTCTCAACCCTGTTTTTGCAGTGGAATCATTGAGAAACTGGGCAGGGACGGATTCCTCCTGAATGACAAAAAATTACCAACCACCAATTCATGCTTGATTTTTCAGCCACAAACATCCAAAAATTAGCCATCACTTTCGTCGGGAATAAATCGCGGTACGAAGGCGTGTCGATTCCCGCGAAAACTTTGGTGCCGGTGCACGACTTCGCGCACGAGATTTTACTGCCCACTTTTTTGCGGCCATTCGAAAAAACGGAGGAGTTTTTCTTTTTTCACCATGCCGAGGACGTCAGTCAAAACCAAGCGTACCAACGTTGCATGGCCATTTTTGCCGACCCCGAAAATTTGACGGAGGAGACCGCAAAATTGACCGCGCAACTTTACGAATCCATGCTGGCTCCAAAAGCAAACGGAGGCGAATTGTTTGTCGCTTTTTTTGATGAAATTTTGTTCAACGGCGAGGGGACGCAGGCGATTGGAATTTTCAAAGTCAATTCAAAAGACTCGTTTTTCAAAGTTGAAAAAACGGCAGAGTCGTTCGCACTGAACGTTTTGGAGGGCATCGCGACGGGAAAATTGGAGACCGCTGCGCTGATTTTTAACATGGACGAGCACGAAGGCTACCGGGTTTGCGCGGTGGACACGGTCTCGAAAAAAGGTGAATTGTCGTTTTGGAAAGACGATTTTCTGCAAATCCGCCCGATCGAGGATAATTTTTTCAACACCAGACATTATATGTCGGTGGCGAGTGAATTTATTACGCAGCAGGCACCGCGAAAATTTGGCCTCGACCGCGGCGACCAAGCCGAGATGCTTTACAAATCGTCCAATTATTTTAAGGACAACGAGGAATTTCAGGTGGACGATTTTACCGAAAAAATTTTCCCAGAAGTCGAGCAGCAGGAAGCGTTCAAAAATTTTCGGGACGAGTATTCAAAAAACAACGCGGTGCCGCTCGACGACCAATTTGACATCAGCGCGCAGGCCGTTCGGAAGGAAAACAAGGTGTTCAAAACGGTCATCAAATTGGACAAAAACTTCCATATTTATGTCCACGGGCGGCGGGATTTGATTGAAAAAGGGTTCGACGATGACAAGGGGCGGAAATTTTACAAAGTATTTTTTGACGAAGAACTTTGATTAACTATGAACGATGAACTATAAACGATGAACTTTTATGAAAATTGGACTCCTCGGTTTTGGAAAAATGGGCAAGACCATCGAATCGCTGGCCATCGAAAACGGCGACGAAATCGTCTGGAAAATCACTTCCAAAAATGCCCACGAATTGACCCGCGATTTGCTCCGGCAAGCCGAGGTGGTCATTGAATTTACGCGCCCGGAATCTGGTTTTGAAAATGTGATGCGTTGTCTCGAAGCCAAAATTCCAGTGGTTTCAGGCACTACGGGCTGGCAAAAAGATTTGCCGACGGCTCAAAAATTTTGCCTCGAAAACGGCGGCGCGATGATTTGGGCATCCAATTTTTCGGTCGGCGTGAACCTGTTTTTTATTTTAAACAAATATTTGGCTAAACTGATGTCGACCCGCCCGGAGTACGGAATTTCGATGACCGAAATCCACCATCTCCAAAAATTGGACGCGCCGAGCGGCACAGCGGTTTCGCTGGCGGAAGGCATTTTTCAGGAAATCAGAAATAAAAACGGCTGGAAATTGCACCCAGAAATGCCTTCCGAAAACGAAATCAGCATCGAAGCTGTGCGAAAAGATGGCGTTCCGGGCACGCATGAAATCCTCTGGACGAGTGAAATCGATGAAATTACGATCTGCCATGTGGCCAAAAACCGGAAAGGTTTTGCGTCTGGGGCGTTGCTCGCGGCGCGGTGGTTGGTTGGAAAACGGGGCGTTTTTTCGATGGAAAACGTGCTTTTTGGAGGGATGAGGGACGAGGAATGAGGGATGTTTGCCTCGAACTGTTTTTGTTTTTTGCCGTAAACCTTTCAACTTTCTCCTCTTTTCAACTTTTAAACTCAAAAAATGATTGTCCGACTGACCAACGCCGACATTTTCCAACAGGACGGCAGACATATTTTAGAAAAAATCAACCTCGAACTCGGCGAGGGCGAATTTGCCTATTTGATCGGAAAAACAGGCAGTGGCAAAACGACTTTGCTGAAAACTTTGTACGGTGCACTGCCGCTCGGCAATGGTTTTGGCGAGGTGGCGGGGTTCGATTTGCGGACGATGCACCGGAAAAATTTGCATTTACTTCGGCGAAATCTGGGCATCATTTTTCAAGATTTCAATTTGCTGGCCGATCGCGATGTTTTTGAAAATTTGAAATTTGTCCTCGAAGCCACGGGCTGGACGGATGTTTCGGAAATTGAAAAACGGGTTTCGGAATGTCTGAAAGCCGTTGATTTGGCAGGAAAAAGGCTCGCCCGACCCCACGAACTTTCGGGCGGCGAGCAGCAACGAGTGGTCATCGCCCGCGCACTTTTGAATCACCCAAAACTGATCATCGCCGACGAACCAACCGGGAACCTCGACCCGGAAACGAGCGACGATATCCTCGTTTTGCTGCGAAAATTGGCGAAGGAAAACGGCGCGGCAGTGATTTGCGCGACGCACGATTACCGGATTATCCAAAATTTTCCGGCGCGGATCCTGCGGGTTTTGAATGGAAAAATCAATGATAATTGATTTTCGAAAATGGTTATTGGCAAATTGGTTATTCGACATTTCTAATTTCCCAATAACCATTTACCTAATTTTCCAATATTTCAATTATCGGTTTGCCGCCCGCCATTCGTACACCCATTTTGCCTGAATTTGTTCGAGGTGAGCTTCGTTGCAATCCTCGCGGCGACCAGTGAAATTCTCGATTTCCAAAATCCATTCAATCAATTGTGTGAATCGGATTCGGTAAATATTCCCTTCGTTAAAATCATCGCCAAAACGTTCGTAAAGTTTCATTGCCACGTCTTCGTGGTCAGGCCATGAAATTGGGTGATTGTCAAAATCTAAAAAAGGCATTTTCTTTTCTGATGAATGTTTAATTGTAAATGATGATCAACTGATCATCTAGGTCAAAGGTTTTGCATTTTATCTGAATGCCATACCTTGTCGACAGAATTTTTCTGTTTCAAAAAAAATTTTCAAAGATGAACAACAACTTCCAGCCACTCGATTCTGATTTTGCCTTCGAAGATGGCGTGAGCCAAGGCATCCGAATCACCGAAGAAATGCGCGGATATTGGCGTGAAACGGCTCGGTGGACAATGATTTTGAGCACTTTGGCGATGGTAGTCGTGTCTGGATTGGCGATTGGTTTTGTAGTGACCCTGACCATCATTAAAGGCAATTCAGTTGGCATCGCCGAAAGTTTTGGCGTGATTTTGATTTTTGCTTTTTTGATCGGGGTGGCTTACAAAGTCAGGATTTCGTTGGACAAATACTCGCGCGGCATCCGAAAAGCCGCCGACCAAAACAATCAGAATTCTTTGGAAAATGCTTACTCCAATTTGCTCTGGTTTTTCCAATTTATGGGGATCATTTACTGGCTCAGTTTTATCCTGATTTTTATTTCGGTCGCAACGGCTTTTAGTGGCCGTGGCGGATTTTAAGATCCTAAATCATTCTAAATCAATTTTTTATGGAAAATAAAAACGAAGAAAATCGGCAGATGCCTGATGCTGGCACCAACGATTTGCCAGCAGTTCAAAACGACGAAACCGAAGCGGTTGAAAATGATTTTGAGGAAGAAATCGCCGCGCCGCCGCGCCTCCACGTTTCGGAATTTTTGACTGAAAAGTTGTTAAAAATGAGCAAGTGGGCAAATCTTTTGGCGGTCGCAGCGGTCGCATCAAATCTGCTGGGAGTGGTCAATGATTATTTTATCGGCCCAAATTTTGGCGATTCGTTCAGTCTCCCACTTTCTGAATTGACTGGAAAAGCATCTTCAATTGTTGGATTGGTGGGCGTCGCGGCAATTTTAGTCGCGCAGTGGTTCAATTATCAATTCTCTGTAAAAATAAAATCCGCACTCGAAAACAACGACGGCTACCAACTCACCGAGGCATTCCGAAACCAGCGCGACTATTTTATGTGGACTGTAATCGGGGTTGGGATTACACTTTTTGGATGGATTTCTGCGATTTTATCGATTTATTCAAGGCAATTGGGCTTGCCGTTTTGATTTTATCGAACCAAAGCGACATCACCTTTTGCCGTTTTTTTGTCGCCGCCGACACCCGTTTTGTAATTCAAAACCCAAATATAAACGCCCGACGGGGCGAGTTTTTCCCGGAATTTTCCATTCCAACCATTGCCAGCGTCCGTTCCGGTGAAAATCAATTCGCCCCAGCGGTCGAAAACTGAAAACTCAAAACTGGTGCATCTTTCCGCCAAAAGTGGTTTAAAAAAATCATTCACCCCATCGTCGTTGGGTGAAAAAACATTGGGTACAAAAATCCCATCCTCGCCGCAGCACGCCCGAATATTGACGGAATCGGTGCGCGAACAGCCAAATTCATTGACCATATTTATCAAAATAATGCCCGGTTCAGTGGCTTCAAAAGTCTGGCTGCCCGTCGAATTGTTCCAAGTTGTGTTTGGATAAATGCTGGTCAGAATGATTTTATCGCCCGCACAAACAACAGTATCGCGTATCGGAAAGTCTTCTGGCGATGGTTTTTGAATGATTGTATTTGTGCGAATTGTATCGCAGCCAATTTTTGCTGAAATTGTATCCATTACAATTCCTGGTTGGTCATAAATTTTATTGGAAATAACCACCGTTTCGCCGGGACAAAGTGAAATTTCTCTATCAATCATAGGAAATTCTATCGTTGTTAATTCTATTGTCAATAAAGTATCGCAAGCCGTTGTTGAAAAAATAGTGTCAATAATTGTGGCTGGCGCGGTGTAATTATTTCCCAAATAATTGAACAGCGAATTTGGGCAAATTTCATGGCTTTCATTTTTGAAAATCAGTGGGGAAGCAATGATTTCGAGCGTTAAAATTGTATCGCAATTTGTTGTCGAAATCAAAGTGTCGAGGATGGTTGCGGGTGGAAAATGGGGGATGTTTTTGTAAATGAATGGGATGCCGGGACAGGTTTCGATTTGATTATTTGTTTGGAATAAGTTTCTAAACTTGGCTTCAATTTTAAAAATACTATCGCATTTTAGGATTCCCGAAATTGTATCATAAAAAATCCCTTCCGTTGAAATGGATAGATTTTTAACTTGAATTGTATCTCCTTGGCAAAATTCTGTGCTCAATTCTCGTCGAATATATTTACCAAAATCTGAGAAAAAACCAAAACGGCAACCCGTCGCGGACTCTCTTCCGTTGATAACTCCCATGTGAAAAAGCCCTGTTGAATTAGAAATTTCGGTGGATTCAAAAGTCAAAATTCCGGAATTTGACATATCGAAAAGCCCTGCGACCCACTCCCCGTTCGTTCCCGGAACCACTGAAAATGAACCATTTCCCAAAAACGGGGCAGCACTTCCATTCAATAAAAAACTGTTTTGGTTAACAGTTTCTGTAATCAACATTAAAAAATAAGGCTCGTCAGTTGAACGCACAAAACGAATAGAATTTGAACCGGAACAATCAATCGTTGGAATAACCGCACCGCCAACTTCGCAACCAAAACCAGAAATTTGCCACACAACAACGGGCGCAGTTGCTTCTAAAAAATGAACCGAATTTATATCCCAAACTACTGTTTCACCTTCATTGATAATGCTCCACCACAAACCATCATAACTGAGTGTGGTATTGTTTTCTGTACCTATTATAAATGCTTTTTCTGTCCCGTTTAATGTTCCTTTTCTTAAAATATACTTTGTCCCACAACCTGCAACCGGAATCAATTGGTCGCCGACAGCATCCCGGCAAGTGCCGCCAAAAAGCGGGTCGCCTTCCAATAAATCATCTTTTACCGTAATTGCGATGGGTTTATTTGATACAATTTTGCTGCCGGACGGGTGTTCAGCGGCCATTTGGCTGGTTGCGGTGGCCGAATACGTTTGGCCTTTGTTCAAATTTATGTTGAAAGGAATCCCGGCGGCGTGTCCAACAATATTTTTGGTTGGAGTGATAGTAATTGCTGTATTATTTTCTGTTGCAACAATATCAAAAGCACTTTTTGGAAAAGGCGTGTAATTCGAACCATTTTGCATCAAGTTTTGAAATGGCGCGAAAAATTTAGTCCCCAAAGCATTTTTGCCTTTCAAAACGAAAAATTCGGGATTGCAGCCGCAGGTCGGCACCAATTCATAATAAACCGAAATCGGCGCGGTGGATTGAATCAAAACGCCCTTGTTCAAAACCTGATTCGGCGGGTCGTTTTCAAAAAAGTCAATTTCGTTGGTATTGATAACAAAGGTCCCGCTCGAATTGGCTTGTAAATTCAATATTTTTGGGGAAAATGATGGATTTGCAGGTTGAGAAAGCGTAACGATTGCAGGTTTTTCATAAACACCAATTACAAATTGAGTCGGATGGTCGTAATAATTTCCGGGAACATTGTACGAAATTTCGGGCGCGACAAACCAAAACTCCGTGTCTTTTTGGGAAAATAAAAAGGTGGAAAAAAAGATAAAAAGGCAAAATAGAGCAGGCCGTTTTGAGGAATTCTTTTCCATGTTGAATGGGTTAATTTCGTTGAAAAATCAAGGTGCGTTTCAAAACAACGACAATTTTATAACCATTTTCAACAAGGAAATTATAAATCTCCGAGTTTGTCGGATGCTGAATCGAAAACTTGACATCTTCTACCAAAACAAAATCTGGGGCGTAATTTTTCCAATCGTTGGATTTCAAAACCATCAAATCCAACCCTTCCACATCAATTGAAATAAAGTCTATTTTTTGACCCGCCGGGACATTTTCCGTTAAAATTTCGGACAACGGAAACAACGGGACATCAACAGTTTTTATAACAAAGTATGGATTTCCCGTGTTCCTTTCTTGTGCCACTTGTTCGTCAAATGTATTCAATGCAGGCTCGTTGAAACAGTGAAATTTCATGTTCCCACTCGTCGAACTAATGCCAATTTCAAGGTTTTTATCGCGGCTGCGGAAAAAATTAAAAAGCCGCATGCTTCCCGGCGTCGGGTCAATATTGATGCCACGCCAACCCTTTTTATAAAAAAGCATCGTGTTCGAAAACCGGGTTGGATGGTGCGCCCCTACATCCACAAAAAAACCTCGGTAGCCTTTTTTGTTTTCAAAAAAAGCAAGCAAAGCCACGTCCTCGCCGTCTTGGGAATAGGATTTTTTGTATCGAAAAAGTTCTAAAATTTTCAGTAAAAACAATTTAATTGATTTCAAATTTAGAGATTTTAATAGTTTAAAAAATTGATTTTTCAATTTAAAGTCTTACAATTTTTTCAAAATCATCGTGTTTACAAAATCTTGGCTGTAGGGAATCGGTTTGCAGCCAGCCAATTCTGTTGTGAATTTTTGGGCAAATAATTCTCGCGCAGCCGTGTGGTAATAATCCCTTTCCATATTATCCACAACCAACAAACCGCCCCGTTTCAAATGCGAAAACGACTCAAAAATGCACGAAGGCCGCGCCCGCCCGTCCACCAAAACCACATCAAAAAACGACTCCGGAAATTGGTGGATGGTTTTCACATATTTTTCGTAACTCAAATCGGCATGCCCCGGCGCGTTTGACATAAAATCATCGGGATTTGCCGGGCTGCGTTTTGGATTTGGCGTGGTCGGCTCGCCTTCCTGAAAAAATCCCTGCCAATTTTGGTCGGTTTTCGCTTTCATTTTTTCGGACAAAATGGCAAACCAATCGCGGTCGTTTTCGACGGTGGCAACAAATTTTACCCGATTTCCAAAAAACAAAGTCGAGCCGCCGCCGCCATATTCAAAAACCCGATGGTCGCCGCTCAGGTAGTTTTTCAAATATTCAAGTGCCGGGAAATTGAGCCACGCCTGCCCGTCGGCTACCGAATTTCTGCCGTGTTTAAAAGAAGCGAACCACTCGTTTTTGAACGTCCACATTTTTTGAAAATCAGCGAGACTGCCCGCGTATTTTACTGATTGAAAGAAGAACCAAAAAGTTGATTTTTTCCAAGACATATTTTTAAGGAATGAGGGATGAGGAATCAGGAATGAAGTGGACAAGCCCAAAAATTGAGAGGCGAAGGTATTATTTTCAAGGTTCAAAATTGATTGCAAGTTGCTGACTCAAAAGGTGCGTAGCACCGAGATATTTGTAGAAAACGAATGGAAAAATAACCAAAAGGTGCGTAGCACCGGAATATTTTGTTTCAAATATCTCGGTGCTACGCACCTTTTGGCAATCATTTTAGAACCATTTTCAATTTTTCTTTTGCTTTTCTACTTTTTGAATTGGGGCTATTTTACTCGATTTTCTGTTCGTTTTTTTCAATTTCCAAAACCGCCGCTGCTGCCAGATTCCCCGACCTTTTCAAAAACTCCCGTGCCTTTTCCCGCTGCGAAAAATCCCCCGCGACCAAAGTCCTTTTTGCTCTATCCAAATAAATTTCCGGCGCGGCGAACAGCATTTTTCGCGGCAAATCGGCCCCCAAAGTATCGGGCGCGGACATCCAAGCTTCGTAAAATGCTTCGTGCTGGACGGCGGTCAAATTTTCGGGCAGCGCAGTTTTGCCCTTCGATTCCCGCAAAATTTTGGCCGCCAATTCAGTCGTCGGTGGATATTTTTCGTGAATATATTTTTCAAAAAAAGGTCGTTTAAAAGCCACAAAAACGGCCAGCACCGCCGACACCAAAAACGTCGCAGCAAACAAAACCAAAATTCCTTTTGGCGTTTTCATGAAATCGAGCAGTTCTTTCTGTTTCATATTGTTTCAATTTTTAAACTTTGCGGTTCGTTTGGAAGGCTTGGCAAAAGTCGAATTCCAAACTCTTTAAATGAAATCTGCGTAAATTTTATTTATCAAATGCGAATCATCGGCAACATCGAACACCCGTTTTTAAAAATTTCCGTCTTCAAAAACGACGGTCGGACGAGCCTGAAATTTGAAAACGAAGGCTCCGAATTGACTTTCAAATTGGGTCAAGACGAACGCCTCGCCTCCGTCGAATCCATCAAAAACTGGATGGACGAACCATTTTTGGAGGCCGTTTTGGAAAATTTCAAATCCATGAACCAAGCCAAATTGCAAGCAATGACCCGCAGATTTCCGCAGCCCGACGAAATTTTTGAGGTCATTTTGTGAAATGCCGAGCCCCACGTTTACGAAACTTTTTAAGTTTCGTAAACGTGGGGTTTGCATTTGCCACCCATCGTTTTTATACTTTTACACCTTCATTTTTCAATCGAAAATTAATCAATGTACAAATTCTATTTTTTCCTGATTTCCCTGCTGCCGACGAGCATCTTTTGCCAAATCGCGCAGCCCGGTCGGCCCCTTTTTGACCCAAAAACGGTCGGCGAAATCCGGCTGACCATTTCCACAAAAAATTGGGGCGACGCGCTCGATTCGATGCGACTTTACGGTGACGGCATGCTTTCCGGCACTGCAAAAGTGGACGGCGCAACCTACGAAAACGTGGGAATCCGGTACCGCGGCAACAATTCTTACCAAATGGGTGTGAAACGCAACCCGTTTCAGATAAAATTGAACGCGGGCGACTCAGCGGTCAATCATCAAGGTTTTTCGAATTTGAAATTGTCGTCCGCGCTCCGCGACCCAAGCATGGTGCGCGAGATGCTTTTTTATGAAATCGCGGGCAAATATGTGGCCGCACCGCAGGCGAGTTACACGACTTTATATGTCAACGATGAATATTTGGGGGTGTACGTAAATGTGGAATCGGTGGACGCGGATTTTTGCAAAAAGCATATTGGCGCGTCCGAAAATGCATTTTTCAAAGCAGGCGTCGAATATCAAAGTGAATCGCCGAAAGGTTGTCGGGCGAAGATTTTCGGGGCTTTGGAATATGAACAAAATTTGGAATGCTACCGCTACAATTTTGAGGGCGATGCGGACGCGAAATGGTCAGATTTGCAGGAAATGACACGAATTTTGAACAAAGACCCGAAAAATTTGGAGTCGGTTTTGGATGTCGATGCGACACTTTGGTTTTTGGCTTTGAACAATTCGATGGTCAATTTGAACAGTTATTTGGGAAATTACAGCCAAAATTATTATTTGTACAAAGACAGTCGGGGCAGGTTTCAGCCGATTTCGTGGGATTTGAATTTGGCTTTTGGCAGTTTTAAAAGTATCGGTGCGGGCAATGATTTGGAGTTAAAAGATTTGCAGCGGCTCGACCCGATGTTGCATGCTGACAATGTTTTGAAGCCGCTGGTCAGCCAGATATTGAAAGACCCGACGTACAAAAAAATCTATCTCAGCCATTTGCGGCAAATTATGGCCGAGAATTTTGACAACGGTTGGTACGAAAAACGGGCGGCGGAATTGCAAGGTTTGATAATCGTCCCGTATTCAAATGACCAGACAAAACAGTACTCGCTCGACGAATTTCAGACGAGTTTGAAAACGACCATCGGCAAGCGCAGCAAAATCCCGGGCATCGTCGAATTGATGGAAAAACGCTCGAAATTTCTCAAAAATCATCCAGATTTGACGGCTTTGCCCGCTGAAATTACGAATGTGTTGGTCGCTGGTCGCGGCAAATTTGAGGCGCAAAAGGTCAATACATTTAATATCACAGCACAAGCCAATCGTTTTCCAAAACGGCTTTCCATTTATTATCGGTTTGACCAAAATCAATCGTACCAAATGCTTCCGATGAATGAAGATGCCGGCGGCGATTTGCCAACGGGCGCGAAAATGTTTTCCGCAGCAATTGATGGTAAATCTGAAAACGATGTTTTGGATTATTATATCGTTGCAGAAACTGCTGGTTCTATTTCATTTAGCCCAAGTAATTATACGACTAAGCCTTATAAAGTTAAATTAAGCGACTTGAATAAGTGATTAAAGATTAGAGTTTAGAGATTAGTATTTAACCAGAATTTATACAAAAAGTAATAAAAATTCAATGAAAGTTATACCATTCTATTTCCTGTTTTTATTGATTCCTTATTTTGTTTTTAGCCAAAATTTCTATTCAAATACAGGGATAAGAGAAGTTCGGATAGAACTTCCATACAAAAACTGGGATTTCAAATTAGATTCTATTAAAAAAAATAACCCGGACGCACGGCTTTTGGGTGTTGCACACGTTGACGGCCAATATTTCGATAGCGTTGGTGTGCGATATAAAGGCAACAGTTCTTATTTTAGAAGTCGTAAAGAGACTTATAAAAAACTGCCTTTTAACATCAAATTGAACTGGTATAAGAAAGGCCAAAAAATTACTGGAAATTATACAACCGTTCGCTTGTCCAATGCTTTTTTAGACCCCAGTTTTATCCGCGACCCGTTGATGTACGAAGTGGTTAGAAAGTATATGCCTGCGCCAGAATGCAATTTTTCAAACCTTTATATCAATGAAAAATACTTCGGTTTGTACATCAATACGGAGAGTGTGGACACTGTTTTTCTTCGAAAACATTTTGGCGTGGTCAATGGAGACATCATAAAATGCGACCCGGATAATTGGAAAAAAGTGCGCAGCCAAACCGGCTGCCCAAAAGGTGAAAATGCCAATTTGTCTTATTTGAATGATTCGCCGGGCTGTTATGCCGCTTTTTACGAAGTGGATGACCCAAAAGGATGGACACCTTTATTGAATTTGATAAAGGTTTTGAATAAAACACCGGATAAAATAGAGTCCGTTTTGGATGTTGACCAGACTTTGTGGATGCACGCCTTGAACAATATCATGGTCAATTTGGACAGTTACACGGGTTCGCTTTCGCACAATTACTATTTGTGGGCAGACACGACGGGCGTTTGCCACCCGATTATGTGGGATTTCAATATGTCTTTTGGTGGCTGGCGGCGCGACATGAGTTTTGAGCAAATGACCGACGAACAGTTGATTTTGTATTCGCCGCTCGCCGAATTGGACAACAAAAAACGCCCACTCATTTCAAATTTGTTGAAAAATCCGCTGTACCGAAAAGTATATCTGTCGCATTACAAAACGATTTTTAATGAGTTTCTAACCAACGGCGAACTGTTCAAACACGCTGAAAATTTGACCCGACAAGTTGAATCCACCGTCCGCCGCGACACGATGAAACTTTACACCGATGCCGATTTTGCAAATGCATTGGACAAAACGATGGCGTCCGGCCCAGACAAAATCATTGGCATCCGGCAGTTGATGGATGCCCGTGCCAAATGGCTTGCCCGACATCCGCTTTTGTTAAAAGTTGCACCAAAAGTCATTGAAAAACAGGCAGTTATTACCGGTGAGGATTGTTTGGTCACTGCAAAAATGGAAGGTGCAAAATCTGCACACCTTTGTTTTCGAGTTGGAAAACCGTTTGCTTTTTCCCGAATTTCGATGCACGACGATGGTCAAAATGGCGATGCAGCGGCAGCCGATGGCATTTTTTCAGTACGAATTCCGGCGGCAAAAATCAAACAATACTATTTGATTGGGGAAAATGACGAGGCTGCGGTGACTTCGCCGGAGCGGTCGGGGATGGAGTTTTTTGAGATAAAATAATTGGAGGTCGAAATTTATTTCGACCCCATCAACGAAGGCAGCCAAAAAAAATCCCTGCTCCGAAAGATTCGGAAGCAGGGATTTTTTTTGGCTGCGTGGAAATAGTTCCGCGGTGTGTGGGTCGAAATAAATTTATTCAGTTGCTTTTTTTAATTTTCCTTTTTCATCAATTACCACAAAAGCATCGCGGTATCCGACGGTTTGTACCAAATTTTTCGCCTGCGTTGCTGAAGCAAAATCCGAATAACCTGAAAGCAAAATGATGGTTTTCTTGCCCTCTTTTTTACGTTCGATGCTGCCTTTCACACCATTCACAGATGCATCATCAAAATCTTCTTTTCCAATAAAAGTGGCCACGCGAACTTTATAATTTGAAACAGGCGGTGCCAATTTTGTCGAACTTTCAACAGGTTTTGTGATGCCTTTTGGTGAAGTTACGGCAGTCGTTTTTGCTGGCTGAGTTTTTACCAAAAACTTCTCAGTGGACGCCGTGGACGTTTCAATCACGACAACGGCATCTTTAAAACCGCGTTTTGCAACCGCTTCCTGAGACTTTTTAGCATCGTCGGCATTTTCCCAAACACCCAATCTGATTTTCGTCATGTCGTTTTCCGAACGGGTGTAGACATTTCCGAGGTCGGTAATTTTCATGTACGTCGCCAGATTTACGGTTTGGTCGTTGGCAAGCGATGCCAATTGGATGGCAAAACGCACTGGTTTTTTGGGCAAATTTGCCTCGGCTTGCGCAGGTTTGGCTGCCGGAGTGACCGTCGAAATACTGGCAGGAACTGGTTTTGTTTCAGTTTTCGCCTCCGTTTTTGGAGCACTGAAAACGAGGCTTTGCTCAATATTTTTTTCAGCCATCACAAAAGCTCCTTTAAAATTTAGCGAAACGGCTTTTTTCTGAACGGCCAACGCTTCTTCTCTTGTCGAAAAAACACCGACCCGAACCTTGCTCGCTTTGCCGCCGCTGCGGGTGTAAATATTTCCGAAAGGCCGCATTTTGTCGTACCGCGAAAGTTTTTCGGCTGAAACATTGCCCGGAAATGAGGCAATTTGAACTGCAAATCCATTTACCGTTTTTGACGGGGCGGTTTTCAATTCGGACATCACTGGATTGTCGGCTGCTTTTTTGGCCGTCTTTTCAGCGGGTTTTTCAACCGTTTTTGCGGGTTCGGTTTTCAATTTTTCGGTGGCCGCAGTTTTCTCTTTTTCAACGACTGGTTCTTTTTTCGTCGGTTCTGATTTCGTGCTAAATTCTAACGGAGCGGGTGATTTTTCGGTCCCGGCAGTCATATTTGAAATCTGGTTTTGCAAATAAATCGCCGAAACATCGTTGGTCGCTTTCACATTTCCGGTTTCCAACGAAATCATCGAATCGGCAAAACCCTCTTTTGAAAAAGAAATTTTGTAGGTTTTTTTGGCTTCGAGATTCAAATTATAACTGCCATCTTTCCCGGTCGTGGCTTCGACAACAGCACCTTTTGGCATCGGCAGGGCGCGAACTTCGACATCGGTGAGCGGTGTTTTGGTTTGGTAATCCAAAACTTGGCCGATGAATTTTCCAAAACCATCGGGCTCCAAAATCAATGTTATCAATTTCGAACCGTCCGATTTTATATCAATTTCGCCGGGACGGAAACCTGCTTTTTTCACCGTTGCCCCGCAGTCCGCTTTGCCGTAACTCACTGAAAATGAATACTTTCCGGCCGCATTTGTCAAAAAATCCTTGCCGCCGCATTCCGCAAAATCTATCGTGGCACCTTCGATCGGCTTTTTGGAACCATCCAAAACCACGATTTCAAAATCATCCGTTCGCTTCGTTATTTTCCAAATATCCTCGTTGCCTTTGCCGCCCGAACGGTTGGAAGTGAGGTATCCAACATTGTCTTCGCTGTCAAAAATAAAACCGTAATCATCGCGGGGCGAGTTGATGCCGGGGCCGAGGTGAAAGATTTTTTCCCACGAACCTTCGACCAATTCTGCGCGGAAAACGTCCATCCCGCCAAAACCAAGTTGCCAATCCGAGGAAAAAAACAAATTGTTCCCGGCCAAAAACGGGGTGATTTCATTGCCTGCCGTGTTGATTTTGTCGCCTAAATTTTGGGGTTTCGACCAACTTTTTCCCGTCCAATTTGAAAAATACAAATCCCAGCCACCTTCGCCGCCGGGCTGATTTGATGCGAAAAACAGCGTTTTTCCGTCTGCTGTCCAGCACGGATAGCCATTTGAATACTCGCTCGAATTATAGGAAAATGCTTTTTGGTTTGACCATTCGCCATTCGATTGGACATCGGCGATGAACAAATTCATGTTCAAACCGGAGTTGGCAATTTGCCGCGTGCCGTCCACAAAATTGTTTTTGCAAAAAGCCACGCGCCGACCGTCGGGCGAAAAACTGACCGGGCCTTCGTTAAAATTATTGGCCAAATCGCCTTTTAAAAAGGCCGGTTTTTGCAAAAAACCTTTCGGATCTGCCTGCGTCAACAACAATTGATTGTAGGCCGTGCCTGCCCAATCGTTCGTCGTGCCACCTTTCGAACGCTTCGCCAAATCGGTGCGGGCGGAATTGAAAACCACTTTTCCATTCAAAAATGCCGCGCCAAAATCGCTTGCCGTCGAGTTCATCGGCTCGTCGGTGGCGGTGTAAAGTGCCTCTTTTCCGAGATTTTCAAGTGCATATTCGCACATTTCTGAAAAATGTTGCCCTACTTTTTGATTATGCTGAGCATAAAACAGGAACCATTTTTTGGCTGCCGGGTAATTTCCAGTCGCCATCAATGCTTTTCCGTAATTTAAAAGCACGTCTGGTTTGCTGTCATCGGTGTTCGTGGCGCGGTCGTACCATGTTAAGGCATCTGCCGGGCGGTTCAGTTGAAACAAACAATCCGCCATCCGAGTCATAGCGTGAGAATTGTTAGGTGCTTTTTCAAAAGCAGATTGATAGGATTGGAGGGCTAAATTGTAGGCATAAAGATCAAATTGTTTGTCTGCCCGACGAAGGTCATCTTCCACATCAAATTGTGAAAAAACGGGACTGATTGCAAACAAAAATGCAAGGATAGAAAACCCAAAACGGCTCAGTTTGGCCATGATAGACTGGTTTAATAAGTTAGAAATAATACTTGGATGTTGGACGGGAGACGTTGACAGTTGTTACGTTTGTACTAATTTTCAAACAAAAAAACAACAGCCAAAAGCCAATTCACATTCCAATTAACTGAAATGCCGTCGAACTTATTTTAAAAGGAGAGACTACTACTTTGAACAGCGGGAATGCCACAAAAGTAAGTGGAAGAATTTAAAAAGGACAAAAAAATGAAATGAAAAGGGGTAAATTCCTCAACTCACTGAGAAAATTTACCCCTTTCAAGTAGTTTACTGGAAATTTGTTATTTGTTATTTGTTGGCCTAAATTCCTGAAAATCAATGGTTTGACTGACAAATAACCAATAACTAATAACTAATTTCCAGTAACCATTACTGAATCGCCGATTTCGCCTGAACGATGTGCCGCTCGGCGTGGCGGACAAAAATCTCGAACAATTCACCCATTCTAAACTTGAAAAACAGCCAACCTTCCGCTGGGATTCGTGGCCGATTGATGTCAATCGCACGAGATTGGCGGAGCAGCCGGAGCAAAATTTCGAGGTTTATCAAAAACGATTTGTACTCGTCGCGGCGACCTGTCCGGCCTAAATAATTGTACTTTTTCTTTGCTTTTTTGATGCGAATCGGCTCGGTCAAAGTCACTCGGCGGAGCATCGAATTGCCCGGCCACGAGTGTTCGACCGTTTCCGTTGGTTGCCATTGCCTTGCTTTTCCCAAATGAATTGCCCGTTCAATTTTTGGAAAATACTTTTCCATCTGGCTGTTCAAATGTGCGAAACATTCCTGCGCCGACCATTTTTCGGGCGCGGTTCGGCGGTGAAAAAACGATGAATCGAGCGGCGAAAACTCTGCGCGAGCCATTTCGAGCAAGTCTCGGATTTGAACTTCGAGGTGATTTATGTATTCGTGTTGAGTCATTTTTTTTTGCAGTGGGCGGTTTTTCGTCCAGTATCATTCTTGAAAAAAAGACTTTTTTTTTAAAAATGCTTTTTCTGAATTGCCGAAATTCGGGTCAAATGTAGCCCAATTCAAAAATGTTGCCGGAAATTGAAAGATATTTGCGGCCTAATTTTTCAAAAATTGAAGACTAAAAGTTTACGCAAAGAAAAAGTAAATATCGTCACCCTCGGCTGTTCCAAAAATTTGGTGGACAGCGAAAACCTGTTGACCCAACTCCGGGGCAACGATTTTGACGTGACCCACGAAGCCGAAAAAGGCAATGCCAACGTGATTATCGTGAACACTTGTGGTTTCATTGATTTGGCAAAACAAGAAAGTATTGATACTATTATTAGGTATTCAAAAGCGAAGCAAGCGGGAGATATTGAAAAATTGTACGTTACCGGATGTTTGTCGCAGCGTTATCGCGACGATTTGGCACTCGAAATCCCGGAAGTTGATGCTTGGTTTGGGACGCTCGAACTGCCCGCGCTGCTCGCAAAAATGAACGCCGATTACAAAATCGAACTGCTCGGCGAGCGGCAAATCACTACCCTGCCCCACTACGCTTATTTGAAAATTTCGGAGGGCTGCAATCGGACTTGCTCGTTTTGCGCGATTCCGTTGATGCGGGGAAAACACGTCAGCCGACCAATCGAGGAACTGGTTTTGGAGGCCAAAAATCTCGCGCGGCGCGGGGTGAAAGAATTAATGTTGATTGCCCAAGAACTGACTTATTACGGCCTCGATTTGTACAAAAACAGGGAATTGCCGCGCCTTTTGGACGCTCTTTCAGCGGTCGAAGGCATCGAATGGATTCGATTGCATTATGCTTATCCATCCAAATTTCCGCTGGAAATCATTGACGCGATGGCCGCGCAGCCCAAAATTTGCAATTATTTGGACATGCCGTTGCAGCACGTTTCGGACAGTGTTTTGGAAAAAATGCGCCGCCAAATCACGCGCAGCGAAACCGAAGATTTGATTCAAAAAATTCGTGAAAAAATTCCGGGCATCGCGCTGCGAACCACTTTTTTGGTCGGTCACCCCGGCGAAACGGACGCTGATTTTGACGAACTCTGCGATTTTGTGGAAAAAATGCAGTTCGAGCGGCTCGGTGTTTTTCAATATTCGCACGAAGAAAGTACGCGAGCCTACGATTTTGAGGACGATGTGCCCGCCGAAATCAAAGCCGAACGCGCCGGGCGGCTGATGGAAATTCAACAGGACATTTCTTTGACAAAAAATGAAGCGAAAATCGGCCAAACCTTCAAAACTTTGTTCGACCGAAAAGAAGGGCAATTTTACATCGGTCGCACCGAATTTGACTCGCCGGATGTGGACAACGAAGTTTTAGTGCCGGTGAAAAATAATTACGTTCGGTTGGGCGATTTTGCGAACGTGAAAATCAATGAAGTCGAGGCGTTTGATTTGTTTGGGGAAGTGGTTTGAACCTTATTTTTCATTTTAAAAAAAATAAAAAAAATGCCAAAGTCATATTCTGCATACCAATATTCAGATTTGAAAGATTTGGGTTTGGAAGTTCGGCTGGAAAAAATTTTCAACGATGTGCCGCCGCTCGAACCAACGGAATTATTGAAAGCCATTCTCGAAATCAATACGAAGCAGGCATTGATTACCGAAAAAGCAAAATCTGAGTTCATCATTGCACCAGTTTTGTTTGAAATTGCACGGCGGAACGTAGAAAAAATTTCATTTTTTTCGGGCCACAATTTGAATGTTGATAAACTGCGTGGGCTGCATGGATTCTGCGATTTTTTATTTTCAAATGTCCCAAGAACACCTTTTGTCCGACAGCCAGTTTTTTGTGTGGTTGAAGCAAAAAATGACAATCTTGAAAAAGGTATCCCTCAATGTGTTGCAGAAATGTTCGCCGCGAGAATTTTCAATCAAAATGAAGGAAAGGAAGTTTCAAAAATTTTTGGCTGCGTGACCGTCGGGAGAGAATGGTTGTTTCTGAAAATGGAAAATGAAATCGTCGTCCGCGACACTGATGTTTATGTTTTAAACGAATTACCACTTTTACTTGGGGTTCTACAAATCATCGTTGACTCAATTTAATTTTTTGAACAAATGAAAAATTTCACTTTCCTGATTCTATTTTTTGCTTTTTTTTCATCTTGCAAAAAAGATGCTGAACTCGGTTCGATTTTGCCCGGAACTTGGGTTTCTGAGCAGGTCAAAGTTTCTGGCGAAGACATCACGGCTTTGAGTTTTTATGAAATTACCTTCGGGACGGACACGGCTTTTACCCAAATTTTGACCACGAATTTGAACGGAGTTAATTCAAAAACCACCAAAATGGGCAGTTATAAAATTGCGGGAAATTCAAAAATCACCGTTCAATTTTCAGGTGAAAATCCATCGGATTGGACGGCAAAAACGGACTCGGAGACCGACTTGAAAGTAGATTTTTCGAGAAACGGGGAGCAGTTTTTTATTGATTTTTTGTAAAAACTTAGCCCCAACGATTAGGGGTAAAATTTTGTTTTAGTGTAAAACAGTATCAAAAGATGTCAAGCGATATAAACGTATTAACAGACTTGGTTGGCAGACTTCTAAACCGTTTAGCGGTTTTAGAAGCGGAA
>JANNMS010000114.1:0-39167 GCA_031398055.1 Saprospirales bacterium | reverse complement strand
GATTACGCTTTCGCTGCCCATGTATTTGCAAATGGCGGCGGCGGGGCTGCTTTTGTGGATTGGTTTTTTTGTAAATCCGTTGGTTTCGGTGGCTTTGGCGGCGGCAGTTTTCATTTTTTCGGCCACCGTTTTGTGGACTTTGAAACTTTCGGACGCGCCCCCGACGGTCTGGCAGGCCATCGCGGCGATTCCAAAATTTGTCTGGCAACAGTTTTTGGGGCTTTTCAAAATGGGCAATCCGAACAAAAATTTCAAGCACTCTGAACACACGAAATTCGTCTCGGTCGAGGAAATTTTGAACAAAAAATAGGCGTTGGATTTTGTTTTTGGGTGTTGAATTTTGGAAAATTGCCCATGTTGGCTTCCTCGCCAACAACATTTTTTTGAATCATTTCAATAAGGTTTTATGGTTTTTAGAAAAGTTTTCAAACTGGACAAACAAATAATTGAATTGACTTTGCCTTCCAATTTCATTGGAAAATTGGTAGAAATCATTGCTTTTACGATTCCAGAAATTGAATGTAAATCTCAGAAACAAGGCTTGTTCAAAAAATTAACCGTTGTCCACGTTGACAATTCTGGCTACAAATTCAACCGCGACGAACTTTATGAAAATTAGTCCCAGATTAATTTTTGATTTTTTTTTGATAAAAAAAAGTTGTTGGCGAGAACACCAATAGCGGCAAAAACGACGAGAAAACACATGAGAAAACCCACTTCAACAATCGAATACATCGAATTTGCGCGTGGCTACGCCATTTTCACCATCGTTTTGTACCACGTTTTGCAGCGGGTGCCGCTCGCGCCGCTGCTCCAAAAAGCCATCATTTTTGGTGGCACGGGCGTGCATTTGTTCTTTTTGCTTTCTGGTTTTGGCCTCGGTTTGTCAAAAAATCAATCCATCAACCCCATCAACTTTTATAAACGCCGGTTGATAAAAGTCTGGTTGCCCTACGTTTTGGTTTTGACTTTGAGTTTTTGGGCCGCTTTTTTCCTCAATTTATTTCCCGACCGATTTTCAGAATGGCTGGCTGGCGTGTTTTTGTACCAAATGTTTGATGCTGAAAAAATCCAAAGTTTCGGCGGGCATTTTTGGTTCATCTCGACCATCGTCCAGTTTTATTTGATTTTTCCGCTGCTGGTTTGGGCAAAAAACAGGCTGAATTCACCGCTGATTTTTGCGGGTTTTGGTCTGCTGATTTCCATTTTTTGGTGGGAAATCGTCTATTTTTTGGACTTCGGAAACCTCCGAAATTGGTCGAGTTGCTGCCTCCAATTTTTGTGGGAATTCACGTTGGGCATGGCTTTGGCCGATATTTTTCAAAAAAATGAAAACGAAAAAGGCTTGTTTCGGGGCGATTTTTGGAATCATGCGATTTGGAAAAACTTCGTCGTCGGCGTGATTTTCACGGGTTTGATGATTTTGATGATTTTGAAAATGGGCGACACCGGCAAAATTTTTAACGACATCCCAGCAATGATTGGCTACACGGCTTTGAGCATTTTCATCTTTCAAATCGGGGAAAAATGGCTGCCGTTTTTGAAAAATTTCTTCGTCTGGCTCGGCGGTTTTTCGTACTCGTTTTACCTGATTCACATTTTGGTCTTGACCATGTATTTGCGCGTTTTTGAGATTCGTGGCATCGAAATGACTTTGCCAAAATTGCTGCCGTTTGTCATTTTTACAATCGGCGTGGCGTGGGCTTGGGAACCGATAAGTCGTTGGTTTACAGGGCTTTTTGAAAAAATTTTAAATAAAAAACCAACTGAAAAACTTCCAGAATTGAATTGACAAAATCCAAAAACCAACGTAAAATGAACCGCTTTACCAGATTTTTTTTCATTTTTTCCCTGCTTTTAAACCTGTTTTTGGCTGCTTCGATTGGGTTCATCGTCCAACGTTTGGGCGGCTGGAAATTTGCTTGGCACCGTTTTTCGACGGACGAATCGAGTTTGTACGTCCATCGAAAAAGTATCTTTTCGATGCTGCCGGACAAAACCGGGAGCATCGTTTTTTTGGGCGACAGCCAGATCCAACTCGGCGAGTGGCGCGAATTTTTTGGCGACAGCCTGCCGATTTTGAACCGGGGAATTTCGGGCGACCACGTCGATGGCGTGGCGCGGCGGCTGACCGATGTTTTGAGAAATCGGCCATCGAAAATTTTTCTGTGCGTCGGCGCGAACGATTTGTTGCTCGGAAAACCGCAGCCAGAAATTGAAAATCGGTACCGCGAAATTGTGCAAACCATCCGCCGCGAATCGCCGGACGCGGTTTTGGTTCTGAATTCCATTTTGCCGATAAATAACGAGGTGAAAAACCTGCACCTCGAAAACTCAGAAATCCAAAAAATGAACGCACGAATCGGGCAAATCGCCCGCGAGTTTGCCCTGCCGATGATTGATATTTTTTCTCCGTTGACGGATTCGCAAGGCAATTTGGCACAAAAATTTACGGAAGATGGGCTGCATTTGAATGGGGCGGGGTATTTGGTTTGGCGGAAGCAGTTGGAAGTTTTTTTGAAAAAATAAAAATCTAAACATTGAAAATCAACCAATCTCAAAAATGGAACTACAAATCATTCACCAAAAAATTCACGAAATCCGAGGGCAAAAAGTCCTTTTTGATTTCGATTTGGCAGAGATGTACGAGGTTCAAACCAAGATACTCAACCAGTCAGTTCAACGAAATATTGGCCGTTTCCCACCAGATTTTATGTTTCAACTGACGTTGGAGGAGTGGAAAAACTTGAAGTCACAAATTGTGACTTCAAGTTGGGGAGGCACTCGGAAACTACCTTTTGCCTTCACCGAACAAGGCGTCGCCATGCTTTCCTCCGTTTTGCGGAGCGAAAAAGCCATCGAAATCAATGTTTCCATCATGCGTGCTTTTGTGGCATTGCGGCATTTTGTGTTGAATTACAACGAGTTGTCCGAAAAAGTGGCTGGCTTGGAGTTGAAATACGACCTCAAAATTTCCGAGATTTTCGAAGTCCTCGACCTGATGGCCTCGAATTCGGAGGTTGACCATGAAAATTGGGACAACCGCGACCGAATTGGTTTTAAAAAATAATCGTTGCTCCCGTTCAAAGTTCATCCTTCAAAGTTCATCGTTCAAAAAATGATTTTTAATTCACTTGTTTTCGCAGTTTTCGTGGCCGTGTTTTTTTCGGTCTATTTTTTTCTGAAAGGTCGCTGGCGGCTGGCGTGGATTTTGGCAGCCAGTTACGTTTTTTACGGCTGGTGGGACTGGCGTTTCCTCGGTTTGATTATGTTTTCGACCGGAATGGACTACCTTTTTGGCCTGCGAATCGCCGACACGCCCGACCCGCAACGGAAAAAAAATGTCATCATCGCCTCGGTGATCATGAATTTGGGTTTCCTCTCCATTTTCAAATACTGCAATTTTTTCGCGGATTCTTTAAAAACCATGCTGCAAACCGCCGGTTTTGACCCCGGTTGGACAACTTTGAACATCATTTTGCCGGTCGGCATCTCGTTTTACACCTTTCAAAGTATGTCGTACACGATTGATATTTACTTTGGAAAAATGCGCGAGGAGCGCGATTTGCTGAAATACGCAACTTTCGTGGGTTTTTGGCCGCAGTTGATGGCCGGGCCGATTGTCCGGGCGCACGATTTGCTGCCGCAATTTCACGTCGAACGTCGGTTCGATTGGCAAAGATTGAACTCAGGCCTCGGTCGGATTTTGTGGGGATTTTTCAAAAAAGTGGCGGTCGCCGACTCGCTCGCGCCGTTCGTTGACCAAATTTTTACCGCGCCGGAGACTTTTTCTTCGAGCCATTTGCTGCTCGGCGTGGTGTTTTATTCCTTTCAAATTTATTGCGACTTTTCTGGTTATTCCGATATTGCAATTGGCATGGCGCGGATTATGGGATATGATTTTCCGGAAAATTTCAGAACACCGTATTTTTCAAAAAACTTCTCGGAGTTTTGGACACGCTGGCACATCTCGCTGTCGTCGTGGCTGCGCGATTATTTGTACATCCCGCTCGGTGGAAATCGCGGCGGCAAATTGGGGACGTATAAAAATAATATGCTCACCATGCTTTTGGGCGGGCTGTGGCACGGGGCGAATTGGGCGTTTGTTTTTTGGGGATTTTTGCACGGCATTTATTTGATTTTGCAAAGACAAATTTCACCGTTTTGGCGAAAATTCGTGGCCGCCGTGCGGATGCCAAAATTTGTGGACGATGGTTTTTGCATCCTTTTGGTTTACAGTTTGACCCTGCTGGCGTGGATTTATTTCCGGGCGGGCAGCATCGGTTTGATGGGCGGCGACAGTTTTGGGGTTGCAAACAAAGTAATTTCGGGGATTTTGAGTTTTGAAAATTTCAATTTTGGCAGCATCATCAACAAATTTCAGGCGATGAAAGGTTTGCTTTTGATTGGCTTGCTTTTGACGGTCGAGATTTTGAACCCAAAATTTGATTTTAACAATTCGCAACTTCGAAACCCGGCACTTCGGATGGGACTTTTTGCCTCGCTGATTTGGCTGATTGCGTTTTTTGGGTCGTTCGGGGCGAATGCTTTTATTTATTTTCAATTTTGATTTTTTTTGAACACATAGGAACATAGGGATTTTCACATAGGCAACAGAAAACTGTGCTTTCTATGTGAAATTTTCTATGTTCCTATGTGTTTACTACCTTTCCAGCCTAAAAATCGATTGAAATATCATGCTGAAAAGTTTTTTTCCCATTTTCATTTTTGCCCTTGTTGGCATTTCCTGCCGCACTGTCAACCCAAAAATGACGTTCGACGCGGCCAAAAATCCGCCCGCGCCCGATTATTCAAAACTTGAAAATTGGGCTGCGCACCCCGACAAAAAAGATTTGTCCGACCGAATCCCTGCGAATTTGAATGAAAAACCAGTGGCCGAACTACCCGCCGATGTGTTTTTTCTTTACCCAACGACTTTGACGGGCGACAAAAAATCGCAGCACCGCCGGGCGTGGAACGCCGATGTTTCGGATGAAAAACTGAATTTGAAAACCGACAAATCGGCGATTCAATACCAAGCCTCGATTTTCAATTCGGCGGGTCGGGTATTTGCCCCGCGATTTCGGCAGGCGCATTTTGGCAGTTTTTTTACCAGCGACACGGTTTCGAAACGGCAGGCACTCGAATTGGCTTATTCGGATGTGCGGGCGGCTTTTGAATTTTACCTGAAAAATTTCAACAACGGCAGGCCGATAATCATCGCCGGGCACAGCCAGGGTGGTTTGCACGGGATGTATTTGTTGCGCGAGTTTTTTGATGGAAAAGATTTAGAAAAACAATTGGTTGCCGCTTATTTGGCCGGATGGCCGGTGCGTGCTGATTTTTATAAAAAAATAAAACCCTGCGCTTCGTCCGACGAAACTGGCTGTTTTTGCTCGTGGCGAACCTTTGAAAAAAGTTATAAACCGAAAAAAGCAGAGGAACTGGCCATTGTTTGCACAAACCCACTGAATTGGACGACTGAAAGTGGGAAACCTGTCGCCCGAAAAGAAAATCGCGGGGCGGTGGTTCGGAATTTTGACAAAGTCTATCCCAATATTTGCGATGCCGAGGTGCGGGGCGGGATTTTACTTTGTTCAAAACCGAAGTTTCCGGGCAGCGTGCTTATCCGCACTAAAAATTATCATCCCGGCGATTTCAATTTATTTTATTTGAATGTGCGGGAAAATGCGGTGCTTCGAACGAATTCGTTTTTGAAAAAGTAAAAATGGAGGTCGAAATTTATTTCGACCCTCGGAAAACTTAATAGTCGAAATAAATTTCGACCTCCAATAAAAACTAACTCAATGTCTCAAATAAAAACTGATATTTTAGTCCTCGGCTCCGGCATCGCCGGATTGACTTTTGCGATAAAAGCCGCGAAAAATTGGCCTGAAAAAACGATCACCGTTTTGACAAAAACAGTCGAAGGCGAAAGCAACACGCGGTACGCACAGGGCGGCGTGGCTGCGGTTTGGAATTTTGAAAAAGACAATTTTTCAAAACACATCGCCGATACTTTGGATGCCGGTGATGGACTTTGCAAACCCGACGTGGTCAAAATAGTGGTCGAAGAAGGCCGCGACCGGGTGCAGGAAATCATTGGTTGGGGTGCCCATTTTGACAAAGAAAAAAACTCGGATGCCTACGATTTGGCGCGAGAAGGTGGTCATTCGGAGCACCGGATTTTGCATTACAAAGATTTGACGGGCTGGGAAATGCAGCGGACTTTGATGGAAGAGGCCAAAAAGTACCCGAATTTGAAGGTTTACGAGCATTATTTCGCGCTGGATTTTATCACGCAGCACCATTTGGGGTACATGATAATTCGGGTCACGCCACAGATTGAATGTTATGGCTGTTATGTTTTGGATTTAAAATCGAATGAAATCATCACGATTTTGAGCCGGGCGACGGTTTGTTGCACGGGCGGCGTGGGGCAAGTTTACAAATCTACAACCAATCCGGTGATTGCTTCCGGCGATGGCATTGCGATGGCTTATCGGGCAAAAGCACGGGTGGAAGACATGGAATTCATCCAATTTCACCCCACTTCTTTGTACAATCCGATGGGCGAAAACCCTTCTTTTTTGGTTTCGGAGGCGGTTCGCGGGTTCGGGGCGATTTTGAAAACGAAGGAAGGCGAGGAATTTATGCAAAATTATGATGCACGGCTTTCGCTCGCTCCCCGGGATATCGTTGCACGCGCGATTGATAGTGAAATGAAAAAACGCGGCACAGATTGTATGTATTTAGATTGTCGGCACTTGAATCAAGAAGATTTTATCGCCCATTTTCCGACTATCTATAATAAGTGTATGTCTATCGGAATTAACCCGTTTAGAGATTTAATTCCTGTTGTTCCGGCTTGTCATTATTTGTGCGGTGGCATTATGGTAGATAAGAACGGACAAAGCAGTATTAAGAGATTATACGCTGCGGGCGAGTGTTCTTCGACGGGTCTGCACGGTGCTAATCGCTTGGCTTCCAACAGTTTATTGGAAGGGATGGTTTATGCTGATAGGATTTTTAGGGATTTACAAAGCAATTTAGCACAGTATGATTTTATAGAAAACATCCCCGATTGGAACGCGGCAGGCACGAACGACCCACAAGAAATGGTACTTATTACACAGAGTATGAAAGAGTTGAAAGAGATTATGTCCTATTATGTGGGGATAGTGCGCAGCAATGTCCGTTTAAAAAGGGCATTGGACAGGTTATATTTATTGTATGAAGAAACAGAGGAACTGTATAAAACCTCTACTATTTCACCACAATTAATGGAGTTAAGAAACTTAATTACGATTGCTTATTTAATAACACGGAGTGCGTCGCACCGGCGCGAAAGTCGTGGATTGCATTTTACAACGGATTATCCGGAACATCAGCAGTTTATAGAACACTCGGTTTTATAGTTGTTTGACATTGATACAAAAAAAAATGACCGGACGACTGCTGCCGCCCGGTCAAATTCGAATTTTCACTTTGTATCTTTTAAAAAAAATCAGGCGGCCATCGCTTCTTCGATGTGCGTCACCGAAACGTCGGCCAAAATGCGGCCGCAGTGGTCGCAAGCCATGATTTTTTTGTGCAAACCAATTTCCAATTTTACCTGCGGCGGCACACGATTGTAACATCCGCCGCACGAATCGCGCTCGACCGGAACGACAGCGAGGCCGTTCCGATAAGTTTTGCGGATTTTGTCGTAGCCTTTCAAAATGCGGTCGTCAATGCCGACACGTGCTTTGTCGGAGTGCTTGCGGAGTTTTTCCTCGTCTTTTTCGGTCTTGTCAATAATGTTTTGGAGTTCCGCTTTTTTGACGACGAGGTCTTTTTCTTTGGCCGTGAATTTGGCTTCGGCCACCGTCAAAGTATCTTTTCGCTGGTCGTGGATGGCTTTGGCATCTTTCATTTTCTTTTCAGAAAGTTGGATGTCGAGTTTTGCCAACTCAATTTCTTTGCCCAACGCCTCGTATTCGCGGTTGTTTTTCACGTCGTCCATCTGTTTTTGGTACCGTTTGATGTTGGCTTCGGCATCTTTTGAGATGGCTTGCAATTTGTGGATGTCGGCTTCGGCATCTTTCACGCTCCCTTTCAATTTTTTGATACGGGTATCCAAACCTGCAATTTCGTCTTCGAGGTCGGCCACTTCCATCGGAAGTTCGCCGCGCAGGATTTGAATTTCGTCCAATCGGGAATCCACTTGTTGCAGATCCCACAATTTTTGGAGTTTTTCGGCAATGGTCAATTCAGCAGCCATTTATGTGATTTTAATTTTTAACTATGAACGATGAACGATAAACTATGAACAGTAACTATAAACGTCAAAAAGTTCATCGTTTATAGTTCATAATTCATAGTTTAAAAGAAGTAAAAGACCGGATTTGTCTGCACCTCTGTCGATTGGAGCGCAAAAGTAGGAAATTTTTGCAAAACAAGTTCATGAAGTAAATCAATGGTAAATTGTTCGGACTCAAAATGCCCGATGTCGGCAATGACGATGCGCCCGTCGGCATCAAAAAATTCGTGATATTTGAAATCGGCGGACACGAAAAAATCCGCGCCCGATTTGATAGCCGCCGACAACAAAAAACTACCCGACCCACCGCAAACTGCTACTCGCTGCACCGGTTTTCCCAAAAGTTCGGTGTGCCGGACGACTTCGGCTTGCATCGCGGTTTTTATTTTTTGGAGAAATTCTTTTTCAGAAATGGGTTCAGCGAGTTCGCCAATCAAACCTGCGCCGATTTCGGAGTCGTTCAATTCAGGTTTGGGAAGTAGGATTTTGGTGTTTTGCAGACCCAATTTTTGGGCAATTTTTTGGTTCACCCCATTTTGATGAACGTTGTCCAAATTGGTGTGGATGGCAAAAATCGCAACGTCATTTTTGATGGCTTTGATGACCGTGCGCTCGACATAATTCGCGCCGTTCAACTTTTTCAAACCCCGAAAAACAATGGGATGGTGCGCGACAATCAAGTTGCAATTTTTTCTAATCGCCTCATCCACAACCTTTTCGGTGCTGTCCAGGGAAAACAAAACACCCCGGCACTCGGCCTGCGGGTCGCCGACGATCAGCCCTGCGTTGTCGTAATCTTCTTGCAAATTCGGCGGGGCGATGGATTCGAGGAAGGTGAGAATGGTCTGGATTTTCATGCTGAAAAGTAAAATTAGAAAAGACATTTTTTAAAAAATGTCTTTTCTGGCTTCCAAAATTTACTCAAAAAAATGTTCCGGCTCAACACAATTCATCCGGCAAGCCAGCAAATCTGTCGGCGTTTCTGGTTCTGGTTCTGGCAATTTTGATTTTGGCTGAGGTTTATTTTCCTCAATTTCCAAAGGTCCGAGCCACCACGACCACCAAATTTCCCGCTTTTCTTGTCCGCCATTTTTCGGCAAATCAAATTCGTACAACTTGCCAGCCTCAATCACATCAATCAGTAACCGACAATATTCTTTGCTGCTGGCGTAGCCACATTTTTGCAAACCGACGGCCCAAGCCCGATAATCTGTTTTTGGGATTTTAAAAAGTGGTTTGTAAATGCTGAAAGTGGCGAGATTTTCGGAATAATCAAGGTACGATTCTTCGATGTTTCGATAATGCCGAAATTTTGAAGGAATCAATTTGCCCGACGAATCGTGTTCGTCATCGAGTTGAAACACGATACTCGCTTTCCAGGTATCTCCTTTTTTCATCCCAAAATGGTTGTTGGCGGCGATTGCCAAATTCGACTCGCCATAGGCCGATTCGACGATGGCCTGACCCAAACAAATCGCAACCGGAATCCCGCGAGTTTGGGCATGGGCGATGGCGAATGGAAGATGCTCGGCCACATATTTTTCCAAATTTGGAAAATTTTTTGAAAAAATTTCAACGTGGCCGCAAAAGATTAAAATAAACGACAAGGTAATAGGAAAACAGCGCATGGGAAATTTGATTAAAAACTCATAGTAAATTGAATTTCAGGCAGATATAAAAACTACCTGTCTTGGGGCGTTCTGTCTTCCAAAGTAACGCAACTTTTACGCCAACTGATTTTCCTGCTACCCAATTCGAGGGATTTGCTTACCTGTTTTTGGGGATTGGTTGATTGGAAAATTGGGGAATTTGTTTTTGGGAAATTGTTTACTGGGAAATTGGGGAATTAGTTATTGGGAAATTGGGTATTTATAATTTCCCAATAACCAATTTCCCAATAACTAATTCCCCAATTTTCCAATAACCAATTCCCCAAAAACTAATTCGCATAAAACGCCAGACATTTCTGGCAAAGGCATCCATTAAATTGTTTTTCGAGCGACTCGCGGGTGGCCTGATGTATCGTAATTGCATTGCACCAACACGTTTTGTCATTGTAGCAAATCATCGGTTTTTTGCACCTCGGGCAAAGTTTTACATAAACTTCTTCGTCTTCAATCGATGCACATTCGACTCGACCGCCGAGCGGCGGGTTCAGTTTTTTCACTTTTATTTTCAAGGACATCATCCCGGCAAACTGGTTTTTCAGCCGTTCGGCGATGTTTTTGATGATGGTTTCAATCAAATTATGGCGGTTTTCTTCCATTTCGAGCCGGCAAATTTGATAAACCGATTCATAATTGATGGTCAATGCGAGTTCGTCAGTTTTCGCCGCGGGGGATATATCGGTTTGGATAAAAACATCCAAAATGTATTCCGCGCCAATCAATTGTTCCGCCGGATACACCCCGTGAAAACCGTGGAATCGCATCCCTTCGAGGGCAATTTGTGCCATTTTTTGAACGATGAACGATGATTTTGAACGATGAACTTTGAACTATGAACTATGAACGAAGAATTGTGGGGTTCATCGTTCATAGTTCATAGTTCATCGTTCAAAATCATCGTTGATTAATTAATTCCAGCAGCCGTTTCCGAATATCTTCGGGCTGATTGGAGTATCCTTTGTCGGCAAACGCGCCGTTTTTTGAAAGCAAAAAATACTGCGGCACGGCTTCGACATTGTATTTTTTTGCAATGCTTGCCCCCGCCGGATTTTGTGATTTTGAAAGCAATTGAACGCCCTGAAAATTTCCTTCGCTGATGCTGTTTGCCCAGTTTTGCAAATCTTCGTCGAGGCTCACATTCACGATAACCACCCCGTCTCGCTCCAATTCCGGTGCAAATTGGTCAAAATAATTCATCTTTTTGATGCACGACGCGCACCAACTCGCCCAAAAATTGAGGTAAACCACCTTGCCGCGCAAATTTTTCAATGAAAAATTATTGCCATAAATATCGGTCGCCGAAATGTCCGGGGCGGCCACGCCGGGCGACACGCGAATCGCTTTTTCATACGAATCCGTAACTTTTTCATCGAACTCCGGGTGCCGGTTATTTTGCAAAAAAGAGATGTAATAAGGCAAAATCTCCGAGTATTTTTCCGCTTTCAAAGCCAAAAGAACGATTTCTGAGCGAAAAAACGCGAGTGCTTTTTCGTTCAAATAATCGGGCGAACTCAAATATTGACCGACATAAATTTCATCCAGTTTGCCAAATGTCTGCTGCCGCCAAGCCATCATCGTCATCAAAAAACGCCGATAGGCATCGCTGCCAACCATTTCGTTGCTCGTCGGGGCGTCGTACAAAAACTCAAAAAACGCGGGTTCGATGGCGTGCTTTACTTTGTAAATATTTCCATAAAAAAGCAAGTGAAACGCCCAGTCGTACAAAATTTCGGCGGCGACAAATTCTTTGCAATTGGCCGAAACCGCACCCGGATTGTTGGTCGTAAATTCATCCAAAAGTGCAAAACCTGCCACCTTTTTCTTTTCCAAAAATGCTTTAAAATCTTCGGGCGCGAGGTCGTTCATCGTTCGGTCCATCTCTGCCTCGACGGTAGTCCAGAGATAGCCGATTTTGTAGCGCAGGTTGTTAAATTCGTTGAAATCGTTCGGATTTTCCATCAAAAATTGGCGGTACAGCCGGTTGTTTTGCGCCGCCCGGCCACCAAAAGTCACGGCCAAAGGAAATTGAAAAAGGTCGGTCGAGATAAAAAGCGAGTCGTCTGGTTCGAGAAAAATTGCCAAACGGTCTTCGTTGTGTATCAAAAAAACGACCTGCGGTTCCGGCACATCCACCGTCAATTTGAACTGCCCTTTTTCGTCGGTCAAGGCAATGTCTTTCGAACTTTTGCCGTCCAAATAATAATGTGGCACCCGGATTTCGAGCCGGTCGTTGAGGTAGGCGTTTTTCATCACGCCCGCGACGACGGCTTTTGCCGACAAATTTTGGAAAAAAAATAAAAGCAAAATGAAAAGCGTGTTTTTAACCATTTTTCTAAAAATAGATTATGAATCTTCCAAGTGGGACAATCGTAAATCGTAAATCTCCTCACATATTTTTCGAAATCTCAGCCCGTTGCCGCATTTCCGCAGCCTTCGCAACATTTCCCGTTGCCAGATAAATTTCCGCTAAATCTTCCAAAATCCGGGTGTCCTCCGTTTTTTGGTCGAGCGCGTAATTCAAAAATTCGAGTGCCGATTTCACGTCTTTTTTCTCTTTCCAATAAAATTCGTAGCCACGACGGTGGCAAAACGCGGCAAATTTATTGGGGTTCGTGCCCGTACTTTTAAGGTATTTCATGTATTGACCGACGAAATCGCGGATGTTCGTGTTGTTTGGTAATTCGTCCAAAACGATGTCAAATTCGTGAAAAAGCTTGTCCAATTGCTTGTCCTGTTCAAAAACTGCCGCCGCAATCGCAGATTTCATAGTCAAAGCCGCCCCGTATTTTGGGTGAATTTCGAGGGCTTTATTGATGTGGTATGACATCGTTTCGACCATCGTTTTTATTTCTTCTTTCATCGCCGGATCTTTTTTGTCCCGGATCAAAAGGTATTTTTCTTTGTACAAAGCCGTGGCGTAAAAACTGTGCGCTCGGCAACTTTCTGGCGAATTTTTCACCGCCGAACCGTTCAAAGTCAAAGCCGATTGCCAATCCGGGACACGTTTGATGACCACAAAAGCACTGCCCAAAATGATCAAAGTCAAAATTCCAAGACCCAAGATGTACGGCTTTTCAGCAGGTTCGTTGAGCAAATTTGGAATTTTTCGGGTCAAAAACCACCCAGCCAACAAACAAAATCCGACCGAAGGCATGAACAAAAACCGCTCGTTCATAAACGTGCCGACGCCCACAAAAATGTTGGAAACGATGCTCAAAGTGGTCAGATAATACAAAATCGAAAAGGCGATGATGGAAGAATCCGACGTTTCCGAACCCGTTTTTTCGATTCCAAAAACTTCATTTTTTCTGACAGAAAACATTTTCCAAACGCTCCAAAAACCAATCGCAGCGTAAAAAACCAGCGAGCCGAGGGCTTTCCAATCTGACCAATTTACCTTCGGAACGTGGTACGGATAATAATCGTGGGTGAGTGGGAATGGTGCAAAAAACAGTTTGAGGTACCAGCCGAGCGTCAAAAAAATGGTCGCCATTTTTTCC
This sequence comes from Saprospirales bacterium, assembly GCA_031398055.1. Taxonomy (GTDB): domain Bacteria; phylum Bacteroidota; class Bacteroidia; order Chitinophagales; family Saprospiraceae; genus M3007. Next base: position 25,698 of record JANNMS010000114.1, on the reverse strand, counting down.
CCGCCGACCATGCCGAGAAACGGGTTGTTCATCAAATCGTTGCTTTTGCTTTCGTGGACGAGGTAGCCGGTTGCCTTCAACCACGAGACCAAAAAAATGGCCGTCGCCACCAAAAGTGGCAAAGTGATTTTGAAAATACTGCTTTTCGGCACGCCCGAAAAAAACCACATCGACAGCGGAATGACCGCCAAAAACGTAATCGAATTCTCTTTTGAATACAAAGCCAGCAGGAAAAACAGGCCAGACGCCACGAGCCACGCGTTTTTTTGTTTGTCAAAAAATTTCATCGTTGCGTACCATGCTGCGAGGCTGAAAAACAGGGCAAAAATTTCGTCGCGTCCTTTGATGTTCGCCACGACTTCGGAATGCAGCGGGTGCAAAACAAAAATCAAAGCTGCGACGAATGCGAGACCAAAAAACCACTGCCCATTTTCGCGCCTCGGAAACAGGCCGAGCAGCAATCGGTACAGCAAAATGCCCGTCGCGCCGTACAAAACGAGGTTGATAAAATGGCTGATGCCGGGTTTGTCTTTTCCAAAAATGCCGTTTTCGACAGCAAAAGTGGCGAGCGAAAGTGGCCGATATCGCCCGCCTTCCAACAAGAATTTTTGCTCTTTGAAAAAACCCATAAAACTGTCGTAGGCAAAAATTTCGCGGATTCCGCCGAAGCCTTTTTGGACATAAATATTGTCCCAAATCACGATTTGGTCGTCCAAAACGTAGCCGTAAAAAATGGCCTGACTGTACAAAACAAAGGAAAATGCCATCAAAACGAGGCACGGCAGCCAGTTTTCGCGCCAAAAATTGGGCTGAAAAAAATGGGTCAGCGGCTGGCTGCTTTCAATTTTTGAAATTTTCGGACGTGCGGCGACGGTTGGGTTTTGCGGGCGCGCGGCGGGTTGGCGAACAGGATTTTTTTGCTTGGACATTTTTGCGAAGACAATTTTGGGTCAAATATCCAAAGAATTTTTAAGGCAAAAAAACTTTGGCAATTTTGCCAGTTCAGGTTGCCTCTTCCTTTTTACAGGCTCGCTCCCTGTACAATCCTTGGTTGCTGAACGGTTTTTACCTGATTTTTGCTGGCGGAAACGAACGGCTGGCTGGGAAAGTGGTGAAACCGTAGACTAAATTGCTATACTAGCTTGCACATTCAATCTTATTTTGTAAGTTTGATAAAAACGTTGTTTCAATTCAAAATCCAATACCTGAAAATGCGGATGCTTTTTATTGCAAGCAAAAGCTCTTTTATGGCGAAAACTATCAATGTCGTGATGATCAATGAAATGTTGAATAGTAGTTTCCAATTGGTCAATAGCATCTGTTATCCATCTTGTTCTTTGAATCTTTAATTCAACGAAAACAATGTTATCTGTGTAAGTTAGCATACCATCACAACGATTATCCATCTCTCCATTCGGACGTAAAATTTCAATACAATTATCTATTGCAGTGAATTTGATCGGTATTTGGCTGTTGTTTTCTACGATTGCTATCCAGTTATTATTATCTAGTAAATCAGTGAATGCTTTTTCCCCATTTTGATTATCGCATAAGCCAAATGCCTTGGCTTGAATGGGCTGTTCTTGGCAGGTTGATTTAAAAAAGTCTATTGGCATAATTCTTCAATTTCTAAAAGTTGGTCAAACAACTCATTCGAGTCAGCTAATTGCTGATTAAGAAAATTATTGTCCGAAGGTAAGCCATCAAAAGTCGGCAATTTATTTATTGAACCATTTTCTGTAAGTTCATAGATAATCACCTGTCTTCCATGAATAACGGAAGGCAATGGAATTATCTGTGCTAATTTTTTATTAAGATCATCCTGTTTATTAGATTGTGTTATTTTCTCCTGAACATTATAGGATTTAATGGCCAAAGTCAAATAACTAATGATATAAGGACTGTGAGTAGTAATTAATAATTCATTTTCCGGGTTGAAATTGGCAAATTCCAACAACTTAAACAATATCTCTTTCTGCGATTTTGGATAAAGGTTTTGTTCGGGCTCTTCAACAATATTGATAAAACGTGCTGGCCGATATTTTGAAGCAACTACTTCTAAAGCCGTTTTCTTAAATTCATCAAGAAAATTTGGGTCTTCAACAATTTTTCTTACCTCCTCCATTATTCTTCTTAGGTCTTTTAAACTAACTTCTGATTTAGAATTATCAATATCATTGCCAATAGATTTTGTTAAAAAGTGAGATACCAGAAACAGCGGCACCGCAGATTGAAAACCACTTGAGGCTTCTGAAAGTCTGATTTTATAATCTTCTCCCCGAATATTGGCAATTTTATTGAGTTTATCAAACTCAAATTCAACATTGTTGATAGGAAGTTGTATATTTTCTTTTATAGCCTCCAGTGCCTTTTCATATTCTGCTAAAAAAGTGAGTAAAGGGCTTGGCAATCCTTTTAGTTTATCCGGTTGGTTTACCACACTTACAAAATTCCTTTCGGCAGGGATGTACATTATTTTCGGCAAAAGATATTGTTTACTTATTTTGTTAACTAAAACGGTTAATTTTTCGCCCCGATAAGAAAATTCATAGGCATCTCCCTGATATTCTATCTCAGTATTAGATTGAAAATAATTTTTCAAACCTTGATAAGCACAATAATTATTGATAAAACGATGATTATTAGTCACCTCTTTTTCAGTCAATTCCCCCCGATACAAGGCTTTTTCCAACCATGTTAAGGTGGAAATTAATTTTGCCACACTACTCTTTCCGGTACCCTGATTTCCGATAAATATCGTAACTTTTTCAACGTCAAAAAAGCCGTTATTTTCTGTAAAACCTGCTTTGATTGGACCGAAGTTTTTAATTTTTATTCGACGCATCTCTTTAAATTTTGAACAAAAATACACTAAAAATTCACGAAACCGCTGCCACACATTTCAACTCTATCGCAATCGGCGTCGGCAAACTATCTATCCCAACCGTCGTCCGGCACGGCTGATTTTCCGAAAAATACTCGCCATAAATCCGGTTGAACGTGTGAAAATCGCGCTGCATGTTGACCAAAAAAACGGTCACGTCCACCAAGTCCTCCCATTTTGCACCCGATGCTTCCAAAACTATCCGTACATTTTTGAACACGGAATGCACCTGCGCCTCGAAATCAAATTCCACAAAATTGCCCGTCGGCGAACGTTTCAAACCCGGCACGCCGTCAGTTTCCGGGTTGCGCGGGCCAATGCCTGAAAGAAATAACAAATTGCCGACGCGCCGAGCGTGCGGGTATAAACCCACTGGTTTTGGGGCGTTTTTGGCCTCGATTTTATCTTTGCTGTCGGTCATTTCCTGAATTTTTGGGTTTTTCGGGCGTTTTTTTGGACGGGTCGTTTTTGTCTTTTTTGCCCAAAAGATTGTCAAAAAACTCTTTTCGCTTTTCTTTTCTTTCCTCTTTTCGCACTTCTTTGTCCGTTTTTGCGGCGTCGGAGTTTTGATTTTCACCGCCGTCGTTTTTTTCTTTTCCAAAAAGTTTGCCGATGTCTTCTTTCAAACTTTTAAAAAGGCCAACGTTTGCCGTGTCCAATCTCGCCAGCGAATCGGCCTCCCATTTTGCCAGCGAATCGGGGTGCACCGAAATTTTCGTGCCGCAATAAAAGTACCTTATAAATGAGGTGTCTTTCGGCATGGCAAATTTTTCGTACATCATTTTGCCCAGTTTTTTATCGTTGAACATTTTGTACCAAAACCAGGCGCAAATCGGCAGTGCCGACGCCGAACCTTGCCCGAGCGACATCGAACGAAAACGCACCGCCTGCGACTCGCCGCCGACCCATGCCCCGGTGACGAGTTGCGGGTTGAAACAAATGAACCAGCCATCGGCTTGGTTTTGGGTCGTGCCCGTTTTCCCCGCAAAATCGCCCTGCAAATAATACATCCGCCGAAAACGCGCACCCGTGCCGCCGCTGTCCAAAACGCCCTGCATCATTTTTCGCATGACGGCCGCATTGAATTCGGACATCGCCGAGTCGCGGGGTGTGGCTTTTATCCGTTTCGTGTTTTCCGTTTTTTCGAACAAAACCAATCCCTCGCGGGTCGTGATTTTCGTCACCAAAACCGGATCGGGGCGCACGCCTTTGTTCGCAATCGTACCGTAAACCTGCATCATTTCATACAATGAAATGTCTGCCGCACCGAGGCTGATGCCAAATTCGCGGGGCAAATCGGAGGTCACGCCCATTTTTCGGGCGAGGTCAATCGTTTTTTGGATGCCCACTTTTTCGATAAGTTGGGCGGCGACCACGTTCACCGATTTTTTCAGCGCACCTGCCATCGAATAATATCCGCCGTACCTGCCGTCGGCGTTTTCGGGCGACCAATCTTTGATCGTCACCCGGTCGTTCGGGAAATATTGGCAAGGTTTCACGCTGTCGATCACCGCCGCGGCGTAAACAATCGGTTTGAAGGTACTGCCCACCTGCCGCTGACTTTTGATGTGATCGTACTTAAAATATTTAAAATTGATACCGCCCGACCACGCCCGGACATAGCCGTTCCGATGATCCATGACCATAAAACCGGAGTTCATCATCGTATAATAATACCGCACCGAATCGAGCGGTGACATCACCGTGTCGCGTTCAAAACCACCTTTTTGCCAAGCAAAAACGGTCATTTTTACTGGTTTTTCAAAGTTTTTTAGCGCATCCTCGTCGCTCGCGCCGTCGGATTTGAGGGTTCGCCAGCGGTCGGTTTTGCGAACTTCTTCATCGATCCATTTGTCGTCGCCCCAGGGTTTTTCCTTTTTCAGGTTTTTGAATTGTTTGATGAAATTTTTCTGCACGTCCTCCATCTGTTTTCCGACCGCTTCGTCGGCGTATTTCTGCATCACGGAATGCAAAGTCGTGTAGATTTTCAGTCCGTCAGTGTACAAATTGTACTCCGAGCCGTCCTCTTTTTTGTAATTTTTCAACATCTGCGGCAGCACGTCCGTCCGCAAATGTTCCCGAAAATAAGTGGCCTCGCCGTCGTTCGAGCCCTCGCGGGTGTACCGTTTAGCATTGACCGGTTTTTTGCTCAATTCTTCAAACTCTTTTTCTGTCAAATGACCGTTTTTCACCATTTGGCGCAGCACCACGTTCCGGCGTTCTTTTGAATTATTTGGGTTTCGGACGGGGTCGTAAAATGTAGAGGCTTTCAACATGCCGACCAAAGTCGCGGCCTCGGCAGGCGTCAAATCTTTTGCTTTTTTGTTGAAAAAATACTTCGACGCCACGCTGATTCCGAACCGGTCGGCACCAAAAGGCACCGTATTTAAATACATCGCCAGCAAATCGTCTTTCGAATAAATTTTTTCGAGACGCACCGACGTGAAATTTTCGCGGATTTTATTGATGAACAAACTCAGCCCCGGAACGTAGTAATTTTTTCTGGGATAAAGATTTTTGGCCAATTGTTGACTCAATGTCGAGCCGCCTCCGAGGTCTTTGTTTCCGGTGACCACACCTTTGAAAGCACGCAAAACACTCATGTAATCGATGCCTTCGTGTTCCAAAAACCGCTTGTCCTCGGTGGCAATCAAGGCGTTGATGACGTGCGGCGAGATGTTTTTGAGTTGAATCGTCGTGCGGTTTTCGATAAAATACTTGCCCAAAAGCACCGAATCGGCGGAGTAGATTTCGGTAGATTGGGCGGTTTCGATGTTTTTCAATTCGGCTGTCGACGGCAAAAAACCAAACAAACCGATCCAAACCCCGAAAATCAGGAACATCAAAAAATTGAAACCCCAGCGAAAAAACGTGCCGCTCCAGCCCAAAACAAAACCGGCACGCGGATTTTTGGCTTTGAAAGTCAGCCAACCGGGCTTGAAAAACCCGACAATCGGCGCGATCAAAAATCGAAAAGGCGTGGTGATGAAATCCCAAACTTTGAGAATTGGGTCGGTGATTTTTGAAAACCACGCACCGAGCGATTGGAAAAATGGAGATTGGAGGATGGACTGAATTTTTTTGAACATAGATGTTTTGGCAGTTTGGGCGAGGAATTTTTGAACGTGCGAAAGTAGAAAAAATTTAAAATCTGTTGCATTTTGAATTTTTTCGAGGTCGTCGGAGTGTTTCCAAAATTGATTTTTGAAACAAAAAACTTGTAGTTTTGTGGACGAAAAGTTTAAAACAAGGATTTTTAAAACTTAAATTTATTAAAAAAATGACGTCCGATATTTTGCTGCGCGAGTACAATTCGTTGCCTGAAAATTTGCAGGCAGTCGTGTTGGATTTTGTCCTTTTTCTAAAAACAAAAAAAGAGGCTTTTTTAAAACCAACAGAACCAAAGACTCGAAAAACACCAAAAGCGGGTTTTGGGAAGCACAAAGTATGGATGAGTCCAGATTTTGACGAACCACTCGAATGCTTTAAAGAATATATGCCATGAAACTTTTACTCGACACGCATGCTGCAATTTGGTTTTATCAAGATGCTCCACAACTCAGTGTTTTTGCCAAAAGAACCATCGAAAACCCTGCAAATCAATCATTTATCAGTTTTGCAACCATTTGGGAAATGTCCATAAAAATGGGTCTTGGCAAATTGGACATCGGGACGATGTTGGAAAGTTTCATCAAAGAAATGGTTGAAAATGGTATTTTGCTGTTGCCGATTGACTTGGAACACGTTTACTTTTATAAAACGCTTCCATTTTTTCACGGCGACCCGTTTGGTTTCGCAATCGCTCACCGAAAGCATGGATTTGGTCAGCAACGACGGAATTTTAGACCAATATTTGGATGGCAAAACAGTGAAACGAATCTGGTAATTTTTAAAAGAAATCAATACTTGGTAGAAATTTAGAATAGAAAAACGCCAAAAGCAAGTTTTGGATAATACAAAGTCAATATTTATGGAACAAAAAATCATCAACCTCTACGACGAATACACCCACAAACCGCTCAGCCGCAAGGACTTTTTGAAAAAACTGACCGTTTTGACCGGCAGCATGGCCGCGTCTTTGACCTTGCTTCCGCTGCTGGAAACGGGCTGCACGCCTGCGCAAAAAATGAATTCCGATGATTTATTTACCGAATACGCCACGTTTCCGGGCGTAAATGGCGAGATGAAGGCTTACATCGCTCGACCAAAAAAGGCCAAAAAATATCCAACCGTCGTGGTTATTCATGAAAATCGCGGTTTGAACGCCCACATCGAAGACGTGACCCGGCGCGCGGCAATGGCTGGATACCTCGCAGTTGCCCCAAACGCACTGGCACCGCTGGGCGGCACACCGGCAAATGAAGATGATGCCCGGCAACTTTTTACCACGCTGAAACCGGAAGAATCGCTCCAAAATTTCAGCCGTGTTTTTGACTATCTCGAAACCAGAAATGATTCGAATGGGAATTTTGGCTGCGTCGGTTTTTGCTGGGGCGGGGCGATGGCCAACAATTTGGCGGTAAATCTTCCAAAATTAAAAGCGGCGGTCGCTTTTTATGGCCGGCAACCCGAGGCTGCCGACGTACAGAAAATCAAAGCAGCCGTTCAATTGCATTACGGAGGTTTGGATGAACGCGTAAATTCAGGTATGAAAGCCTACGAAGATGCTTTGAAAACCGCCGGAATCCGTTATGAACAATACTTGTACGAAGGTGTAAACCATGCTTTTCACAACGATACTTCCACGGCGAGGTACAATGAAGCGGCGGCAAAATTGGCCTGGGGGCGGACTTTGGCGTTTTTTGAAAAATATTTATAGGTGTAACTTGACACATAGAAATATAGAGGTTTTCACATAGATTCACATAGTTTTTATACCAAAAAGACTATGTGAATCTATGTGAAAACCTCTATATTTCTATGTGTTGAAAAAATACGCAGCCAAAAAAGCCACCACCGTCGCCACAAAACCGAGCATAAAAACATTGTAGGAAAAGGTGAGCAACCGGTATTTTTTGTCCAAAACCTTGCCCAAATTGTAAATGTCGCGCGACATATTTCCATAAAGCAATTTGCCATCGCGGAGCATTTCATTCACTTGATTATCATATTCTTCGGGCGTCAGATGCACGAAATTCCCGAAAAAAATCGGGTTCCGCAGTCCCGGAATTGGCGTGTTCACGCGAGGCCGCGAGGACAAAACCGCAAAAATCAACGAGGTCAAACCCGTGACGCAAAAAATGACGATCGGCAAAATCAGCAGCGGGTTTTTGTTCGTCAAAGTTTGGTAAGTCAGCATCGAAATGGCGACCGACAACAAAATCGAATTCACCGAAATCATGATGTGCGCCTTGTTGTCCGCGATGGCCGAAAGGTGGATGTGGTTGCCATAATTTGAGCGGAAAAAAGTGGAAATCCCCTGCCGCAGCGAGCGTTTTGTCAAGCCATCGAAATCGTTTTGCTTTGCCAGAATGGCCGCGTTTTGGTTGGCATTTTTCTTTTCAGAAAGTTTGTCCACCACCTGTTTTTGGAGCAGAAACTGTTGATTTACAATGGGTTCGAAAGTCGTTTTCGAGTAGCCGAGGTAAAAAACAGCGTCCAAAAGTTGTTGGTACAAAAACTGTTGCCACTCGTTTTCGGGCATTTTTTTGTTCTCGAACAATTCCCATTCGAGGCGCAAAAGCGGGGCACGTTTTTCAAAATTTTCGGTCAAATTGTACGCCGTGATGGCATCGCAGAGCAGTTGTGCCTCGGTCGGTTTGGGATGCAAATTGGTCATCGCGGTCACGATGCACTGCCGCACGCGGTGGATTTTTTCGGGCGTGTACCGTCGTTCAGCCAAGAAAAACTCCGCCGAAACTGCGCTTTTTTCCGCAAATTGTTGGTAATCGTACAGATATCCGGAGGCATGAAACCAAGCGGCGAGCGTCGCGGTTTCGACGACTTCGTCGGTTTGCCGAGCCTGCCGCCCGATGATTTCGACGAGCCGGGCGACCTCCGCAGTTTGGGAAAAATTGTGGTACACCAGCCGCTTGTCGCGGTGTTCGTTCCACAAATTGAGGACGTATTGCTTGGCACTTTCGATGATCCAAGCCGTGCTGTCCGAGGCGGTGGGGATGGTTGATTGAATTCTTGTCATTTGAAAAAGTACGTTTGTTTGCGAGCAAAAAATAAAGAGAAGTATTTGATTTTCAATTGGTTGTAATAACTAAAAATTTTGATCATAAACATCTTTTCGATGCCCAGCCGTCAGAACTTCAATCAGAAGTTGATTGTCAATTACGGTGTAAATAATCCGATAATCTCCTTGTCGGAGTCTGTACGCCTCGTAACCTTTCAACTTTTTGCAACCTGCTGGACGAGGGTTGTCGGCCAATTCTTCAATAGCATCCATCAACTTTTCTCGAATGGAAGTAGATAACTTCAACAATTGTTTTTGAGCCGTTTTGGAGATAACAATATTATACGGCATGGTCAAGCGACTTTAGTTGTGCGCGAAATTCTGAAAAAGGCATATACTCTTCGTTTCTGCTTTTTACTACTTCATACATTTCGAGATCCTCCAAATCTTCCAAAATTTCGAGCAACGACTCGTACTCTTCGATGGGCAGCACGACCGAAATCCGTTTGCCCGAATCATCCACAACAAAGTGCGGCGACAATGAAAAATCAGCCATCTTGTTTTTATTTAAAAAATTGAAAAAGCAATTTGTTTGCGAGGACAAATTTATGTAAAGTGTTTGATTATCAATGGGTTGAAAGAAATTTTTGCTTGATATTTGAGAAAGACAATTTGGAGTAGAAAATATTTACAGATAACTTTATCCAATGTTCTGTAATTCATATTCAGAACTTTTCACCCTCCATTTTTTAACTCTTTCAAACCCACACATCCAATGTTATGAAAAAAATCATGTTCAACCTCTTGGTTTTTACCGCCTTCGTTGGCAAATCTTTTGGCCAAAATGACCAACTTTCGATTCCCCACCCTTTCAAAATGTTTTCGCAAAATACTGAGAATCAGGTGGGGCCAGTCACCGACCGGAGCGGGGCGACTTGCGTGCCGGATTCGATTTTGTATTTTCAATACAAAACTGCCAATGATTCGACAATTGGCAATAAATGGGTTTATCAATATGACTCAAAAGGAAACGAAGTGAAATTTTGGCGATATCAAAAATCCGCAACCAATGATGATTTACTTTTACTAACCTTTGATTCAGCAATTTACAACAGCCAAAACCAGAAAATTTTTAGCCAAAGGGCAGACAACCCACCAGGCACAACGCTAACTTATGTGAGCCAAACTGTTTATTTTCCAAGAGGAAATTCCAGTTTCAATGATTCAACTATTCGCAAAACTGCAATTAACAATGGCAATTTTGACAATGAAACCAAAATGATCTATGTTTTTGATGGCAATGAAAGGGTTGTCAAGCAAATTGAACACCTTGGGAACGGCACGGGTTGGGACATCAATTCAATGATCGAAACTGTTTTCACCATCGATGGTAAAATTGATTCCATCTTTAATTCAAGTTGGAACGGTCAAAAATTTGTGCGCTTTGGCCAATCAAAATATTCTTACGACGCACAGGATTCTTTGATACTTATTTTCCATACTGATCTCGATAAGAACAGGCCAAGTTTTAAAGTCGTGTTCAACTACCATCTGGTCGCAAATTCGGTGAAAAATGAACTTTCAGTTTGGGACGATTTCACGCAAGGCCTAAAATTGTACAGTCAAAATTGGTTCGACTACGACGATGAAAAACGGCTCGAATTTACCCAGCAATTGTACCATATTATTGGGGGCATTTCTGCCGGGCGCCAAGTGTATAATTACCCAAACAATGCCGATTGTGTCCAATTTATCAACAATTATGGGAGTTCCGATGGATTGGCGTTCAATTTTTCGAGCCGCATTTTTTATTATTACGGAAACATCATCGCCACAAAACATCCCGCCGGTTGGCAAAACCAAATCTCCATTTCGCCCAACCCAGCCACCGATTTTCTAAAAATCCAGACCCCAGAAAACACCCGAATTCAACTCACCGACCTCGCCGGAAAAACACTCCGCTCCATCCAAAATACAAACGGGCAAACCGAAATCAACCTCGAAAACTTGCCCGACGGCCTGTATTTTTTGATTTTGATGCACGGTGGGCTTGTTTTTTTCAAAAAAATCGTGGTCAGCAAAAATTGATTTTTTAAACAAAAACGCCCCGTTTCGATGAAAAAAGCATCAAAATAGCGCGTTTTTGTATTGCAACAACTGCCTAAACTTTTTTTGGCGGCAGGTCAAAAGCTTCCGCCTCGTGTTCCAAATTGCCCCGGTGGGAGCCATCACAAAACGGTTTGTTTTTTGACTGACCGCAGCGGCACAGGCCGAGCGAGGTGCGTCCGCCGAGGCCATATTCGTTGCCTTGTGCATCCACAATTTCAAAATCGCCTTCTATTTTTAGAGAGCCGTTTGAGTTGACCGTTAATTTTGTCGTAGCCATTTTTACTTTTTTTTATGGGTTTTGAAAAAATTTTGTGCCCGCAAAATTCTAAATAAACAGGGAACGCGTGCCATTGTGCCAAAAATTTGCAGGCAACTTCCGCGCCGCCGGAACCGCCAAAACAATTCCCGGCGGATATTTGTCTGGAAAAATTTTTGGAATGGGAAAACTGGTTTTTAATAAAAAAAGAACGCCCCGCCGCTCGAAAACCGAGCGGTGGGGCGTTCTTTTTTTGCTGGTTTTGGTGTTCCAAAACCCCCTTTTTTCGCAGAGAAACCCCTCAAATCTCCGCGAAAAAACCATCGAAACTCGTCAGCCAAAACAACTGCTCGACTCGCTCACTGTTGCCCAACCCATCATTTCCATCGAGGACGAAAAAACCGCGCAACCCATTGATCTTCAATTTTTTAAAATCCAAAACAACCTGATTTTCATCGACACCGCGCGGCTCCGGGCAGCCCATCCGACCGTCGAAAAAGTGAAAATTAGGTACCGCGTTTTGCCCTTCGATTTTGGAAAAACGGTGCAACGGCTCGACACCGCAGCCATCCGGCGAAAACTGCCCGGCGGCGAGGATTACATCGGTTACGATTACTCGCCGTTCGAGCCGCAAAAATCCATTTTTTCGGGATCAGGTTTGACGACGAACGGGGCGTACACCCGTGGTTTGAGTTTTGGAAATGCCCAAAATTTGAATTTCAACTCCAATTTGAACCTCCAACTCGACGGCAAAATCGCAGACGACATCGAACTCCGCGCCGCGATTTCCGACAATTCAATCCCGCTCCAACCCGACGGCACGACGCGGCAATTGCAGGAATTTGACCGCATTTTTATCCAATTGAAAAAGAAAAACGCCTCGCTCACCGCCGGGGATTTTGATTTGACGCCCAATTTTTCGAGTCAAAACACAAATTCTTCGACCCATTTTTTGAGGTATTTTAAACGGGTGCAGGGCGCGACGGCCGATGCGCGAGGCACGACGCGACGTTTACCAAACTTTAAAAGTTTGGTAAACGTGGGGCAGGACACCCTCGCCGGAAAAATTTCAGCCGCCGTTTCAAAAGGAAAATTCAACCGCCAAACCATCATCGGGCAGGAAGGAAATCAAGGGCCGTACCGTTTGCAAGGTGCTGAAAACGAGCAATTTATCATCATTTTGGCGGGCACGGAGCGCGTTTTTTTGGATGGAAAATTGTTGCGGCGCGGTTTGCAGGACGACTATTTTATGGACTACAATTTGGGCGAACTGACGTTCACGCCGCGCAATTTGATTACGAAAGACAAGCGCGTCATCATCGAATTTGAGTACGCCGTGCAAAATTATTTGCGCTCGACCGCGACCGCCGGGGCGATGTGGCAGCACGGCAAATCGCGGCTCAATTTTCAGGCATATTCCGAACAGGACAGCCGAAACGCTGGCCCTGCCCAAGACCTCCAACCCGTTGAACGTCAACAACTTGCGGTGGCTGGCGACAACCTGCGAACTGCTTTTGCGAGTGGCGTGGACACGTTGGAAAACTTCGATCCTGCGCGGGTTTTGTATGTTTTTTCTGATACTTTTTCGTGCGGGCAGCCGGTTCAAATTTTAAAATATTCGGCCTCGTCGGATGCTCGGTTGGCGGTTCGATTTTCGCAGGTTGGGCAGGGGCAGGGCAATTATCGGCAGGTCAGTTCGGCGGCGAACGGGCGCGTTTTTCAGTGGGTCGCGCCAGACCCGACGACCTGCCAACCGACCGGAAATTTTGAACCCATCGTTCGTTTGATTGCCCCGGAACAGCGGCAGATGTTTACGTTATCCGCTGATTTTCAACCTTTTAAATCTACTTTTTTAAAAACAGAAGGTGCCTGGACGCGCCGAGATTTGAACCGTTTTTCGCCGCTCGACGATAAAAACAATGACGGCGCGGGCGTTTCGATTGACCTGCGGCAAATTATTTTTTCGGAAAAAAAAGACACGGCAGGAAATGGTTGGCAGGCCGATTTTTTGGGAAATTACGAGTTCGTTTCGCAACAGTTCAACCCGCTGAACCCGTACCGTTCGGCGGAGTTTTCGAGGGATTGGAACGTTGGTTTTGCCAGTGACGCACCCGCTGCCGAACACCTCGCACGGGCGGCTATTTCATTGAAAAACAAGGATTTAGGGGCGGTTCGATATGATTTTGGGGCGTTCGTGCAACCGGGAAATTTCGAGGGTTTGCGGCACACCGGGCAGGTTGATTTTAAAAAAAACGGCTTTGATTTTTTAGGTGAAATGAATTTTTTGACGACCAATTCAGAAATTGAAAACACCCGTTTTTCGAGGCCGAAATTTGATTTTTCAAAGACATTTTTTTGGAAAAAAAGCGACTCGTTGGCTGTCCCGAAACCTGCGGGTGGAATTTCAAACCTCAAAATTGGGGTTTATTTTGAACGTGAAAAAAACGAACGCACCGCCCCCGCCGACACTTTGAATTTGATCAGTTTTTGGTACGATGTTTTAAAATTCTATTTCGAACAACCTGAAAATCAACGCGGTATCTCGCTCGGCGGCTCGGTTTTGCAACGCGACGATTATTTTCCGACGGGCAAAAATTTTACAAAAAACACCAGTGCCCGGGAGGCCAATGTGATGGGCAGTTGGAAAAAAATCAAAGAAAAAAACAGCCAATCGGTTGCACTGAATTTCACCGTCCGCGACCTCGACATTTTAGAACCGGATTTGACAAAACTCACGCCGCAGCGCACTTTTTTGGGTCGGCTCGACCACTCGATTTCTGCTTTTTCAAATGCCGTTTCGATGACGACGGGCTACGAAATCAGCTCTGGGCAAAGCCCAAAAACCGAATTTCAGTATGTTTTCGTGAACCCCGGCGAGGGCCAATATGCTTGGGTGGACAGAAATCAAGACTCGATTTTGCAGGTGGATGAAATGGAAATTGCCGTTTTTCAGGATCAGGCAAATTACATCCGCGTGGCGACGACGACCACTGATTTTATCCGAACGAACAACACGGCTTTGAACTACAATTTGCGGCTCGAACCACGGCTTTTTTGGCGGACGAGCAAGGGTTTTCGGAAGTTTTTGGGGCGGTTTTCGGAGCAGTCGGTGCTACAAATTTTGCGCCGCGTGCGTGCCGATGCCGCCGGGATTTCGGGCTGGAACCCGTTGGATTTTTCGGTGGCGGATTCGGCTTTGGTGACGATTTCGGCCACGTCGCGGCATTCGATTTTTTTCAACCGGGCAAACCCCAGATGGGATATGTCCTTGACTTTCAGCGATTTAAAAAACCGTTTGGCCTTGACGACGGGTTTTGAAAACCGGACGGCCAGGGATTTTACTTGGCACGGGCGAGTGAGTTTGGCGCAAAAATTCAGCCTCGAAAACGACTTGGTTTTTTCCAAAAAAACGAGCGACCACGACATTTTTGCCAACCGTCGCTACGATTTTTCTGGCTGGCAAATCGAGCCGAAATTGACTTGGCTGCCGAACCGTTTTTTCCGTTTTTCCTTAAATTTTGCTGGCATCGAAACGCGAAATGTTGAAAAATTTGGCGGTGAAATTGCGCGGCAAAACAACCTCGGTTTTGAACTGAATTGGAATCCGGCGGGCAAAACGAACCCCGTTTCGGGTTTTCGCGCGGCGACTTCGCTGCGGCTGCGGGGCACTTTTGCGGACATCAAATTTGACGGGCAGGCCAATTCTGCGGTCGGCTACGCGATGTTGGAAGGGCTGCAAAACGGGCAGAATTTTTTGTGGAGCGCGATGCTGAACCGGCAAATTTCGAAGGACATCCAACTTTCGATTGGCTACGACGGACGCCGGACGGCGGTGCGGACGGTGCACTCGGGGCAGGCGCAGGTGCGGGCGAATTTTTAAAAAAATAAAAATATAGCACCCCACGAAACTTCAAATGGCAAAACAGGTTTATTTTTGTGCAACAAAACGAGAATCGGCTCCGGCCACCGGTTTTCGAGATTCAAAACGCGCCGGGATTTTTCACTAAACCACATTAATTTTTGGCATTCAAACCGTTCACTCCGCGCCCGCGTCCGGGCTTTCGAGTTCCCCCAAAACCAGTACCGGCAGAACATCGAATCAACGATTTTATCAGAGTCCCCGAAGTCCGTTTAGTCGGCGACAATTTTGAAGAAATCAGCAAAGCCGCTGAAATTACCGTCGAACCAGGCGTTTACCCCACTCCCAAAGTGCGGCAATGGGCAGACAAAATGGGGTTTGACCTCATCGAAATCACGGCGAACGCCGTGCCGCCGGTTGTAAAAATTGCGGATTACAACAAATTCCTCTACCAAAAAAAGAAGAAAGAGAAAGAACTCAAAGCCAACTCTAAAAAAGTGGAGTTGAAAGAAATCAGGTTCGGCCCGGAAACTGGCGAGCACGATTTTGATTTCAAGGTGCGCCACGCGAAAGGTTTTTTGACCGACGGCGACAAGGTGAAAGCCTTCGTTCAATTTCGTGGCCGGGCGATTGTTTTTAAAGAACGGGGCGAACTTTTGCTGCTGCGTTTCATGAAAGAATTGGAAGAATTGGGCGTGGCCGAGGCTTTGCCGAAATTGGAAGGTAAAAGGATGTCGGTGATTTTGTCACCGAAAAAAGGGAAAAAATCATAATCGAATCATGATTTTTGAATGATAAATGATGAATTCCACTTCATCTAAATTTTAAAAAAACTCCATCGGGGCGGCCTTTCCAAAAGCCGCCCCGATAATTTTTTAAAGCCAAACCGGATGTTTTTTTCAAAAAAAATAAAAACCAATGGCGAAACAGATGCCTACGCCGCACTCCGCGTGCCGGATTATCGACGATTTTTGGGGATGCGGATTTTTAGCACTTTGTCCATCCAAATCATGTCAGTGGCGGTGGGCTGGCAGGTTTACGAAATCACCAACAGCAAACTTGCGCTCGGTCTAATTGGCCTGACGGAAGCCATTCCGGCCATCGGAATCAGTTTGTACGCCGGGCATTTGGCCGACAAATTGAACCGGCGCAACATTTTGGTGGGCTGCATCACGACCATGCTTTTTTGTTCGCTGGCATTGCTCGGTTTGGCTTTTTTTAGAAATGACTTGCCAAAAGATTTGCTGGTCGGCGGCATTTTTTCGGTGATTTTTTTGACGGGAATCGCACGTGGTTTTTTTAGTCCGGCCAATTTTTCATTGCTCCCGCAACTCGTCCCCCGCGAAAATTTATCAAATGCCATCGCATGGAACAGCAGTTCGTGGGAAATTTCGAGCATCTCCGGGCTCGGTTTGGGTGGTTTGATTTATGGATTTTTTGGGGTGGAAATCACCTATTTTGTTATGACTTTACTTTGTTTGGGCAGCTTGTTTACCGTTTTGCGGATTGCCTCGCGCCCCGCCGAGCCGATTTTGGATGGCGAAACTGCCATGGTTCGCATCCGCGAAGGTTTGCGGTTTGTGTTTTCAAATAAATTTATCATCACGACCATCACGTTGGATTTGTTCGCCGTGCTTTTTGGTGGGGCCGTGGCTTTGCTGCCTGTTTTTGCGAAAGATATTTTGCACGTCGGGCCGTCGGGTTTTGGGATTTTGCGGGCGGCGATGGCCGTCGGGGCGATTTCGATGGCACTTTTTTTGGCAAAATATCCGCTCGGTCGCGGGGCTGGGAAATTATTGTTGGGCTGCGTGGCGGGTTTTGGGATTTGCATGATTGGTTTTGGTTTGAGCAAAATTTTCTGGCTGTCGTTCGCTTTTTTGATGGTTGCCGGGATGCTCGACGAGGTGAGCGTTTACATCCGCCAAAATTTGGTGCAACACCTCACGCCGGACAATATGAAGGGGCGCGTGTCGTCGGTCAGCACGATTTTCATCACTTCGTCCAACGAAATCGGGGCGTTCGAAAGTGGGCTGGCGGCGTCTTTGATGGGCACGGTGCCGAGCGTGATTTTTGGCGGGGCGATGACTTTGGTCGTCGTCGCGGCAGTGGCTTGGCGGTCGCCGGAGTTGCGGAAATTGGATTTTTCGAGGTTGGGTTTTCACCACAAAGACACATAAGAAAACATAAGATTTTAGTTTAAAAACTTGTGTTTTCTTATGTGTCTTTGTGGTGGAAAAACAACCAGAAATCAATCTAAATGTTTGACAATCAACTTTTTAAATGATAGTTGTTCGCCAGTTTTTGTGGGGCGGGAAATTTTCAAAAAATACTGGCCGCTCGGCAAACCCCTCAAATCAATCGTTTCGACGGACGTATTTTCTGCCAAAGTTTTTTCCAAAACTTGCTGCCCCAACAAATTGAAAATCAACAATTTGGCTGCCGCGCCGGGCAAGTTTTTTTCTTTCAAAATATACAAAACATCGCTCGCCGGGTTCGGAAAAACGCGCCAGCCGTCCGGCATTTCCGGGCCTTCGTTCAAAACAACTGGCACAACTTGGATGAAAAAACGCCACCAATCTGGGCAGGTCGTGCTGCTGCCCCACAAATAAACATCCATCCATTTTTTGTCCCACGCCGGCGTGATTTTTTCTCCAAAAAACACCGTGCCTTCCTGCAAAACCGTGTCTTTTTCAAAAAAATCGCCCGCGACTTTGACAAACGCATAATTTTCAACATCCAAAGTTGGGGTAAAATAAGTACCCAAAAAAACGAGCGAATCGTGGGTGAGTTGAAAATCACCGTCCGACGAATTCATCCAATCACCGACGCATTGAAAATACTCGCCCGTGTCGCGCTGCACCGGTTTTTCGGCGCAATTCAAAACCGAATTTGTCAAAACCGGGGCGTTGAAATCGAAGAAAATCGCCGCTCGGTTGGCCAGTTTCGCGCCGGGCAAAATTGATTTTTTGGCCCGGATTTCAAAACGCAAAAATCCGTGCGATGCCCGTTCGTCGGTCGTGCTGTCGGGCAGCAAAATATTTTCAAAAAACCAGGTAACGATGTGGTTTTCAGCGAGTTGCATCCGAAAAGGATGGCTGCTGGACAAATTTTTCAAAGTCAAAATATCGAGGTCGTGGTCGAGCGTGTCCACCACTTTTATCGAAAAAGCGGTGTCGTTCCCGGTGTTTTGAAAACGGATTTGGTACTCGAATTTTTGGTCGGCGAATGCTTGAAAATTGCCTTCCGGCAGCACCGTTTTGTCGTTCGGGTCAAAACTTCCATTGGTGGTTTGGGAGATTTTTGAAAAATTATCGGCTGGAAAAACATCGGAAAATTGACCCGAAAATGTGGCTTCCAAATTGATTGCCGCGCCAATTTGGGTCGTCGGATTGACTTTAAAATCAACCCAAAACGTCCATTTTTCACCTTTCAAAATGGGCGGCGTTTTCCACTGGATTTCATTTGAAAAAATATCGGACGGTGCGGTTTCGGCATTTTCAAAAACCAAATTTGCCGCCGGGAATTTCAGCGAAACCAAGCCGTCGGGCAAAGTTTCCGTGCCTTCGTTTTTGACCAAAATTTGGTATCGAACCAGAAAACCGGGGCGCGCCGGGGTCGAGGCCGAAAGCAAAACCGAGCCGTCCAAAATACCCGCAATCGGTTGAAAATCTATCAGTTGCGTGGTCGTCGAATCTGGTTTGACCGTGATATTTTGAACCAACGTGTCCGGGCAAACGAGGTGGTGGCGTCGTCCGTTGGTTTTCATTTCATAATTTCCAGCGGGCAGTAAAATGCTAAAATTTCCATCCAAATCGGTCTGCACAAAACGCGGACCCGGCGTGATTTCAATTATTTTTTCGGGAAATGGCGAGGCGGTCGCACCGGTTTGGCAATCGGCAATTTCATCAATAATCACCCGCCCTGCGAGCGTGCCGGTGCGCCCGGAAAATGCGGAAACGGAATCGCGGATTTCCGAAATTTTGAACCGTTCAAAACCTTGATAAATCCAATCTCCGGAGACAAACGGGATGCTGTTGCAGTTTTCGTAATTGATTTCGACCCATTCCGCGCCTTGACTTTTTGAAAAAATGGGCTTGTTCCATTTCCAAATGCAAAGCAGCGAGTCGGCAAAAAACGATGAAAAACCGGGCGGGTTGGCCGTCGGAAAAAGTTGCTGGCCGGTCTGCGACCACGATTCGCCACCGTCGGTGGAGCGAAAAACCGCCCCGTTTTTCATCAAAACAAACAATTGGTGGCCGGGCGCGGCAAGCAAATTGGCCACCTGCTCGCCGGTCGAAAAAACGAATTGGGCAGTCGCGCCGCTGTCGGTGCTTCGGAAAATGCCGAAAATATTTGGCCCCGCCCAATCAAAATAAAACAGCGTGTCGCCCCAAAAAACCGGGAACTGGATGCCTTGCCCGGAAGCCGAATTCAGCGGGAGCGATGTCCAAATTTTGCCGGAATCCGTTGAAACATAAAGGTTTCCGCCATTCGCAGCGTACAAATTTTGCTGGTTCAAAAACAGGTCGGTGACTGTGCCGGGCATTTTAAAACTCGGCTGCCACGTCCGCCCCTCGTCGCCCGAACGGTAAACAACCGTCTCGGACGGTGCCCAAAGTTGCCCAGCAAAACGCAGGATTTTTCGGGCGGACGGAATCCAACCGACCCGCGGCAGCCACGCCGAACTGTCCTCCGACCATTTCCAAAAAGCATTGCCGTAAACCAAGTTCGGCGTTCCATCCATTTCAAAATATTTAGAATACGTCGGATTGCCATTGCTTTGTTGAAATGCTTCCCAATTTTTTCCGCTGTCGGGCGAATGCAAAACCGCGCCTGCCGCCGAGTTGGCGTAAATATTTTGTCCGTCAAAAAATGGGTTGAAAACAGAAACACCCGCCTCGTTCTGGATGCCGTCGAAAATCCGTTCAAAACTGTCCGCCCGAAAATTGGTCGAACGGAAAAGCCCTGTCGGACAAGCCAGAAAAGTGATAGTATCAATCATTTGTATTTGGGCGCGGGCAAATTCGAGCGGCAGCGTGTCGCGTTGCCAAGTTTTGCCATCGTCGAACGAGCGGGAGCGGATGGGGCCAAAATCGTCGTCATAATATTGGGCAATGCGGCCGGGGTTTTCCCAAATTGTCAGGCAGTTTTTTGCCCAAGTGAGTTGCGGTTGCCAGGCCGAAAATGTGCCAATTTCTAGAATTTGGACCCAAAACGGGCCGTTTGAAAATTGGGCAATTGGAATTTTGTACAATTTTCCGAGGTCAAAAAGCAGCATCGAGTCGCCCCGGACAAAATAACTGGGCTGGTTGGTGGATTGGGTTGAATTCGCGTCGACCAACGAAAACGTAAAAAAGGATTTCCCTGAATCGTTGCTCAATTTCAAAATACGGCTATAAATGCCAACTCCCGTCGGTGGACTCATGTAATTGGTTTTCAAAAGTTCGGAATGCACGAAATCTGAAACCACATTTTTACCTTGATTTTTAAACGGAGAAACTTCGTGGTGCCAGAAATAAATATAGCCTGGATCGGGTGAACCAATTTGCTGGTTCCAAGTGGCTTTTCCAAGGCTGTCGTTCACGCCCTGCAAATCGGTTTTCCAAATCGTAAAATCATTTTTTTGAAAAAAAACAAAACTGTCGGTCGCCACAAAATCGCGGAGGCCAGTTTTGAAAAGCGACCAGTTCTTGCCATCGTCGCTGCTGGAAAATGCGTTGCCAGAACTTTTTGAAAACCCAAAAAGCAGGTTTCCCTGTTTTAAAAAAGCATTGAAATCGCTCCAATTTGGCCGGGCAATCGTATCAATTTTGATGTCCACCGTCCCACTGATTTGCCCAAAAAGGCCAGGCCAACCCAGAAATTGGACAAAAAACAGGGAAAAAATAAAGTCAAAACGGGTGTTGAAATTTTTCAAGGGAAAATAATTTGATGATGAATTGTAATTTTTTCACCCCAAAAATAAAGGGAAACTGTTCCGCCACGGCGGAACAATTTCCCTCGTTTATCAAGAAAAAACTGGTGGTGGTTTTCTTATTTCAACAAAATTTTCACCGTCTCCACCTCGTCCAAAAGCACCCCTTTTGAAAGCTGCACGGCCACGGATTCGTCGTTTTGGATGGTAATTTTATCGCCTGTTTTCAGGCGCAAATTCAGGTGCAAAACCTGCTCGACGGCATCGAAAAAAATAGCGTGGGCTTCTTGAATCGAGCGCGGCGTGTCGTTGATTTCCATTTCTTTCATCCCAAATTCGGAAAGGCCCCACGAATAACAACTGGCCAGACCGTTTTCCTGTGTCATCCCAAAATACGTCCACAAATAAACTGGCAGGTCGCCCGACCGCAGTTTTTTGACCGATTCAACATAAAATCCACGCGGCAAAAGCAAGTATTGGTTGGGCATAAAAACGCCCGACGATGCCGTTGTTTCGAGCACGGCGGCGGCGATTTTGGTAAAATCTTGGTACAATTTGACGGAGCGGCCATGTTTCCCAGCCACTGAAATCACGATTTGCGAGCGGTGCGCCTGGACATCGGTTTTCGCCGTTTTCCACAACCAACTGATGCCTGCGGGGGCCGCCCATTCCAACATCGGCACTGCGTAATCCATCGAAGCCATCATCACGATGGCCGAATCGATGGCGAAAACGATGGTGCGCTCTTTTTCGGAAAACGAATCCACGGCGATGCCCCACTCCACTTTCAATTTGGCAAAAAACAAGGCCGAGTTCAACGGTTCGGAGTCATTTTTCAAAACCATGCCGGTGACGATTTGCTGGTCGGGCGAGGTTTGAGCGTGATTTTTTAGGGAAATTAAAAGGGAAAAAGCCACCAAAATCAGGCGGCTGGAAAAATCGATTTTTGAAAAAAACATTTTTGGAAAGTATTCAAATTTATTAAAAACGGAGTCGAACAAGGTTGTTTTGAAATTCAAGGTCAAAACTACACCGACCACAAATTTATTTTTTTTAAAATCCCAACGACCTCGCTGCACAACCAATTCACTTGATTTTTTTACACCAAAATTGCTTTTTCTGGGAAAAAACCGGGAGCGGGGGCGGCGGATTTTTCACTTGGTGAAATTTGACTGGCCGAAAGTATTTTTCAGAAATTGGCAAAGTTGGTCGCGCCGTTTTCCCTTTTTTTTCAAAAAAATACTGCACGCCAGCGGAAATCAATGAATTGGAAGAAATTTCTTGCGGCACGGAAGTCGCGTTTGCCTGCAGGTTGATTTTGTATTTTCCAAAACCTGCCCGAAAACAAAGCGACGGTTCGAGCGCGACCATGCCGTTTTGGTTTTTCAAAAACTGGTATTCCCGCAAAAAATACAAATCGTTGCCCGAAAAACTGCCACCGAAAAATTGCAACCAACCGACGCGGCAACCCAAACCAATTTCAAAAAACCGGCTTCGCAAAATGGCGACAGGCTGCACCCAAGTTTGTCCAAAAACCGCGCGCATCGTGTTTTGAGTTTTTGCGAGACCAATTTGTGGGGCAAATTTGGTTTGAAAAAATCCCAAACCGCCGCCAGCAAAACCCATCAAAGTGATGTTTTCTTGCTCAAAATTGTCGTTTTTCATGTTTTTAAAAAAGCCGATGCCTGCTTCGAGGTTGGCACCGCTGCCGGAAAGTTGTTCGGTTTTTTCCAGATATTTTTGGTTGAAAAATCCGCCGAGCGAAAAATTGGCGGCGGCTTGAAAGGCCAGTTTTTCCGTTTTTGCAAAATCAGCGGCAACCGCAGCACCTGCATTTGACGACGACAAACCGACGTTTCCGCGCACGTTGAAGTCGTTTTTTTCGCGGACGGCGGGCAGGTTGATGCCCGGTTTGTACAAATATTGGGTGCAGGAAAAGAGGTGGGAAATTGAAAAAATGAAAAAGAAAAACCGCGTTGCCCGTGCCATTTCTCAAAGTATTTTGGTGACGAGGGGCAGGCGAAATGCACCAAAATTGATACCGAATGGGAAAAATAAAAATGTGGCCGGGCAAAAAAACGCCCAGCCGGAGTTTCATCCGACTGGGCGTTTTTGGTTTTTTAGAAAATTCGACCTGCTATTTTTCCATGCGAAGCATCTGCCGCACGGCCACACCGCTTGCCGTTTCGAGGCGGCAAATCAGCACGCGGCTCGCGCCCAAATCCGAGGCATCCAACAAAACCGAGTTTTCTCCGGCGGGGAAGATTTCCGATTTTTGGAAAAGCAGTGCGCCCGTCGCATCAAAAACCGAGACGGTCGCCCGCATTTCCGAAGGGAGATAAAAACCGAGGGTAGTCTCGTCGGAAAATGGGTTCGGGCGATTTTGGTGGAGTTTCATTTTTGAATCGAAATGGAAGGCAGTGGTGGTGCGGTCGGAGGATGGTTTCAGCGGCGGCATTACTAAATATTCATCCGTTTGACAGTCGTTTTTATCCCTTGCTTTGAAATAATGGGTAGATTCGAACAGTAAATTCGAGTAGGTGAAAGCCTGCGAAAAATTGCAATTTCCTGCTGCGTTGACCCGGCAATATCGGTGCGTCAAACCATTGGCATAATGTGTTCCGCCGCTGGCCGAAAGCACGACTTTGAATTTTGTGCTTGGTGGTGGCAGCGGTGAAGTGGTGTGGGACAGCACGACTGGGGTCGGGTCTGAAAGCGCAGGAGTCGGCATCGAAACCATGCAACCTTTTGAATCTGAGGCAGTTACCGTCCCTGAATAGTTAGCAAGCAGGCCAGTAATTTCTTGGGTGGTCTCTCCACCCGGACTCCACAAATATGTTTTGTCGCCACTTCCCCCGCTCACGGTGGCCTTGATTTCTCCGGTGGCCGTCGTTGGACAAAGTGGATTTTTAGCGGCGAGGGTGATTTGCATGACTGACGGTGCTATCAATTTGAAAGTTTTTTTGGCCTGACAAACTCCGTCCGTCACGGTCACTTTGTAAGTCCCTGCTAATTTGTTGGAAATATCCTCCGTTGTTTCGCCGCCGGGACTCCAATTGTAAGTAAACGAAGTATTTCCGCTGCTGCTGACCGGCGAAATATCAATCGAACCACTTGCGAGGCCGGGGCATGGATGAACCAAAACCGAATTGTTGAGGGTCAAGCCAGTTGGTCCAGAATACCCCACTTCGTATTCGATAATCTTTGTCAAAAACGAGGTGGTATTGGGCGGCACCTGCAATCTGCCATTGTTATCGGTGATGGTCACGGTATACAAACCCGGAAGCAAGTTCAAATTATCCTTTCCGGTTACGCCATTGCTCCATTCATAATGATAGTGGGGAGTGGTCGAATGGCCAAGAACATCACCTTCAACAACATTCCCATTAAATTTCACGCCTCCTGAAACAGTGAGAACAATCTTTCCAGTTGCGGTGCATCCCACCGCATTTGTTATCGTTTTTGTTACCCGAATATCTTCATCAATTAACCCATCGCAGTCGTTGTCGATGCCGAGATTGGCTCCACTTATTGATTCATTGGGAATAAGGTTCGGTGGTTTGACGGCTGCATTGTTATCGTCGCAATCGTTTGGATTTACTTTCCATTTGCTGGCTGGTGTAGTTGGGACGGTGACGGGCGGGTTTCCATAAGTATATGTTGTTGGGTACGGCGCGCCACCATAGTGATAGATTAGGCTATTTCCGTAGGCATCGCCGTCTTTGCTGAAAAAACGCAGTGGCCCGAGTGCTCCACACCCCGTGATATTCGGTGGCAAGCACCCCGCCGCATTCCCATATATCTGAAAAGGCAGCACCGCTTGGTTGTTCACCGCCACCCGGTAGCAGATGGGTTCGAGGGAGCAGGTGGAGAGGTTGGGGTTGCTTTGGACGGTGACGGAGCCGCCGACGGTTGCCAAAGAATTTAGATTAGCGAGGCTGGCAATTTGTGTATTATCAAACTGAAAACTCCCAACAACATGAACCAGTCCAGAAAGTCCGGTGAAAATTGCCAATGCAGGATTCGAGCGCAATTGAAAACTCCCGGTCATCGTATAGATATTGGCATCCGCTGGTGCGTTCAATGTTTGCAGGGCTGTGTTTTCATATACAAAAAAATGCTCCAAGTCGCTGCCAGAAGTCACACCCATCAAATTGTATTCGGTTATAGCAGAATTATTATTTAAAAAAATGCTGTACCCAACGAACATTCCAGTTGCTAAATTTGGCATAGCAAGACTTGTCGGATAGGGATTGTCCTGAATTTGCAAGTTGCCACCAATATAATCCAACAATGGAAAACTGGGCATGGCAGCAACTTGTGTATTGTCAAACTCAAAACTCCCATCAATATGAACCAGCCCGGAAAGTCCGGTGAAAATTGCCAAGGCAGGATTCGAACGCAATTGAAAAGTCCCGGTCATGGTGGTGATATTGACATCCGCTGGCGCGTTCAAAGTTTGCAGGGCTGTGTTTTCGTATACAAAAAAATGTTCCAAGGCACTACCAGAAGTCACGCCCATTAAATTATATTCGGTTATAGCAGAATTATTATT
>JANNMS010000101.1:0-13089 GCA_031398055.1 Saprospirales bacterium | reverse complement strand
TTCCGCTTCTAAAACCGCTAAACGGTTTAGAAGTCTGCCAACCAAGTCTGTTAATACGTTTATATCGCTTGACATCTTTTGATACTGTTTTACACTAAAACAAAATTTTACCCCTAATCGTTGGGGCTAAGTTTTTACAAATTATGAATAAAATGTTCGAATCAGAATTTGCGGAATTTTAGAATTTACAAAATTTGTGGCATTCTGTAAATTCTAAAATTCCACAAATTCTGATTCAGACCACTTGAAATATCAATGACCAATTTTCAATATTTCATCCTTTTTTCAGCCGCATTTTCGGCTGGTGGACTTGCTTTTTTGGTAAAAGAAGTGCCACGTTCGCAACTCAAAATCATCCTTTCTTTCACCGGAGCGTTTATTTTGGGCATCACGGCTTTGCATTTATTGCCTGATGTTTTTGCTGGGCACAATCATGTTGCGGGTTATTGGATTTTAGCCGGATTTTTTATTCAACTTTTGCTCGAACGCCTTTCTCGTGGCATCGAACACGGGCATTTGCATCCGAGCCACTCCGGCGAGCGGGTTTTTGCTTTTCAAGTTTTG
Source organism: Saprospirales bacterium (assembly GCA_031398055.1). GTDB lineage: Bacteria > Bacteroidota > Bacteroidia > Chitinophagales > Saprospiraceae > M3007. The sequence continues at coordinate 12,525 of JANNMS010000101.1, read as the reverse complement.
ATTGGTTTGTGCATCCATGCTTTTCTGGAAGGCATTCCGCTCGCGGCTTACCCGGATGTTGCCGAAAATATTCATGGCCACCAGCACCTTTTTTGGGGCATCGTTTTGCATGAAATGCCCGCGTCGTTCACGTTGGCTGCGCTGCTTTTGCTCTCCAATTTTTCGAAAAAATTCGTGCTGATTTGCCTTTTTATAAAATGCGGGATGGCTCCGGCCGGGGCGTTTTTGGCCAGTTCACTGCACATTTCGCCCGAAAATTCAGTAAATATCACGGCTTTGGTCATCGGTTTGTTTCTCCACATTTCGACGACGATCCTTTTTGAAGCGGACAGCAGCCACCACTATCGGATTGCTTGGACAAGGTTGGCGGCCATTTTTGGCGGGGTGCTTCTGGCGATGGCCGGGTGACCGTAAAATTTCAATTTATTTCAACGCAGCAATCCTCGCTTTGGAAATTTACCAATTTGAAAGCAAAACTAAAATTTTACAGATTTCAGTTTAATTACAAAAATCAATTTATTAAACCATGGAAAATTTATTATACAATGGGTTGAATTAATAAAATTTAAAAATTTAGATTTTAGTATTGACGATTATAAAAGCAGCCGCCTCTTTTTTTTGTAAAACGACTGCCCATCGGGTTCACAAAGTCTGGACCAATGCGGCAAGGCCTTCGCTCCCCAGTTTTTTGCGCAAGCGGTACCGCGTTTTGATGACGCTTTCCGGCGAGATACCGAGCATCGAAGCGATTTCGGTGTTCGTCATTTCCAATTTGGTCAAGGCCGCCAGACGGTATTCCGCATCGGTCGCATCGGCGACGGCCTGTCCAAATTTTTGGAAAAAACCAACGTGCACCAGTTCAAATTTTTGGCGAAAACTGCGCCACTGCTCTTCGGTCAAGATGGTCGCTTGGGTCAGTTGGTCCAGCAAATGCTCTTTTTCTGCTGCGGTGTGCGTCAATTTTATGGCCGGCGTGATTTGAATTTGATTTTCAAGGTCATTTTTCAGCGACTCGATCACGCTGTTTTTTTCCCGGAGCGATTGCGCGAAATTGTCCAGGTTGCCCTGGTGAAATGCCTTTTCATCCGTCAATCGTTGGCGTTCGGTTTCGACCAGCATTTTCTCGGTTTCAAGCAATTTGGCATTGATTTTCAGTCGTTTGCGTTGCAGCCAAACCATTGCGCCCAACAAAAACGACGCGCCCAAAATGCCCAGCAGCCACCTTTTTTGCCGGTGCACCCGGAGGTTGAGCAGCGCGTTTTCCGCTTCTTTTTTCTGGGTCCCGTAGATGGTTTCGAGTGCCGCAAATTGGGCGTTGCGTTGCAGCGAGGAGAGCGTGCTATCCATTTCATAGAATTTTTTGTGCTGAAAATACGCCTGCCGAAAATCGCCCTGCCCGGCATGGACAAGAGATTTTATCAGCGATAGATCGCGTGAAAGGTTGACATCTTCCATGCCCGACGCCAATTTTTCCGCAACCGCCACGGCCTCCGCTGCCTCCGCTGCCCGCCCGTTTTTCACGAGCGCGAATGCCTTTGCCATCTGGCCATAAATCAAGGTGCCGGTATCGCCTTCCATTTCGCTTTGTTGGATGCAAATGTTGGCGTGGCCCAATCCTTCGTCAAAATTGCCGATCAGGGTGCTCGACGAGCTCGCGTTGAGGTGCGCCACCGCCGTTGACTCGCCGATGGATTCTTCCATTTTGATTTCTTCGAGGTAGTGCGCCAACGCTTTGCCGTATTCTTTTTTTTCATCGAACCCGATGCCGACGGCTCCCAGCGTCCGGGCAATAAATGGACTGTCGCGGACGGAACGGGCAAATTCGAGCGCTGGCAAAGCGTATTCGAGGATTTTATCGCCGTTGTGCAGCTGTTGGTGCACGATGAGCAGCACCGACGTGGTTTTGTGGGCTTCAAACGGCCGCCCAAGCGACCCGAAAATGGCGATGGCGCGTTGGGCATTTTCCAAGGCTTCGAGGGCACTCCCCGCATTGGCCTGTTCCCAGGCCAACTCGCGCAGCAGCTCCGCTTGGGCCAATCGGTCATTTTTTTGGACGGCCATTTCGACCGCCATTTTGAGCGAGTCTGGCCGGGGGGCTTGGGCAAAAACAAGGCAGGATTTTATCAAAAAAAGGATGGGCAGTGCGATTTTCATAAATGCAAACAACTGAATTTTAAGCCTTTTGGACTTTGGACACTTTGACTTTGGACTTTGGACACCAAAACCCTTGAACGCACCGAAGACCGATTGGTTTCTAAAAAAAACAGGTTGTCCATCGGTTGTCCATCCCTTTTTTTTGATTTTGAGAACCGATGTGCCTTTTCTTGGCCGATGATTTGAAAATCAAAACCTATAATTTTTTCCTGAATGAAACATTTTTTGACGCTTTTTGCCTTGGCCTTTGGCCTCCAATTCAATGGTTTTTCACAGGCCATTTCCCCAACTTCCACCTCCATTTCAAACCAGTCGGCCTGCAACGGCCTGTCCACGACCTGCCCGACCGACGATTTTTTCACCGCCGACCTCACCGTTTTTTACGACGAAAAACCGGCCAGCGGCACCCTTTCGCTGTCCGGCGGCGACCTGATCGGCACGCCGCCTTCGGCAAATGTGGCGGACATCGGCGCGACCTCGCACACGTTTTCGGGCGTGAATTTGCGGTCGGACGGCTCTGCCATCGAACTGACGGCGGCGTTTTCGGCGGGCGGCTCCTTTTTGGGAAACAGTCTCGGCACAGCCCCGGCGGCTTGCAGCGGTGTGCCGCAAGAAGTCGTTTTGAGTGGCAGGATTCAGGGTTGTGCGCTCGCCAACGGCACCTATTATCTGAACGGCCTGGTCAACGGCGCACCGAGGTGGAGCCACCCGGTTTGGCCGTTCGATGTCCGATGGGACGGCACGAAATGGGTTTTGGCAAATACTTCTTTTGGCGGGCCGTATGAGGAGGGCTTCATCCTCGGTGGCAGCCCCGGTTTTATCCCCTGCGGTACGTGGCAGGGAACGGCTGGCAATGTTTTTTGCGCCGGAACCATGAATTTTTGCGGGTCGCTGTCCGGCACTTTCAGCGGCATCAGCCTGGCCGATGCGGGAAATTGCGACAACAAAAGCACCTGCACCCCAACCGACGACACATTTACAGCCAATGCGACCGTCCATTTTGCCTTCGCGCCCGTTGTCGGCGACCTGCTTTTGAAACGCGGCGCAACCATTTTGGCCGTCAAAGCCGCGAGTGAACTCGGATGTGCTTCCGAATGGACGTTTGAAAATGTGGAAATGCCCGCCAACGGCCAGCCCATCGTGCTGACCGCTGAATTTGAAAACGGCCCAACATTCACCTCGCCGAGCCTCGGAAACACCCCGTTTTGCTCAACGGGTGAAATCACGAATTTCACGGCAACGAATATTTCAGGCTGCAACGGCAACAGCACGACCTGCGAAACCGACGATTTTTTCACCGCCGATTTGACGGTGACGTTTCAAAACATCCCCGCGACGGGTTCGCTCGTTTTGAGCGGCGCGGATATTTTGGAAGCCTCGCCGACAGTCAGCGTGGCCGGTCTTTCCGGAAATTCGTACACGTTCACCGCAGTCCATTTGCGCACCGACGGGCAAATTATTGACCTGACGGCCAGTTTTACCGACGGCTGTTTTTTTCAGAACCCGAATTTGGGCACCGCTCCAACCGCTTGCAGTTCGTTTCCGTCAACGATAATTGTGGGCGGTTTTCCGGTTTGCCCGGCAGAAACGGGGCCGTATCAGGTCAGCGGCATCTTCAACGGCGCACCCACCTGGTCGAGTGCCACCGACGATTTGCGCTGGAATGGCGTGGTCTGGGAAATCATTTATCGGCCAATCGGGGCGGTGCTTGCATTCAGTCCGGCTGGAAATGCGGGCCTCCTGCCCTGCACCGGTTGGACAAATTCATTTGGCTGCGGCATCCCGACGTTCGGTTTTTGCGGGCCGTTTTCGGCCTCCGCCATCAATCAAATCAGCCAAATCAGCCTCGTCAACCCGTCCGCTTGCCAGGGGAATACGTCGTGTCTCGACGATTTTTTCACCGCCAGCGTGACCGTAAATTTTGGCTACGCGCCCCCCTCCGGCAACCTCGTTTTGAAACGCGGCGCGACCATTTTGGCCACCAAACCCGCCAGCGAACTGACCTGCGCGACCAACTGGACCTTTGAAAACCTGCAAATGCTGGCCGACGGCGGGCCAATCATTTTGACTGCCGAATTTGAAAACGGCGTTTCGTTCACCGCGCCGAGTCTCGGCAACGCGCCTGCCGCCTGTTCGGACAAAAAAATCAAAACCATCAGCCTCGCCAACCTCTCCGGTTGCAGCCATCTGAACACGACTTGCGCGACCGATGATTTTTTCACGGCAGATGTCACCCTCACGTTCACGTCCGTCCCGCCGACCGGGACGCTTTCCCTTTCGGGAAACGACCTTCAAGGCACCCCGCCGACGGTGAACGTGGCCAATATTTCCGGAAATTCGCACACGTTCAACGGCGTGAAATTGCGGGCAGACGGCCTCGCCGTTGCCCTCACGGCCTCGTTCAGCGACGGCTGTTCGTTGACGAAAAACAACCTGGCCACCGCTTCGGCGGGTTGCAGCAGCCCGCCGCCGGTCATTGTGGTATCGGGTTATTGCGCCGCTGCCCTCAACGGGAATTACAATTTGGCCGGCATGGAAAATGGCGCACCCATCTGGATAAACCCGATTTTCGGGTATGCCCAGCGCGTCATCTGGAACGGGACGGATTGGGTGGTTATGAGCAATCACGTCCCATTGTCAGTCAATTATGGTGGAAATGCCGGATTTTTCCCCTGCAATGGATGGACCAACCTGAACAGTTGCGGCACCCCGAGCTTCAATTTTTGTGGAGAAATCGGGCCCAACCTGTCGGAAAACAACCTCCTCGGAATCAGCCTGACCGACCCCACCGGCTGCCAGAACAAAAGCACCTGCGAGCCGTCCGACGATGTTTTCACGGCAGGTGCCAATGTCCAGTTCATTTTTGCCCCATCGGCGGGCAACCTGATTTTGAAGCGCGGCACGACCGTTTTGGCCACCAAACCTGCCAGCGAACTGGCCTGTGCGACCAACTGGACCTTTGAAAATGTGGAAATGACCGCCGACGGCCAGCCCATCGTTTTGACCGCTGAATTTGAAATGACTGCCACAAGTTTCACCTCGCCGAGCTTCGGCGACGCGCCCGCCGCCTGTTCGTTTGGAAAAATCTCGGGCCTCGCCGTCATCAATTTTTCAACCTGCAACGGCCAAAACACGACCTGCACTTCCGATGACACTTGGGCTTCCGATTTTCAGGTGCAGTTCAACCAAAAACCGGCCAGCGGCACCCTTTCTTTAAATGTTTACAACTCGGCCGGGACGCTGCTTTTTGCACCGGTTTCTGTAAATGTTGCCCAGGTCGCGGGCGTTTCGCACACATTTTCGGGCGTTTTGCTCCGTGCCGTCGCGGGCGATTTTTCGATTTCTGCTGAATTTTCGCAAGGCTGTTCGTTGTCCGCCGAAAATATTGGGACGGTCCCGGTTTGTGAAAACGGCCAGACTTCCCTCTCAAAAATCACGCTCGGCGCACTTTGGGACTGCAACGGCAACGGCACGCCGGCCCCCACCGACGACCATTTTACCTCCGATGTCATTGTCAATTTTGCAAACGCGCCCGGCTCCGGCGATTTGATTTTGAAAAAAGGGAGCACCGTTTTGGCCACCAAACCCGCCAGCGAACTTGCCTGCGCGACGGTTTGGGTTTTTGAAGCGGTGCAAATGTCCGCCGACGGCCAGCCCATCGTTTTGACCGCCCAGTTTTCGGGGACAACTTTTACATCCGGCAGCCTCGCCACCGCCCCGGCAACCTGCAATTGTTCGCTAGCCAACACATTTCAAATCGTCAGACCAACGTGCAACGGCGGCAGCAACGGCACCATTTTCACGACGACCTCCGGCGGCACCACACCATATATATATGTTTGGAACAATTCAAAAACGACGAAAAACATCAACCTGCTCGCCGCCGGAAATTATGCGGTGACCACAACCGATCGCGTGGGCTGTGAAACGGCAAACACCGTCAACGTCGGCCAGCCGTCGGCCATGATGATGAACGTCATGGCCCAGCCCAACTCGGCAAGCATCGAAACGAGCGGCGGGGCCCCAGCATATTCCTACACCCGGACGGGCATTTTGAATTTTCAAACCAGCCCTGTTTTTTCAGGTTTGGCTCCCGGCGCGACGTACATTTTTAAAACACGCGATGCCAACGGCTGCCAAAAATCGGTCATCAAAAAACTGCCGACGAGCATGGCCCCTGGCGGCGGTGCAACTCGTCTGACGACTCAAAGTCGTCTGACGAGTCGGGCGGGCAACGAAATTCCAACGGAAAATGACCCGCAGTTTGCCGTTTTCCCAAACCCCGTTTCCGAAATTTTGAACGTAGAATTTTTGTCAAATGAAAAAATTGCGGGTCAAATCGCGGTCGTGGATTTGCTCGGGCGGGTTGTTTTTTCAAAAAATATGGAAATCGAAAACGAGTCGGTTTTTCAAATTTCCGTGAAAGATTTTACCGCAGGTGGCCATGTTTTGGTTTTCAGAAATGACAATGGGAAAGTGGAAGTTGCGCGGTTTGTCGTGGAAAAAAATTGATCATCCAAAATTTAAAGAAGCAGAAGTTCAAATTGAAAACGGTCTTGCCAACGGGCGGGGCCGTTTTTTTTATTTTTAAAAATCGTAATGTGGGCAAAGCCTTTTTACATTTGTCCAATCAGTAATCTTCTCCCGTTTCTTAACTTTTTCGTCCTTCCTATTTTTTATGAAATCCAACTTTTCACGCCTGCTCGCGGCCTGTTTCGCCGTGCTTTGCCCTGTTTTTTCGGGGCTTTTTTCCCAAAACCTTTTGCTTTTCGACGGCGAAACGCCAAACGTCCAGACCTGCCTGTACGAATGGGGCGGTGCCGACAGCCTCCAAAAACACGCTGGAAATTGGAGTTTTAAAGCAAATCCTGACCCATACCATGGCCCCGGAATCGAAATGCACTGCCAAAATGCATGGCGCAAAAACCTTTCACTTTACGACAAAATCCAATTTTGGGCAAAATGCAGCCACCTCGGCAAGACTTTCAATGTCGGAATTTATGCATGGCCGCACCAAAGTCGGGGCCAAAACATCAATCCGTACATCGAAAACGGGGCGGCTTTGGACACAACCTGGCGGTTCGTGAGTATACCGGTTGACTCTTTCAAAACGGCCGCTTTTGGCATGACCAGCCTCGACCGACTCTATTTTGGGGGCGGAAATTATGGCTACAATTTTTGGGTGGACGACATCTGGGCGGTGGACGAAACGCCAAACCATGTGGACTCGCTCGCCGTGATTTCAAACCGGGCAATCGAATTGACTTTGACCGAGCGGTACGACACGACGAATGTAAAAACGCCTGCTTTTTACCGCATTTCCTCGCCCGACGACCCGGCGTTTGCCGACACTTTGGCCGTCCAATCGGTGGGCATGCACTGGTTTTGCGATGATTTTGTGGACAACACCGCTGGCCCCGTGCCGGTCAATATTTACAAATTGTTCCTGCTCCTGCCGCAGCCGATGTTGACCGGAAAACATTACCATCTCGTCGTCGAGGACGTGCCGGACGTGGTTGACAATCATTTTGCCGAGCCGCAATTGTTGGTTTTTCAATTTCAAGATTCGACTTACATCAACGGCAGCGTGAAAGTCAATCAGGTTGGTTATCAACCGATTGCGCGAAAATATGGCTACATCGGCAACTATCTCGGCGGTCTCGGAGCGATGCCGCTCGACCCGACGGTTTTTCAAATCCGGGATGCCGCGACGCACGCCGTTGCTTTTTCCGGCACGCCAAATTTTCGGGGAAACGACCCACGTTTGAGCGGCGAATCGGTCTGGGATTGTGATTTTACAAATTTCACGACACCGGGAAACTATTACCTTTTCGTGCCGGGCATCGGTCGCAGTTTTGATTTTGAAGTTTCAAATTCGGTGTACGACGACGTGGCGCGGATTTGTGCGCGGGGACTTTTTTACCAACGTTGCGGCGGCGATTTGCCGGAAGCGAACGCCGGAATTTGGCACCGCCCGGCCTGCCACACCGCCGACGGGGTCATCCATCCGACCTGCGCGAACACACCTTTATATAATGGTGAAATTCTGGGGAGCACCAAAACCGCCACGCACGGCTGGCACGACGCGGGCGATTATGGAAAATACGTCGCCTCGGCTGCCGAGCCGCTCTGGGATTTGATGACGGCTTTTGAACTTTTTCCCCAAAAATTTGACGACAACAACAACATCCCGGAATCTGGCAACGCCGTCCCCGATATTTTGGACGAGGTAAAATGGGAACTCGATTGGCTCGCCGGGATGATGGAAACCGACGGCGGCGTTTATTTCAATTGCGCGACCACTTATTGGCCGAACTCCGTGCCGCATTTGGACACGCCGACGCGCAATCTTTCCCAAAAAACGACTTTCACGACTGGCCAAGCGGCGGCGATTTTTGCACAGGCGGCGCGGGTTTTTGAGCCGTATTTGCCGGTTTTTGCGGATTCTTGCCTCGTTTGGTCGCAGCGGGCGTGGGCATTTTTGGAAAATCACCCGACGCCCGAACCGCCGCTCGGTTTTCATCCCATCCCAAACCAAATCGGCGGCGGCGATTATTCCGACAACGAAGGCGATGCCGACGAGCGGGCGTGGGCATTGGCCGAACTTTACAAAACGACGGGCGACACGGCTTACCACAATCTTTTTACGTATTGGTACGCGCAGCACGAGCCGACTTTTGGTTGGAACGCTTTCAAACATTTTCAAACATTTGCCTCGTTCACCTATTGCACGACGCCGCACCCGACGAATCAAACTTGGGTAAATTCCTACCGAAATTCGGTGAAAACCGGCCTCGACGGTTATGTAAAAATCCGAACCGACCAAAATAAGTACCGAAACGGCTACCGTTCGGAGGTGACCGAGTGGATTGGCTGGGGTTCGTATGCCCAATCGGCGCAATATGCTTGGCAATTTATCAAAGGTTTTTACCTCTGGCCGAGCGATTCGAGTTATTTGGCCTACGCAAAACTCAATTTTGATACCCAACTCGGCGCGAACCCGCAAAACACCTCGTACATCACCGGCGTCGGCGACCGCTCGCCGATGGACCCGCTGCAACACACCTCGCACAAGGATGGAATCGTGCCGCCGAACCCCGGAATCACCGTTTTTGGGCCGATGTCGCACCTCAGTTTTGGAAATTCTTGGAATGCGGAGGGGCAAAAACAGGCCAATTTGTACCCAAAAGGCGAGAGCGATTTTGATGTCTATCCAACTTTGCGGCGGTATTATGACATTTTTGAACTGGTCGGGATGTCGGAATTTGGCGTGGCAAGCATCGCAAAAGCCACCGTTGCTTTTTCGCTTTTCACTTCCGTAAATGTCAGTTGCACCCAAAACCCGTACTTTTTGGATGCCGATGGCGATGGTTTTGGCAATCCGGCGGCTGGGATTTCGGCCTGTGTCCAACAACCGGGATACGTTGTGGACAACACGGATTGCAACGATTCGAACGCTTCGATAAATCCTGCGGCGAGCGAAACGGGTGTTATTTGCGACAAAAAAGACAACGATTGCGATGGCCAAATTGACGAAAACAACAACCTCGCCGTCGGTTTTTCGAGCGTCCAACCTACTTGTTTTGGGGGTGCGAACGGCTCGATTTTCAGCACAACTACCGGAGTGTCAATGCCTTACAATTATTTGTGGAGCAATTCCCGGACGACGAAAAACATCAACTTGCTCGCGGCGGGCACTTACTCTTTGAAGGTGACAGCCTGGGGAGGCTGCACGAAAACGGCCTCGGTGGTGCTCGGTCAACCGACCGATATTTTGATGTCGGTGGCCACGACCGCGACCTCGGCCACGATTTCGGTGAGCGGTGGGACTCCAATTTTTACGTTCAATCGGTCTGGCACGACGGCGTTTCAACTTAACCCTGTTTTTTCAGGTTTGTCGGCGGGCGGGACTTATATTTTTAAAACAAAAGATGGGAACGGCTGCCAAAAATCGGTCATCAAAAAATTGCCGACGAGCATGGCCCCGGGGAGTGCTGCTGCCGAAAAAAATGTCATTTCTCAAAACCAGTTTGTCATTTTCCCGAACCCGGCGAGCGACATTTTGAACGTAGAATTTTTGTCAAATGAAAAAATCGGCGGGCAAATCGCGGTCATTGATTTGCTCGGACGGATTCTTTTTTCAAAAAATATTGAAATCGAAAACGGGTCGATTTTTCAAATTGACGCGAAAGATTTTGCGGCAGGCGGCTATTCTTTGATTTTCAGAAATGATGCTGGAAAAGTGGAGGCAGTGCGGTTTGTCGTCGAGAAAATTTGACCATATTCGAAATTCAAAAAGCAAAAATTCAGATAATTGGGCAGGAGTCGCAAAGGCGGCTGCTGCCCTTTTTTTATGAAAAATTTCCAATTAAACAATTACTCGTCGTTGCCGTGGGTTGTTTTTTGAATAAAAAGTCAAAATTTGCAGGTGCGTGGCTAAATTTATTGGATTTTTACCATTTAAAAACCGGCGGATGAAGGTTCATTTTTCAACAAAATTATTTATGAAATTCAGGCTTTCCCTTTTGTCTTTTTTAGCATTGTTTTTTTTAGCGGCTTGTGAAAATTCTGGTTTTCAGCAAAGTAGAAATCCAGCAAATGCACAACCTGAAACGGCTGCGAATCCGCAAGAATCAGCTTATAATTTAAAAGAAATTATAGAAAAAAAGGGCAAAAACGGCTTGGTTGAAGTGTCAATTGAGCATGACCAATATTTCAAAAAGCCGAAGGCATTTTTGGGTTTTGAGCTGCGGCCAATTTTGGATTCAATTATAAAAGCCAATCATTTTGATACAACCGATATGCTTGTTGTATTTGAATGCACTGATGGTTATAGTCCTTCAATGGATTTATCAAAAGCTTATTCCGATACAAAAGGTTATATCGTTATCAAAGATAAAGATGCAATTGGCGATAACAATTGGATAGATTCTTTGTCGTCCAGATTTATGCCTTCTTATCTTGTTTGGCAAAATGTCGAGCCAAAAAACCATAGTTTTCCGTGGCCGTATGGCTTAGTTACCATGCGATTGATTCCCGCTGCATCGGAGTACAAAACGGTTTATCCGTTCAAAAACCCTGAAATGGTAAAGGGTTTTACGTTATTTCGGGACAATTGCAACAAATGCCATGCGATAAATCATGTTGGCGGGGTGATGGGGCCAGAATTTAACGTGCCCAAAAACATCACTGAATATTGGAAAGAGGAGGACATCGTTCAATTTGTATTGAACCCAAAATCTTATCGAAGCAACAGCCAAATGCCACCTTTTCAAGGCGTTTTAAGTGTTGAAGAAATACAAATCATTATTGACTATTTGAAATTTGTATCAAAACAGAAAGTCTTAAACTAAATTACTTTCGCTTAATCGATATAATAATTGTACTGATGAACATAGTAATTACCGGAGCAAGCCGAGGCATCGGCTATTCAACAGTCAAGGTTTTGGCAAAAGATAAAACCCACAAAATCATTGTTTTAACCAGAAATTTAGAAGCTTTTTCCCAAAAAATCAATGCTGATCCGGCAATGAAAGATGCGGATATCACTGCACATTTTTTAGATTTACAAAATTTCACGGTGGCTGATTTGCCAAAAATTACGGGCAATATTGATGTCTTGATAAACAATGCAGGTCTGTTGATCAATAAACCTTTTCAACAATTGGAAGACTCGGATTGGTTGTCTATTTTTCAAACAAATGTTTTTGGTCCAGCCAAATTAATCAAGTTTTTATTGCCCAAAATGGGGCAAAATCAGCCGACGCATATTGTCAATATCGGTAGCATGGGCGGTTTTCAGGGCAGCAGCAAATTTCCCGGGTTGTCGGCTTATTCGGCAAGCAAAGCAGCGTTGTCTATTTTGTCAGAATGTCTGGCCGAAGAGTTGAAAAACAGCCGTGTCATTTCCAATTGTTTGTGCCTCGGCGCCGTGGACACGGACATGATCCGGGAGGCATTTCCGGGCTACGAACCGCCTATTTCGAGTGATGAAATGGCCAATTTTATCGCAGATTTTGCATTGAACGGTCATAAATATTTTAATGGAAAAACGCTGCCCGTTGCCTTGTCAACGCCCTAAATTGGTGATCAAGTTCAATTATTTCTCAAACTGCAACATCCTTGTAAGACGTTGAAATACCATTTCTCTGGCATTCAAAAAGGAAAGAATTGGTCATGCTAAAAATGTCTTGTGCAAAATATGTTTTTTCATAAGGGTTTGTCAAGAAATTTTCAGGTCAAACGCATTAAAATCCATTCCCGAAGGGAATCTATGTTTATAGCTCAGAGCAAGGGCATTTTCCTCAAATCCCGAAGGGATTTTATGTTTTCAGGCGCGAGTTTTTACATAAAATCCCTTCGGGATTTCTC
>JANNMS010000091.1:0-16750 GCA_031398055.1 Saprospirales bacterium | reverse complement strand
GGCGCACCGCGCACGGTCCGGCTGTCGCTCCTCGCCGGAAGCTGAAGCCCTGGGGTCAGGCGCTAGGCGGTCTCGCCCGCCACGCGCTCCGCGTGCAACTCCTCGACGCCTCGCACGCGCTGCGCCTCGTCGAACGCATTTTCGCTCCGCGCCACGACGAGCGTCGCCGCGCCGTTGCCAATCAGGTTGGTGATGGCGCGAGCCTCACTCATGAACCGATCCACGCCCAGCAGGATCGCGACCCCCTCGACCGGCACGACGCGCATCGCGCCGAGCGTACTCGCCAGCACGATGAACCCGGACCCCGTCACTCCCGCCGCCCCCTTCGACGTCAGCATCAGCACGCCGAGCACGGAGAGCTGCTGCGTGAGCGTAAGATCGACCTTGAACGCCTGCGCGATGAAGATCGCCGCCATCGACAGGTAGATCGACGTCCCGTCGAGGTTGAAGGAGTAGCCCGCGGGAATCACGAGCCCCACCACCGACCGCGAGCATCCGTACCGCTCCATCTTCTCCAGCATGCGCGGCAGCGCGGCCTCGCTCGACGACGTGCCGAGCACGATGAGTAGTTCTTCTTTGATGTAGTTCAAAAACCGCAGCAAACTCACCCGATAATACCGCAAAATGAGCCACAAAACCACGAAAATGAAAACGCCCATCGTGCAATAGACCGTCAACATGAGTTTGCCGAGGGGGATGAGCGTTTTCAAACCGTACTTGCCGATGGTGAACGCCATGCCGCCGAACGCACCGATGGGTGCGAAGAGCATCACAAAATGCAGTGCCTTGAAAACCACTTTCGATATTTTGGAAAGCCCGGCGATGATTTTTTCTTTGGTTCGACTGCGCTCACCAACCGTACTGCCGTACAAATTCAGCAGGCTGCCGAGGACGATGGAAATCAGTAGCACTTGCAGCGTCGTGTTGTCCAACAGGAATTTTGCCCAACTGAACTCCGCCGCCCGCTGCGCGAACTTGCCCGTGTCCACGCCGGAGGTTTGCGGCACCACGCCCCTGCCCGGTTGGAGGAGCTGCGACACGCCGATGCCGATGAGCAGCGCGAAAGTGGTCACCACCTCGAAATAAATCAGGGCCTTTCCGCCCACTTTTCCGACTTTTTTCAGGTTGCCCATGCTGGAAATGCCCAGTGTGATGGTCAGGAAAATGAGCGGATTGATGAACAGTTTCACCACGTTGATGAACTGTTTGCCGAGCGGCTCCATCCCCACCGCCGTTTCCGGGGCGAAATGACCGAGCAGTGCACCGGCAGCGATGGCCATCAAGACCCAAAAGGTGAGGTTGGTAAAAAGTTTTTTCATTTTAAAAGGTTGATTGCATCGTAAAAAAAGGTTTTTTATGTTTTGATTTCGCAAAAACCCAATCTCGTCTCAGACGAGATAGAAAATAAATTGATGATTTTTTCAAGACTTCGAAGCAGTCGAAAGTTTGTAAAACGGTTGATTCTCAAATATTTACAAAGGTGCAACTTCTCCGAAGTCGTGAAATTTTTTCCGAATAAATTTCTATCTCGTCTGAGATGAGATTGGATTTCTCCGAAATCAAAACATAAAGAACCTTATTTTACGATGTGCTAAATTTACACACCCGACCCCACTCGCATTTTTCGCGCCCAAAATTTCACGATTTCCATTTCCTCGTCCGACGCCGAGCGATTTCGGAAACCTTTGATTTGCCAGATTTTTCGGTGCCGGATTTCGATGGTCAGCCGTCCGGCAGCCGTCGGAGATTTGCCGCGTTTCGGGCGCACCGACCAAATCGCGCACCCGTTTTCCTGAAAAATACTGAAATAAGTGGCCACGCAATGCCGCATTTCTTGGCCTTCGGCCACAAATTCTTCGTGCGTTTTCAATTGTTGGAACTTCAAATTTTCCTTTTTTTGAAAACGTTTCCGCTGCCGACGGGTGTTCAAACCGGGTAAATATGGCTCGGTGTCGATTTCGATTTTTGGCTCAAAATCCTTTTTGAAACGGACGCGCCGCACGTCGAGCCAGAATTTTTCCCATTCCTCGACATTTGAAAGTGAAAAATTTTCGTCCGGTTCCAGCCATGTCCGGTTGCCAAAAGCATGGTTTTCCGAACGCACCCGGCGGGTGAATTCGAGCAGCGTGGCCAGCGTTTCTTCGGATAAATGCGGTTGCCTGGCCAACACATTCAGCTGTGCCAACCAAAAATTTTCGGCAGTTTTTTCCTTGAAAATTTTGCCTAAAAACGAACGGCAAACCGCGCGCGCCAGCGGCACGCCGCCGCCCAAACCGAGCACTTGCCCCCATCGAAACGCCTGAACCAACGTAAAATGACCCGGCGCGAGCAAGGCGTGGTGCGCCATTTTTTTGGTCAAAACGATTGGCAAATCAACCAACGTGCTCAGGTTTTTGCCCTGCGCGACTTGCACGAACCAGTTTTTCGCCTCGACCGAGGTGCAAGTTTTGATTTTCAAAATATTGCAAACCCAGAGCGTCGTGTCGAGGTTTTTGTATTTCACGGGTTCGGAAAACATCCACTCTGTGGCCTCGCCCGAGGCGAGATTTTTGGTTTCCCAAACTTTGAAAAACCAGCGTGGCATCGGGTATTTCACAAAAACATGGCGTGTGAAACTTTCCAAAAGTTCGCGTTCGGTGGCTGCCGTTGGTATTTTCCAAGTCGAAATTGGGCGGACGACGGGGCGTTTTTCGCTGCCCGCGCCCGTTTTTTCAACCAACCATTGCCGAATTGCGCTGCCGCAAAAATCTCCGCCCGCTTGCCCGCCGATGTTTTGAAACAGGCGGGCTTGCCCGATTTCTTGGTTTTTTTTAAAATCGGACAAAATCATTCGATAGGTTGGCGTGTTCAAAAACGCCACCTTTTTGAAGGTGTCCATGATAATTTTTTTTAAAAAATTGGAGAAACAGTCTTGTCTCGCCTCAGGCGAGACGAGACAAAATCCGGTCGTGCCGCTCAAAAATCTGAGACGGCGGCAAGTCAAAAACTTGTCCGGTTACCGAAATAATCGGTGTTTTTCAAAAGTGCGGAGAGCGAGGCGCATTTTTTTTGTGGTTGGCAGACGGTGGGCGGCTGCGCAGGTTTTTTTTAAAATTTTCAAATGGCTAAATCCAAGATTTTGGGAAAAGAGTTCCCGGCAGGAATAAATCGTGTTTTTGTCATTCAGGTGGAATCCGTCTCAACCCAGTTTTTGTGCTGAATTGGATGGAGTCGGATTCCTCCGGAATGACAAAAAACGCTAAAATTTTGTGTCTCAAAGTTTCAACAACTTAAAAGCGTGCGTCCACTGGTTTTTCAAAAAACCGGGCGCGCACCACAAAATGCAAAGTTGCTCGACCGCCCCGGCGGATTCCGCGCCGCCGACGTCTTCGGTTTCCCAACCAAATTTGTCCAAAATTTCGGTGGCTTGAAGTTTTGCCGACGCGTCGTTTCCACAAATAAACATGCTCGGTTTGCCGCCCGGAAATTGCGGGTCGACCATAAATGCCGCGCCCACCGAATTGAAGCATTTTACAAAATTGGCTTTCGGAAATGTTTTTTGCAGGCCTTCCATCAACGATGAATTGGCTTTTGTGAAAAATTGCAAAGCCCCGTTTTTGATGCCCGCCGATTCGTCGATTGGGTTGGTCGCGTCCAAAATTGTCTTGCCCACCAGCCGGCGCGAACCGGCCATTTTCAAAGCCTCTTTTGCATTTTTGCCTTTGACGGCCAGCACGATGACTTGGCCAAATTTGGCAGCATCGGCAAACGAACCGACCCTCGCTTTTGTGTTTTTTTGTTGCCATTCGGCCAGTTTCGAGGTGTCGCGGGTGCCGAGCATCACCTGAAATCCGTGTTTTAAAAAACCCGTGCCGAGCGTTTTTGCCACACCGCCGGAGCCGATGATTCCGATTTTTTTCATAAATTTTGATTTTTAGAATTGAAAAAAGAGGTAAACTTTCTGTTTTCGAAGGCAACGAAACAGCCAATTTGCAGCCAAAGTTTTGAAAAATTTCCCGTCATTTCAATAAAAAACGCCGGCCTGCAACATTCCACGCCTTAATTTTCGTACCGGATACCAAATGCAAATGAACGACAGCCCGACATTGAAAAACGTGCTTGCCGGTTGCCTGCGGCAAGATCGAAACTGCCAACGCGAATTGTACCGGCAGTTTTATGGCTATGCCATGTCTATTTGTTTGCGGTATGCCAAGCACCGCGAGGAGGCTGCGGAGATTTTGAACGACGCTTTTTTCAAGGTTTTTTCGCGGCTCGGCACGTTCCGGCCAGAGGCCAATTTCAAGCCCTGGCTGCGGCAAATTGTGGTGAACACCGCGATCGACCATTTTCGAAAAAACCGTCCCCATTTTTCCAAAATCGATTGGGACGAACTTTCCGAAAACGAACTTTCCGAAGAAATGCCGCTGCCCGTTTTGTCGCCCGACGAAGACGTGCTGCCTGCGCTGCTCGAACTTTCGCCCGGCCATCGGATGGTTTTCAATTTGTATGTGATGGAAGAATACAGCCACACCGAAATTGCTGAAGTAATGGGCATCGAGGCCAGCACTTCGCGATCGAGTCTGGCGCGGGCGGTGAAAAAATTGGCCGCTTTTTATGCCCACAAACTAAAAAATTCAACTGTGTTGCGATGAAAGATTTTTTAAAAAAATTGAAAGAACGCCTCGAAAACCGTCCGGCACCGCCGTTCGAGGAGGCCGATTGGTTGGCTTTGGAACGGCGGTTGGACGCTGCGTCGCAAACCAAAAAACGCCCGGCGGCGGCGTGGTTCTTTTTGCCATTGTTTTTGGCGTCGCTTGGCGGCAATGTTTTTCTTTTTCAAAAATTGAAAAACCCGGCGGCGAAAACGGCGTCGGCGGATTTGTCCGCGTCGCACGACACCATATATATATATACGTCTCGGATTGAGCAGCGGACGGACACGATTTTCAAAACGCGGGTGGTTCAGCAGCCGGTTTTTTTGAGTCAAAATTTTGCGGCGGCGGATTTGAAAACGGATAGTTTTTCATTTCAAAAAAATCAAAACGCGGCGGCGGCGGATTTGAAAACAGGCGGTTTTTCATTTCAAAAAAATCAAAACACGGCGGCGACGGATTTGAAAACGGACAAAATTGATTTTGAAAAAATACCAACCCTGCCGCTTGCACCACTGATTTTGGATGATTTTCCGAAAATTTCGGGCACCGCTACCCCACCCTATCATTTTAAAAAACGGCGGAGTTTTCAGCAAACGGTCTATGCTTTTCGGCCAAAATCGGTTCGTTTTGGCGCGGCGGGCGGCTGGACAATTCCGATTTCGTCGGGTGTTGAAAACAGAAATGGGTATTCGTTGGGCGGTGAAATGCAGGTTGGTTTTTCGCCGTCGTTGCGTTTTTGGGCAGATGCGAACTATTTTCAATGGCAATTTGTGGCCGACCGGATGGACGAAACTTTGGGAATCCCGAAAGTTGCGCCGCCGAGCGATGACTTTCAATTCAAAAAAGCGGATGCCGTGCAGCCGTCGCTGCATTTTTCGATGGGTTTGGAGTATGTTTTTCGTGCTGAAAAATCTTTCCGTCCGTTTTTGGGCATCGGTTTGGGCGCGGCAAAACGGTTTTCGTACAATGTTGATTATGAATTTCTTGACCCGGCGACGGGCATCGAATGGAATTTTGACCAGACGGTGGGCAGCCCGGCCACGTTGTCCAATTTTTTTGTGGGGCGTGCCGGGGCGGTTCGGTCGCTGCCGCGGGGTTGGGAAATTTCGGCGCGTTTTGATTTTCGGCAGCCGCTCGGCGGGGGGCAGATTCCGGCGGTTTTTGGGGTGCAAACTGGTGTTTTTAAGAAATTTTGAGCGGAATTGGAGGGCGGAATTTATTCCGCCTTGTTTGGGCGAAATAAATTTCGCCCTCCAATCGCAGCGTTTTGAAATCGCGTTTTCGTATCGGTAGACAAACCCGGGTTTAGATTTTCTAATTTTAAAATTTCAAAAAAATGAAAATGCTCTTTTGTTTTAGCCTGTTGATTGGACTGTTTTTTTCGGCCTGCAAAAAGGAGGAAAAACGCCAAATTGACAATTCGTACAACCCTGTTTTGTTGCCCGCCGATTTTACGAACCCGACTGCGATGACCCATCCGTACTTTCTTTTTGAGGTCGGAAAAACCTACATTTACGAAGGTCAGACCGCCGAAGGCATGGAACGCACCGAAATTGCGCGGCAAACGGCGACCAAAAACATCTTCGGAATCACTTGCGTGGTGGTGAACGACAAAGTTTTTCTCGCCGGGAAATTGATTGAAGATACCTTCGATTGGTACGCGCAGGACAACGCGGGGAATGTCTGGTATTTCGGCGAAGATGTCGATAATTATAACCTCGATGGCTCGCTAAAAGACCATGCAGGGTCGTGGGAAGCGGGCGTGGATGGGGCAAAAGCGGGTTTGGTGATGCCCGCCGACCCGCAAAAAGGCAAAAAATATCGGCAAGAATATTATTTCAACGAGGCCGAAGACCAGGCGGAAATCATCGAAACCGGGCTGTCAGTCACCGTGCCTTTCGGGACTTTTACGAACTGCATCAAAACGCACGACTGGACGGAACTCGAACCCGATGTGAACGAAAATAAGTTTTACGCGTCCGGCGTCGGCATCATCAAAAGTGTCAACGTGACGGACAACGAAACGCATGTTTTAATTGAAATCAAATAAATTTTTTAAAAATGAAAAAACTGTTTTTGCTTGCTTTGCCCCTTTTGACCGTGCTTTTTGTCTTTGCAAAATGCGAAAAAGACGACGAACAACTCGTTGATCTGCCACAGGCCGCGACCGATTACATTGCCCAAAATTATGCTGGGTACGAAGTTGACGAGTCGGAAAAAGACTCGCTTTGCACGGGCACTTTGGTTTTTGATGTGGAATTGGAAAAAGGAAAATCGGAGGTCGAATTGACTTTTGACACCGAGGGCAACTACCTTTTTTCGGAATCGGAAATCAAAACAGGCGACCTGCCGCAGGCCGTGAAAGATGGGGTTTCGGCAAATTATGCTGGTTATTCAACCAAAGAAGCCGAGCGTTTGGACATGGCCGACGGCTCGAAACGGTACGAAACTGAGTTGAAAAATGGCTCGGTGACCAAAGAAGTTTTGTTTGCCGCCGACGGCTCGGTCGTCTGCGAGGCCATTGAAAATGACGACGACGACGAATGAATTTTTACCACAAAGGCACATTAGAAAACATAAGACCTTGATTTGCAAAAACTTATGTTTTCTAATGTGCCTTTGTGGTAAAAATCAAAGTGGTTTTCGCCGCATTTCTTCGCGCAGCAAACCGACCACAAACTCGCGCATCGTGGTCGCCTGCTGGAATGACCGCATCTTTAAATAGGTGTAAATATTGACCGGCAAATCCATGCTGATCTTTTTGACCGTCGCGTCTTCTTCCGGTTCAGAAGTTGTTTGTCGACGGGTTTGGGTTGTTGTCTTTGGGGCAACAACATTTTTTGCTTGCGTTTTGATGGCCGTCGCTTTTGAAGCGACGGCTTTTTTTTGTGGTGCTTTATTGGCCGTTTTTTCGGCAGGGTGGATGCGTTCGACAGCCTGCTCCATCAACTGCGGGTCGTCGTCTTTTTTTATCAAAATGGGGCGTTCAGGGAGGCTGAGTTTGTCGAAATTGACTGTTTTTTTTGCCATTTTTATATTTTTATGTTTTTAAATTTTTAGGGTTTTATATAAAACCCTAAAAACTATGACCGTCATTTTTTGATAAAACCAAGTTCTTTGGCTTTTTGGAGGATTTCTTTTGTCAAAGAAATGATTTCTTCTTTCGCTTTTTCGTCCTCCGATTCGAGCACGCCGCGGCCTTCGATGCCGGTTTCGATGTACGAATTTCTTTTGTTGATGGTCGTTTGCAAAACCTCCAAACCGAGTCCGCCGATGGCCGCGCGCATCCCGCGGCTGACCGTAAATTTTGGGTTGTATTGGTTCAAAAGAAAAAACGCCGGGATGTTTTCCCGCACTTCTTTTGCCTGTTCTAGCCGCTCAAAAAAGGGTTCCATCGCCCGAAAATCGTGGCCGCTCGGCAAAATCGGGATGATCAATAAATCGCTGGCGAGGATGATCCGGGTGGTCATTTCGGAAAGCGAGGGCGTGCCGTCAATCACCAAAACATCGTAATCGTGGTGCAGATTTTGGGTCATTTTGCCGATTGCTTTCGGTTCGGTGCTGCCGACGACGGTGATTTGTGGCAAATTTTCGTCGCGGGCTGCCGACCACGACAGCGAATTTCGGTTCGTGTCGGTGTCCACGATGCAGGTTTTGAAACCCATGTGGGCAAAACAAACGGCCAAGTTTTGCGCGATGGTGGTCTTGCCTACCCCACCTTTTAAATTGGTTATTCCAATTTTCATTTTTTCAATTTAGGAATTTTGAAGAGGCAAATATAAAAGTATAAAAATGTTTTTAGGGTTTTGTGGTTTGATATTTTTATTTGAAAAAATTTTTACGGTTCAATATTTTTTAATAAAAATATTTTTAGGGTTTTGTTTTTTTTAATTTTTATATAAATATTATTTTATGGTTTTACTTTTTTAATCAAAAATATTTTTATTTTTTGACTTTTTAATATTTTTGATTAAAAACTTTTTTCTATAAAAATATTTTTAGGTTTCTATTTAAAAATATTTTTATGGAAAATCTCGGCCAAATTTTTTCTTCGATTTTCATTTTCGGAAAAAACCGGGCAGGCGAAGCGGCAACTTTCTCGAAATCCCTTTGCCCACAATCTCAAAAGGCTTATTTCCATTTTGCGGGTTTTTCCAGAAAAACCCAACAACAGAATTGAGCAGGTTTCCAACTTCTCGCAAATCGAAAATCAGCCTTTTGATTTTTCGCGCCGCGCCCGGAAAGATTGATTTCAGGTTATTTTCAAATTTTTGAGTATGGTTTTATATAAAACCATAAAAATATTTTTATTAAAACACCAACAACAAAGTTCTTTTCTCATGTTGTTGTTTTAATAAAGACTTTTACCTTTTTGTCTTTTTCGGCTGGCTAACTCTTTGAAAACCAAGAGTTTAAATCTACTTTCCATAACACAATTGGGAAATAGTATAGCACAATTGGGAACAGGTATAACACAATTGGGAAAAACTATATCAAAAATGGGAAGAATTATAGCGGATTTGGGAAGTAACATTTTCCAAACTACTTGATATAACAAATTTGGGAAAAAATATAGCAAATTTGGGTTGATAGTTTCCCAATATTGTTATATTTGCCTTTGGTTTCGGGGCAATGCTTCCCAAATCTGTTATAAAAAAAGTTTGGAACGGGTGAAAAAACCGAATCTTCCCAAATTTGCTATAATTTCAGGGTGGGGGAGTGCCAAAATCGCTAAACCTTCCCAATTTTGCTATACTTAAACGATGGCTACAAAAAGAAACGTCAAAAATCGGGGCATCGCCCTGATCAAAAAATCGAACCAACTGATTGAGGCAAGGTACAAATTTGATGTCTGGGAAACGCGGTTTTTCCTGGCACTTTTGGCCAAAATCCACCGCGACGATGAGAACTTTATACCCTACCGCATTTGGTACAAAGACCTGATAAATACCTTTGGTTTGAAGTCAAATCAGTCATACGATTTGCTGCGCGTGGCCGCTCGAAGCCTGATGCAAAAGACATTTAAAGTGAGCAATATCACCGAAAATGGCATCCGCCGCGACAAAGAATACCACATTGTCCGCACGGTAGATTACATGGCGGAGGGCGAAGAAAACAAGTCAAATGCCAATCAAGAAGAGTATATTGATGTGACTTTTGAGCCGGAAATGCGCCCACTTTTGCTGCAATTGCAGCGCAATTTTACGGCCTACGACCTGCAAAATGTGGTCAAATTGGGCACTTATCCGATCCGGATTTACGAACTTTTGAAACAGTACGAAACCATCGGGCAGCGCACTTTGGAATTCGAGGAGATGAAAAGGATGTTCGAATTGGAGTCGGAATACCCGCTTTTTGCCAACTTTTTTCAGCGGATCATCAAGCCGTCTGTGCGCGACATCAACGAATATACCGACCTGAATATCAACCACATCGAGAAATTGAAGCACGGAAAAAAGGTGTCGGCCCTGCGTTTTGTTTTTTCCTCCAAAAATCAATCGGATTCGCGGCAGCCGAAGGTGGAAATTGCCCCAAGTTCGCGTTCGATAATTTTTGAAATTGGGGAAAAGAAGCAGGCCAACCCGGCGGCGACCGAGGAAAAAGACCGTTTGATCAAGTTGTTTTTTGACGAAGTGGTGCACAAAATCGGGGTGACGCCCTCCGTTTTTTTAAACCTAATTGAAAACCACAACGAAGAACAATTCAACCAAGCCTTGCGCGTGACCCGTCGGGCAAAAGCCAACAGCCAGATAAAATCAAACCCCGCCGGTTTTTTTGTGCAGGCTTTGAAAGCGGGCTACACGGATCCAAAAGAGGAAGAAAACCGCCGAAAAATGACCGAAACCGCCCAAAAAGAACAAGAAGAAACCCTGAAACGTCGCCTCGAAGAACTGGAAATAGAACGCGGCGCGGCCATCAACGAGCGCATCCGAAAACTGACCGCCGAAACGCCAACAGTAACCGAACGCGCCATCGAATCGCTGCGCCAAAACCCATTGCTCGAACCGGTGATCGAAAAAAACCGCGAATTGCTGGGTCGCGAACTGACGGTCGAGGATTTTCGGCAGGACAAAATGCTCCGCGAAATGACAAAACGCGCCATCGTTGAGCAAAACAAGGCGATTTTTGAGGATATTTTTACCGAATTTGATGGATTGAAAGCCGCGTTGGTCGGCTGATAATTTGTTTATGTTTGTCAAAATTTTCGAGCAAAAATGAAGATAGAATTACGCAGGTTAAACGACGCCGTGCATTTCGAATGCATCACCCCAGAAGGCCTCCGCGCCGAAACCGACGGCTCGCCCGAGGTCGGCGGCGAAGGCAAAGCACCCCGCCCGATGCAACTTTTATTGATGAGCCTTGCCTCTTGCAGCAGCATCGATGTGGTGCATTTATTGAAAAAAATGCGCCAGCCGCTCGCCGATATCAGGGTCGAAGTCAACTCTGAACGCACGCCAGACGAAGTGCCTGCCGTTTTCAAAAAAATCTATCTGCACTATTTTTTGACTGGAAATTTGGACGAAAAAAGTGTCGAAAAAGCCATCCGCCTGTCTGTTGAAAAATACTGTTCGGTGGGCGCGATGCTGTCCAAAACTGCCGAAATTACTTGGTCTTTTGAAATTGAAAAACATGAAATTTGAAACACTGGCCATCCGAACCCAAACCGAACGCACGCAGCACCGCGAGCACAGCACGCCCATTTTTCCTACGTCGAGTTTCGTTTTTGACGATGCCGAACAGATGCGCGCGCTGTTTGCCGACGAGCAGCCTGGCAACATTTATAGCCGTTTCACCAACCCGACGGTGCGAGAATTCGAGGAAAAAATGGCCGCCCTCGAACTGACCGACGATGCTTTTGCCACCGCCACGGGCATGGCTGCGGTGTTCGCCTCGTTCATGGCTTTTCTAAATTCCGGCGACCATTTGCTTTCGTCGCGGGCGGTTTTTGGCTCGACGCACACGATTCTTGGCCAGTTTTTGCCGCGATGGGGCATCGAATCCGATTTTTTGGACTGCCGCCGACCCGAAACTTGGCAAAATCTGGTGCGCCCAAATACCAAAATGCTCTTTTTGGAAACACCCACGAACCCCGGCCTCGACATCGTTGACCTCGAATTTGCCGGTGATTTTTGCCGAAAAAACAACCTGATTTTGAATGTGGACAACTGTTTTGCCACGCCATATTTGCAGCAGCCCAAAAAATTTGGGGCGCATTTGATCACCCATTCTGCCACAAAATTTATTGACGGGCAAGGCCGCGTGCTCGGTGGCGTGGTCTGCGGTGATGAAAAATTGGTGGCCGAGGTGCGAAAATTTTGCCGTTCGACCGGCCCGTCGCTGTCGCCGTTCAATGCCTGGGTTTTGTCAAAAAGTTTGGAAACGTTGGCCGTCCGCCTCGATCGCCACTGTGAAAATGCCGAAAAACTGGCCCATTTTTTGGAAAAAATGGAGGCCGTCGAACGCGTGATTTACCCGTTTTTAAAAAGCCATCCCGACCATGAAATCGCCCGTCGGCAAATGAAAAAAGGTGGTGGCCTCGTGGCTTTCGAAATTCGGGGTGGGGTAGTGGCTGGCCGCGAATTTTTGGACAAATTGAAAATGTTTTCGCTGTCGGCCAACCTCGGCGACAGCCGCACGATTGCCACACATCCGGCCTCGACGACGCACGCCAAATTGACGCCCGAAGCCCGTGCGGCGGCTGGAATTACCGATGGTTTGATTCGGATTTCGGTGGGGCTAGAACACATTGAAGATATTTTGGGAGATGTGGAACAGGCTTTATTTGTTTAAATTTGCATCAAAATTTTTCAAAAAATGAATTGGAGAGACCACATCGTTTCTGACCCCGAGGTTTTGCTCGGCAAACCAACCATCAAAGGCACGCGCCTTTCGGTCGAATATTTGGTCGGCAGATTGGCCAACGGCTGGACGGAAGAAATGCTTTTCGGCAGCCACCCGCGCTTGAAAAAGGAACACTTGCAAGCCGTTTTTGCCTACATCGCTGACTGCCTCCGCGACGGTTTGATGTTCCAAATTTTCCCAAAACAACAACGCGCTTGATGAAATTTCTTGCAAATGAAAACTTTCCAGGCCCATCCGTCCAAAAACTACGGGCAAATGGCTTTGATGTCCGGTACAACTGCGAGGATTTTCCATCCATTTCAGATAAAGCCGTTTTAGAATTGGCAATTTTGGAAAAGCGCACCGTTTTGACCCATGACCGGGACTACGGCGAATTGGTTTTCAGATATGGTTTTCGCCCGGAAAAAGGAGTGGTTTATTTTAGGTTGGAGGACTACTTGCCCCACGAACCTGGGGAAATTACCCTCCGTTTGCTTTCCTCGAATGATTTCCAGATGCTTGGTTTTTTTACAGTCGTTGATGGTTGGGACAATATGCGGCAACGGAAAATCCCCTAAATTTTCAAACAAACTTTTTAAAAGTGCCACATTCCCAGATGAATTTTCAGCCCGACTACCCCATCCCAATCGCCATTCCCGGCCTCCAATTTTTCAAAACTCGCGAGCCGTTTGCCCTCGAAAACGGCGGCACGCTGCCCGAATTGACCCTCGGTTTTCATACTTTTGGAAAATTGAACGCCTCGCGGTCAAACGTAATTTGGGTTTGCCACGCGCTCACCGCAAATTCCGATGTCTCGGATTGGTGGTCAGGATTGTTCGGCGCAGGCAATGTTTTTGACCCCGAAAAATATTTCATCGTCTGCGCCAACATTATCGGTTCGTGCTACGGCAGTACTTGCCCGATGTCCAAAAACCCAGAAACTGGCAAAATTTACGGTAAAAATTTCCCGCTCGTTTCGATTCGCGACCTCGCCCGGGCGCAAGATTTGCTGCGCGAACACCTCCAAATTTCAGAAATCCAACTTTGCATCGGCGGCTCGTGCGGCGGCCACCAAGTTTTGGAAATGGCGTTTTTGATGCCCGAAAAAATCCGAAAAATCGCACTTTTGGTCTGTGCCGCCCGCGAATCGGCTTGGCCAATCGCCATCCACGAAAGCCAAAGAATGGCCATCGAAGCCGACCCAACTTGGCAAAATGAAGATGAAAAATCGGGCGCGGCAGGTCTCCGCGCCGCTCGCGCCATCGGCCTTTTGAGTTATCGGACCATCGAAGCCTACCGAGAAACGCAATCCGACGACGACGAGCGCAGCGACCGTTTTCGCGCTGCGAGTTACCAAAATTATCAAGGTGAAAAATTGGTCCGCCGTTTTTACACCCAGAGTTATTGGCATTTGACAAAGACCCTCGACACACATAATTTGGGCAGAAAACGCGGCGGAATCCCAGCGGCTTTGAAAAAATTAGCGATGCCAGCCTTTGTTTTTTCTATCAAAAAAGATTTGCTCATCCCACCTTTTGAACAAAAAATACTGGCAAAACACTTGCCTTCCGCGCAATTTTTTTCTTTTGATTCAAAATATGGGCACGACGGTTTTTTGATTGAAACTGAAATTTTGCGGGAAAAACTGCTGGCATTTTTGGGTTGATTTTGATTCAGTCCACTTGCGATTATGTTAAACGCCCGAAAATTCAGAACACATTACCTTCGCCCCATGATTTGTCAAAAACATCTTTTTGCCCTCGACCCATCGGTACATTATTTGAACGGCGCGGCTTATTCGCCGGCCTTGATTTCCGGTTTGGAAAAAGCCAAATCGGCATTCGAATTGAAAGGCGTCACGCCGTTCAACATCCGTTCGACCGACCATTTTCTCACCGCCGACCGCATCCGGACGCAATTTTGCCAAATTCTGAATGCGCCCGCCGACCCCGAACGTGTGGCCGTCATTTCGGCAGTTTCGTATGGCATGGCGGTGGTCGCGGCCAACCTGCACCGACTGCCAGACATCTCCCTGAAAACTCATATTTTGCGCGTCGGCGAGGAATTTCCGAACAATGTCTATGCTTTTGAAAGGTGTTGCGAGACCTTGTCGCTCGCCACAAAAACGCTTTCAAAACCAGCCGAACCCACCCAAAATTGGAGTGATTTGATTTTGGAAAACATCCGAACCGGCACGGCGATGGTCGTCATGCCGCACGTCCATTGGGTTTACGGCACGCGGTTCGATTTGGAAAAAATCGGGAAACGATGCCGCGAAGTGGGCGCACTTTTGGTTTTGGACGTGACCCAATCGGTCGGGATTTTGCCCATTTTTCAGGAAAAAATACAGGCTGACGCCGTGATTTGTGGCGGATACAAATGGCTTTTGGGGCCGTACGGCGTCGGTTTGGCGTGGCTTGGCGAATTTTTTGACGAAGGCATTCCGCTCGAAGAAGGTTGGATGAGCCGGGTGGAAAGTGATGTTTTTTCTGGCCTCACACGTTATTTGCGCGAGTACCGACCAAAAGCGCAGCGATACAATTGCGGAGAATTTTCCCAATTTTCACACCTGCCAATGCTCGAAGATTCGCTCCGCCAAATTCTGGAATGGACGCCGCAAGCCATGCAGAATTATTGTAAAAACCTCACCGCCGCGCCCATCCAAAAATTACGGGAAATGGGCTGCACCATCGAAAATGAAAACCACCGGGCGGCGCATCTTTTTGCCGTCGGGCTGCCGCCGGGCACGGACAACCAAAAATTGGCGGAAAAACTGGCCGACCGCCGCGTGTTTGTTTCGGTGCGCGGCGCGGGGCTGCGCGTTTCGACCAACGTTTACAACACGAGCGAGGATTGGGAAAAACTGATCGAGATTTTGGGAAATTAAAAAAAATGAGGGGCGGAATTTATTCCGTTTATCGGCGAAATAAATTTCGCCCTCCATTTACAAATACACCGACTCCGCCACCAAAACCGACAATTTTCCAGCCTCAAAAACCCGACGCGTCGCCACGATTTTCCGATTTTCCTGTTCCTGAATTTCAAAAAACAACGCCGCCGCCGGCAAAAAAACGGGGCTTTCCAACCTGCAAACCAGCCCGTCGTTTTTCAAATCAAAACCAAACCGGACGGGAAACGGAAACCCATTTTCCAACCGCAAATCTTTGTACCCAAAAGCCACCGTCGCGTCCGCACCGAGCGGCGTGAGCCGTTCGTGGTCGGCATAAAAATCGGTCGAATGGTTGTGCCGCTCCTCGATTTTCAACCCGCCGACGAGCGCAGCGTGGTACAAAATGCCCGAAAGTTGGCACAATCCGCCGCCAAAATCCTGCTGTAATTTTCCAGCAATCAAATTCCGGCCTTCCCGAAAACCTTGTTTTTTGCCCGGCGCGCCCACGATTTTCCAAAAAGAAAAAACCTCGCCGGGCAGCACCACCACTTTTTCGACCCGACCGATGGCCAAGCGCAGGTTGTGGATTTTATTTTCCAAAAACGGGTTCGGGAAAATGGGCTGGCGGATGGCGATTGAAAATTGGAAATCACCCGCCCGGCGTTCGGCTTTCGCAAATTTTTTGGAGACGCCCGAACGACGGTCGGCAAAATGCCTTTTCAAAAGTTGAAAATGGAGGCGAAAAGATTTCGGGAAGAGTTGGCGCAGGGTCATTGGTTTTCGTTTTTCAAAGGAAAAATCAAGGTTTTATCGAAATTGTCTTTTTCAAAAGTGAAATACAAAATTCATTTTCCCCAATGATAATCAAACCTTCCTCGTCATTTCGCTGAATGTGGAATTTCATTTTTGATGCGGTTAAAAATTCCAGTAATTTTTCGGGAAGGTTTCAAAATTCCAGTATAAATTAGGGTAATTTTTCGATAACCCGAAGTTTTATCTCTTCCGATGTAACACACCTCTTTTTTGTCGAGGCTATGATAAATTGGGATGCCGGAAAGCACATTCAATTTGCTTTCATCAAAAACGGGATTGCCGAGCAGCACCCACTCGTTTGGGAACAAAGTTTTGATTTCTGAAAGATTGAGCAACTTTTCCATACCTAAATTTTTCAACAGGTCAAACGCATTAAAATTTCAAAAACCCGTAGGGTTGGCATTTAGGTAGAAAATCGAAGTGCGTTTTATTAAAAATGCCGTAGGCATGGCATTTTGGCAGCAACATACACGGATAAAATGCCATGCCTACGGCATTTCCCTGCTTGATTAACCTTGTTTTCTACTAAAATGCCAACCCTACGGGTTTTTGAAATTTTAATGCGTTTGAC
>JANNMS010000090.1:0-2990 GCA_031398055.1 Saprospirales bacterium | reverse complement strand
AAAGCTTCATGGTCTCCGTGCGCGAACTAATCAAGTTGTAGGTGCGCAATGGCAACGCTGCTAATGTCAATTGTCGTCGGCGCCGTTACGGTCATTCTGGCCGGCCTACTCACCATTTCAATTTCTATAAACATAGATTCCCTTCGGGAATGGATTTTAATGCGTTTGACCTGATTGGGGAATTGGTTATTGGAAAATTAGTATTCGTGTTAAACCAATTCCCCAATAACCAATTCCCCAATTCCCCAATAACCAATTCCCCGTCCGCCGTTTTCCGGCATTTATCCAACATTTTTCTATAAAAAATTCTGGTTTGTTAATCTTGCTGCTCGAAACCACCCGGCAGCGGGTGATTATTTTTTTTGTAAAACATTGAAAAAATCATGGCCGACGAACGTTCATTTTTCCAAAAATACAGAATCTATCTACTCATCGCTTTGCTTGCCGTTTTGATTGGCGGCGCAGTTTGGAAATCAAAAACCAAGAAAAAAGGCGAAGAAGTCACCGTCGAAAAAGTCCAAAAACGAACCATCCGCGAGATGGTCTCGGCGAGTGGCAAAATTTTTCCGGAAACGGAAGTAAAAATCAGTGCCGACGTGTCGGGCGAAATCGTCGAATTGACCGTGAAAGAAGGCGATTCGGTGCGCGTCGGGCAGATTTTGGGCAAAATCCGTCCCGATGAATATGCCAGTGCCGTCGAACGTGGCGAGGCGGCGGTGAAAAGTGCCGAGGCGCAACGCGAAATTTCGTCGAGCAACGTGGGTGGTTCGAACGCGCAAATCGAACAAATGAAAGCCGACCGCCAGCGGATTGCCGCACAACTTTCTGCGCAAAAAAATGCCCACCAACGAAATATCGAACTCAAAAAAACTGGGTTCTTGAGCCAAGCAGAATTGGAAAATTCGGAGTCAAGTTTGAAATCGCTCGAAGCCAGTTTGGCCGCTGCCGATGCGGCCTTGGATGCGGCCAAAAGTTCGGCGACTTCGGCAAAAGCCAACGTGAACGTGGCCGGTTACGGCATCACTTCCGCCCGTGCGACTTTGAAAGAACTGCGAACTTCGTTGGCAAAAACCAACATCGTGGCGCCGGTCAGCGGCATTGTTTCAAAATTGAATGTCGAAAAAGGCGAGCGCGTCGTGGGCACTTTGCAAATGGCGGGCACCGAAATGTTGCGCGTCGCCAACCTCCACACGATGGAAGTGCAGGTGGATGTTTCGGAAAATGACATTTTGAAAGTGACCCTCGGCGATGTGGCCGACATCGAAGTGGATGCATATTTGGGCAGAAAATTTAAAGGCACGGTGACTGAAATTGCCAACTCGGCGAGCAATTTGTCGTCCGGTTTGGGCGCAAGTTTGAACACCGACCAAGTGACCAATTTCATCGTGAAAGTGCGCGTCATGGCCGATTCTTACCAAGATTTGGTGAAAGGAAATATCCGATATCCGTTCCGTCCAGGGATGTCCGCGTCGGTCGATATTTATACAAATACGGCTGAAAATGTGTTGTCCGTGCCGCTGATTGCCGTTACCGTACAGGATGAAGACAAAGACAAAAACCTGCCCGACGAGGACGAAGATGCCCCAAAACAAGAGTATGCCGCCACAAAATTGGCCGAAATCAAAGAAATCGTGTACATCGTCAAGGGTGATTCGGCGGTGGTTCGGGTGGTGAAAAGTGGGATTCAGGACAATGATTTTATCCAAATCCTTTCCGGTTTGGAAGACGGCGAGACGGTGGTTTCAGGGCCGTATTCTGCGATTTCCCGGAAATTGAAAAAAGGCGCGAAAATCCAAGTGGTGGATAAAGATGCTTTGAAAAAAGAAAAAGAGAAAAAAGAGGAAGCCGATTGATGAATAAATCTTCTGGCAAATAAATGGTGGGCAAAAATTAAATGCTCAAATTTGCATGGCCACCCCCAACCCCTTTAGGGGTTGGCCATGCAAATTTGAGCATTTAATTTTTGCCATTTTCCATCATGAAAAAAAATCAACTTCCGGCCCTGCTTTTTTGCTTCGCACTTTCCAATTTTTCCTTTTCCCAAGTCTTCCAAAAACCAATCGGCACGGCCGCAAACCAATCGCTCGGCGGTGCAACTTTGGCCTGGCCGGGTGCCGAAACCGGTTTTTCAAACGAAGCAATTTTACCATTTCTAGAAAAAAAATTGAGTGCGGCGGCGGGCGCGGCCTTGCCATTTTCAATCGGCGGCTGGCAAACGAACCATTTTTTTGCAACCCTGCGGGCCGACGCAGCGAGCGGTTTGGCAATCGGTTTTGACAATTCAAAAATCGAAAATTACGGCGAACAACAATTCCGTTTAGGCTACGGCAGGCGACTCGGAAAACAAATTGGCGTTGGCATCTCCCTCAGTTTTTTGCGGTTCGCGGCATCGGAATATGACGCTCGAAAAGGGGCGACGGCAGCGGTTTCTTTTTTTTCAAAACCATTTAAAAACCTCATGTTTTCGGCGCGGCTGCAAAACCCTTTTTTTCTGAAAATCACTCGTTCGACTTCGCTCACGAACCGTGATTTGTACTTGCCCGTGATTTTTCAAACCGGTTTTTGCTGGTTGCTTTCCCAAAAATTAAGGACACTTTTTGAGGTTGAAAAAGACCTCGAATTGCCCGCCATTTTCAAATTTGGAATTTCTTATCAAATCCACCAAAAATTCATTTTTCGAATCGGTTGTCGGACGACTCCGGCGCGTCCGGCGTTCGGCGTTGGTTTGAAAATCCGGGAAAATCTGCGCTTGGATTTTGGTTCGGAATGGCACCCAGTTTTGGGAATCACGCCAGCGGCAGGTGTTTTTTATTCCTCGAAAAAGTAGAAAAAATAGCAGGTCAAACGCATTAAAATTTCAAAAACCCGTAGGGTTGGCATTTAGGTAGAAAATCGAAGTGCGTTTTATTAAAAATGCCGTAGGCATGGCATTTTGGCAGCAACATTCACGGATAAAATGCCATGCCTACGGCATTTCCCTGCTTGATTAA
>JANNMS010000089.1:0-23979 GCA_031398055.1 Saprospirales bacterium | reverse complement strand
AAGTGCGTTTTATTAAAAATGCCGTAGGCATGGCATTTTGGCAGCAACATTCACGGATAAAATGCCATGCCTACGGCATTTCCCTGCTTGATTAACCTTGTTTTCTACTAAAATGCCAACCCTACGGGTTTTTGAAATTTTAATGCGTTTGACCTGTAGAAATAATGTCTATTCGGATATTCAAAAAAAGGTTACGAAGTTTATTGTAAAAGAGAATTTTAAAGTGAAACAAGCCGCTGTTTTTACATAACTACTTATCCAATTTACCACCTTCCTTTTTCAAATATTTTTTCACGATGCCATTTGATGTTTTCTAAATTCGGAAAGTGTTTTTCGCCTTCCGGCAATTTAATTTGTGTTCCATGAAATTGACTCAAATTTTGAGGACTTTGACTTTCCTTAATTTTATTAGAAACTACAACTTTTAATGAATCAGAAATAGTAAAAAGTCCAGCATCAAAAGCGGTATGAAATGTTGGACATAAAGCAATTCCATTTGTCAATGTATCATCACAAGCAATGCGAAATGGTTTGATGTGACACGCTTCAATTAATGTTGTTGAATTGAAACTAACATCAACTTTATACCCAGAAACACAACAAGTGAAAGCATACAATTGTGGAATTTTTCTTTTAAAAATTGCACATCGAATGGCAATTTCTTCCACAAATTCTTCGGATTGGATTTGCTTTTTCAATTCAAGAATACGTTTTTGATATTCAACAGAAGATTCCTCAACTATTTGGTTTTCAATATCCCAGATAATTTTCAAAGCAGAATTTCCCGGCAAAACGCCGTTGAAATTTGGGAAATATTTTTCCATAATGACTTGCCTGAAAAAGTCTCGGTTAACTTTTTCGAATAAAAAAATCGCCAGTTCTTTATCAATTTCTGCAAATCGAATAGCGGTTTGGAGGTTTCCTAAATTTCGCATGGCTGATTTCGATTCAACCCAAATTTCACAGCCGTCATTTGGAATAAGTCGCCAAAATTTCGAGTTCTCTCCACTCAAATGATAAAATGGCAGGGCAAAACGCGCATCGTGCTTTGTCTCAACCAATGCCGACCAATTGGCTTTGAAATAGCCAATCAGTTCTGGGGTTATATAAATTCTATTTCCTTCCACAAACCCATTTTCAATCGCGTCAATCAGGCTTAAAAGCATGATTGGTTTGTGTGGTGCGCCACCATTTTTATGGTCGCGTTTTAAATGCAGAAAAGCATGATTGTAAAAGATGAGGTCTTTATTTTTCATAAAAAAATTAGAATTTGGCTCAAATCTCTAAAAAATTTTCAAAAACCGTTGAACCCGAAAAAGAAATCCTATTTATGTGGCATCAATTGAACCACAAACCGGAGTTAATTACTCGGATACAAATTTTGCCGGACTCCAATTTTGAAGTAAAACTATTCAATGCACAAAACACGGAGATAGATAAAACAAAACTATCCGCCGGAGAAAAAGAGATATATGCTATCTCGCTTTTGTGGCCATTGGTGCAGGTTTCGGGGAAGAAAATGCCTATCCTGATTGATACACCTTTTGGGCGTTTGGACAGTATTCACAGAAGGAATTTGACAAAAAACTATTTCCCAAAAGCCAGCCATCAGGTTTTGTTACTATCACAGGATGAAGAAGTTACGGGCGAGTATTATCAGATTTTAAAACCTTGTTTAGCACAAGAATGGACAATTGAAAACATAAACGGCAAGACCCAATTTTCAACCGGATATCCATTCACAAACTAAAAACATGAAGGACAGAATTCGTATTTCTGAACTCGCCTCTTATTATTTGCACAGTGTAAAGCGAGAACTCAAACTCACCGGGCAACCCAATTATGTTGCCATGCGATTGGCCTTTGGACGGTCTCTGCAAACCAACCGAGAACCTATTTTTCAGGAAACGGATACCGAAATTTTAGAAAAATCAAAGGCAGGGAAAGGAAATGAACAACCTGCATTGGTTCATTTTGAGCAAGAGCAACGGCTTGTGTTTCAGGCGTTGTTGTCCCAAAAATACTTGCGCAAAATAGAGGATGATGAATATGTTGATTTATTGGCTGCCCACATCGAGCATGGGCTGCACGTTATTTTCCATGAAACCGAAAAATTAAAAGGGTATGATTATTTATCGGCTATCGCCAATAGAGCATTGGGCGATTTAAAAGGCAATAAAAAAGAAGAATCAACTTTTACAACCAACCAAAATTCAGGACAGGCAGATGTCTTATCCGTTCGTATTGGAATCAATAAAAAAACTAAGCAACCCATTGAATTTCAAATCAATACAGCAGCCAATCCACATTTTGGGGTGATGGGCGGTTCGGGTTCTGGGAAGACTTATTTTTTAAAACATTTATTGAAGCAGATACGGTTGCAAAGCCAATACGAAACCCATTTTATCTTCTTTGATTATGCAAAAGGAGATATTGCTGCGGATGAATCTTTTTTGAGGGATACGCAAGCGGAGGTTATCAATGTGAAGCATCGCCCATTGCCGTTGAATATTTTTGCAAGTGCAGCAAAGGATGAAAAGGAGCAGAAATCTGCTGCCGAACGGATTGTGGGCGTATTCAAAAATGTGGAAGCCAATTTCGGAAAAGTGCAGGAAGAATCGCTTTACAATGCTATTATTTGGGGTTATGAAAACAATGCTCCGTATCCAGATTTTGATGTCATCCGTGCCGAAGTTCAAAAGCAAACCAAAAAGGCGGATACGCTCACTTCGATTTTGCGCCCTTTGGTTGAACAGCATTATTTTGCCCGAATGGATGAATTTATCTGGGAAACGTGGACAAACAAAACTTTGGTGATTGATATTCATGAAATCGAACGCCGCGATTTGATATGTTTTTTGATTTTGGACAGGATATTTTCAGAATTAAAACGGCTCGGCGATGCACCTTTCAATAAAGACAGCCAAGCCCGAAAAATCCGAACGGTGGTGGTTTTGGATGAAGCACACAACTTTTTGGCAGAGAAAAAACGCGCCTTGATTCTTCAAAAAATGATTCGGGAAGTTCGTTCGATGGGTGGGATGGTGATTCTTGCCTCGCAATCTCCGGACGATTATGATGCGGCGGATTTTGACTTTTTGGAACTGCTTGAATTTCCGATTGTATTGAAATCGACACCGAAATCGCATAAGTTTTTGGAGCAAAAGTTTATGCTGGGGACTGCGGAGGCGAAGGATTTGTTGAAAACGGTGGGGAGGTTGGAGATTGGGGAGGGGTTTGTGATGGAGGATAAAAAAGTAGTTGGTTGTGATTTAACAAAATAAATTAAATGTATGCGCCCTTCAACACTTGATATTCTAGATAAAAACCTATTCGAGAATTACACTGAGATAAAGAATAGTCATTCTGATTCTCGATTTTCAACTTATATTCGTAGTATACGAATAGACCCTTTTTGTTGGTCAAATTATTTTGAAGAGTTAAGTTATCTATCATTTAACTGGAAAGAATTAAAATATCAAGATATCTTGGATAAAAGAGTCAGGCTTGATGAGTTGGATGGCTTAGATTCTATTGGTGTCTATTTATTAATTGTTAAGCCAAATAATCTAATCGCCGATTGCCCGAAATATGTTGTTTACGTTGGAATTGCAGGAGAACACGAGTCAGAACGAACGTTAAGAGAAAGGCTAAAAGACTATTTCGGACTTCCAGCCCTTGAAAAGAAAAGAAGGAGTATCCATAGTTTGCTGTATCAATACTACAATAACGTATACATACAGTTTTCACCACTTTCAATAAGTTCTGCGGATTTGTCAAAAGTTGAAACGTCTTTACATGGTTTCTTTTTACCACCAATGAGCGATAGAGACTTTCCCGTAGAAATTAAGCAACAAAGAAAATCAACATGGTCTTAATGATGAAAGAAAAAATGTATTTACCCAGTTTAAGGGGGGTGTTAGGCAAATGGGTCTATTACTCAACTTTAATGACTGCCGAACAGATATCGACGTGGGTCAAACCCGCAAAGGAAATCCGTGAATCTAAAATTCTTGACGATTACCTCCAAAGGAATTTAAAAGAAAGAAGGAAAGCGATTGCCAAGTATCTTTTAAATGATGACTTTCGTTTTTTTAATTCAATTATTGTTGGTGTATTTGGCGGTGTACCCGAATGGGTTGAATTTGATTTATCTAAATTTAAAGTACACGTTAATCAAAATGAAGTAGATATTTCAAAAGATTCGGTTGGAGTCTTGATTTTTGACGGTGATGAACAAATGTTTGCCATTGATGGTCAACATAGAGTTGCAGGAATACAAATTGCATTCCATGAAGACAGAAAAAAACTAACGGAATATCAAGAATTAAATGATGACCAATTTTCAGTCGTATTTGTAGCCCATATAGATGATGAATTAGGCAAGAAAAGAACGCGAAAATTATTTTCAGATATTAACAAAAACGCAAAACCCGTAGCGGCAGGTGATAAAATCAAAATCGACGAAGAAGATATTTGCGCGATAGTAACTCGTAGAATTTACGCAAATTATCCACATTTTGAAGGCGGGAAGAAAATTGCAGTTACAGAAAATTCTAACTTAGACCCAAAAGACATCACTAATTTTACAAACTTAACAGGATTATATACTACTATTAAGATTTTAAGGAAAGAACTATTTAAAATGCCCAAAGGCACAAAGGAATTTGATGAGGATAATGTTCAATCGCTTCTAACAATTACGACAGATTTTTTTGAATTTATAATTGAATACCAACCTGAATTAAATCAGTATTTTCTGAAAAAATCAATCACGTTGGAGTCAGTTAGACTTCAAAAAACAAATATTTTGTTCAGACCCGTTGGGCTTTTTTTGATTTCAAGGCTTTATTGCTCTTTTTACAAGAGCCATAGTTTGAGCCTGTTGAGCGAGAATTTAAAACTAATCAGTTTCAAAATGCCAGATAGTCCCTTTAAAAATATTCTTTGGACTAATGGGAAAATGGAAACAAAGGGTGAAAAACAAACTTTTGCTTTTCAATTATCACTTTATCTCCTCAAACAATATTCAGGGAAGGTTGAGGAACTGCTTAAAGAATATAGGGAAATTTTGAAAAATGAAAATGCTGAATTGCCTCAAACGTTAATTGAATAATCAAAGGAATAAATTTTGAGGCATCAATCAATTGCTTCAAAGTTGACTTTCTCCCGCTAACGCCGGGCTATGCCCGGTGTGTTAGGGTTTTACCCTCCTGCCGCCAAGCAGTTTGACCTTCTGAATTTCCAAACTTCGAACTTGATTTTTTGCAAAACACCACCTGGCAAATGTTCGATTCCTTTGGTTTGGACAAGCGTCGCTTTTCAAGGTTTCAAATCTCGCGCCTTCGCAACTGTTTTTTTTCAAGGTTTAAAAAAAATCTTCTCGCTTAAATTCATGCACCTTTTCACGACATTTGCCGCGTAATTTTTTACCAGTTGACCAATTTATAAAATGCCAGAAGTAAAAATCTTCGCCTGCACTGCTTCCGCAAAACTCGCCACGAGCATCGCCGAACACTTGCTCACGCCTCTCGGCGACTGCACCCTCGCCCGTTTCAGTGATGGCGAAATGCAACCAATTATCAATGAAAGTATTCGTGGGTCGTACATTTTTTTTGTGCAAAGCACTTTTCAGCCGCACGACAATTTTATCGAACTTTTGCTTTGGGCGGACACCGCGAAACGCGCCTCGGCAGGGTACATCACGGCGGTGATTCCGTATTTTGGATACGCCCGGCAAGACCGGAAGGACAAGCCCCGCGTGCCGATTTCCGCAAAATTGATGGCCGATTTGATCACGACCGCAGGTTTCGACCGGGTGATGACGATGGATTTGCACGCCGACCAAATCCAAGGTTTTTTCGACATCCCGGTTGACCACCTGCGTTCCGAGCCGATTTATCAGGCATATTTGTCGGAAT
This sequence comes from Saprospirales bacterium, assembly GCA_031398055.1. Lineage (GTDB taxonomy): Bacteria > Bacteroidota > Bacteroidia > Chitinophagales > Saprospiraceae > M3007. The sequence continues at coordinate 18,058 of JANNMS010000089.1, read as the reverse complement.
TCGCGGATTTATCGAACACCATTTTTGCCAGCCCGGACGTGGGCGGTGTGAAACGGGCGCGGCATTATGCCAAACATTTCAACCGTGAATTGGTGATTTGCGATAAATACCGCACAAAAGCCAACGAAGTTGCCGCGATGACGGTAATCGGAGATGTCAAAGGCGCGGACGTGGTTTTGGTGGACGACCTCGTGGACACCGCCGGGACGCTCTGCAAAGCCGCCGATGTCTTGATGGAAAAAGGCGCAAAATCGGTGAAAGCCATTTGCACACATCCTGTTTTGTCGGGCAAGGCTTATGAAAACATTGAAAATTCAAAACTTTCGGAACTCATCGTTTGCGATACGATTCCTTTAAAAAGAACTTCCCCAAAAATCCGCGTCCTTTCGACGGCCAATTTGTTTTCCCGCGCCATCCGAAACACGGTGGAGCACAAAAGCATCGCGGCTCTTTTCAAAGAATAAATTTTGAAACAAAAACGCGTGTCATTCTGAACGCAGTGAAGAATCTGAATTAGAAAATTTCCTCAGATTCTTCACTGCGTTCAGAATGACACCCATCAAAAGTCCAACAAAGTTTTGGATTCTTGAAAAACAAAAAAGAATTTCTATCAAAAAAAACTTGTCTAACTTGGTGGGAATGAATTCAAATTTGGCAAAAATTCATCTTTCTAATTGCCTGTTTTTCAACAAACTAAATTGGAACGGTGATTTTTTTTCAAAAAACTTTCAAAATTTTTTATCAAAATGAAAGACAGTACTTTGCTCAAATTGTCCCGCAATTTAAGTAAAAACGACCTGCGAGCATTGCGGAAATTTGTGCGTTCGCCGTATTTCAACTTGCGGGAAGACGTGATTTTGTTGATGGATTATTTGGCCGACAACCTGCCGGGGCGCGATGATTTGTTCGAACGGCGGCGCGTTTTTCGGGCAGTTTTTCCAGACCAAGATTTTGATATGCCTTTGCTTCGGTACGCGATGTCGTTTCTTTTGACTACGATTCGCGATTTTTTGGCTATCGAAGAAATGAAAACGGACGGTTCGACCGCCCAAATTTATCAAATGCAAGCCCTGAAAAAACGCGGGTGCGACGAAATTATCAGCCGCGATTTGCCCACACTTTTTGAACTGAACGAAAAACAGCCGCACCGCGACGCGAAGTTTTTTTTCAACGATGTCCAAATCCGGATCGAAGATTTTAACCAACAAAATGCGCAGAGCAGAAATTTTACGCCTGATTTAGATTCGTTGCTCGGTTCTGCGATGGCTTTTCATGCCATTGAAATTTTTAAATTGAGTTGCCTCGTGATTTCCCACAAGAATTTTACGCAAAAAGAACAGGAATTGCCACTTTTGGAAGCCGCCGTGAAATTGGCCGAAAATGGAAGTTTGGACGACCAACCAACTGCTCTGATTTGGTATCACGTTTTAAAATGCCTTGAAAAATCTGAAAATGAAAGTAATTTTCAAATTTTAAAACAACTTTTGCCAAAACATGGTGCTTTGCTGCCATCGAACGAAATCGCGGAAGCTTATCTTTCGGCCATTAATTTTTGCATCAAAAGGTTGAACGGCGGCGAGGAAAAATATCTGCGCGAGGCTTATGAATTGTACCGTTTGGGCATCGAAAGTCGAGCGCTTTTGCCGAATGACGTAATTTCAAAATATACTTATAAAAATGTGATGGCTATTGCTGCACGATTGGGCGAACATGATTGGGCGCAAAATTTTCTGGATGAATACAAAAAATTCCTGCCTGAACGCGAGCGAGAAAACACCTTTTTATTTAACAAAGCCTTCTTTTTGTACACCCATCACTCGGATTACGACAATGCTTTGACGCTTTTGCAGCAGGTCGTGCAGTTTGGCGAACCGCTTTATAATTTGGATTCGCGACGGATGTTGGTGCGGATTTTTTACGAAACTGGGGCCATTTCTGCCCTCGAATCGCAGTTGGACAGTTACAAAGCCTACCTCCGGCGGCACAAGGAAATTGGCTATCACCGCGAACATCACCTCAATTTTATCCAAATTGTGGGCAAAATGATTACCACCGACCTTTCATCTTCATCAAAACGGCATCAAATTAGAGACTTGGTTTTGGAAGAAAAAGCGATTGCGGAAAGGGATTGGTTGCTGAAACAATTGGAATAATTGGAGGTCGGAATTTATTCCGACCATTTTATGCAAGTCTTTGGAAATCAAAAACTTATACACTTTGGTCGGAATAAATTCCGACCTCCAATCAACCAATCAACTATATTTTTCTACTTTTGCCAACCCACCAAATCCGCGAACCAACTCACTTTAAAATATCGAAAATGAAAAGAGAAATTCACCAATGGCATAGCCCCAGACTGAACAAAAACATGGAAATTGCCATGTACGGCCATTTCGGAACTGCAATTTTGTTGCTGCCGACGGCGGCAGCGGACTACCTCGAATACGAACGTTTTCAATTGATTTCGACGCTCGAACCGTACATAAATGCTGGGAAAATCAAGGTTTTCAGTATCAACAGCATCAATTCCGAGGCGTGGCTGAACAACAAAATGCACCCTCGCCACAAATCCATCCGGCACCAGCAATTCAATGGATATGTTGAAAATGAAGTCGTACCGTTCATCAAAATGCACACTTCGAACGACACGCCGATTATCACTTCGGGCGCGAGTTTGGGTGCGCTGCACTCTGCAAATCTGTTTTTTCGCCGACCTGATTTGTTCGCCGGGACGATTGCGATGTCGGGAGTTTATGATTTGACGGAGTACACGGATGGCTATTTTGACGAAGATGTTTATTTCAATTCGCCGATGCATTATCTCGAAGGTTTGAACGATGACAATATTTTGCCGCGCCTGAAAGCCTCGAAACACATCCATATTTTGACGGGTTCGGGCGATTACGAAGCGCCGGAGGCCAGCCAGAAATTTTCAGAATTGTTAAAAGCAAAAGGCATTCCCCACGAATTGGACATTTGGGGGCACGACATGCGGCACGATTGGCCGACTTGGCGGGCGATGCTACCTTATTATATTGAATCACGGTTTTGAAATTGGTTATTGGTTATTGGGAAATTAGTTATTGGTTATTGGGAAATTAGTTATTGGGGTGTGCCCAACCAATTTCCCAATAACCAATTCCCCAATAACCAATTTCCCAATAACCAATCACCAACAATGAATATCAGCGAAATTCTCACCCACCTCGGCGAAGACCGCGAGGAATATTTTCAGGCGGTCGCGCCGCCTGTCGTGCAATCCTCGAATTTTGTTTTTCCAGATTTGACGGCTTTCCGCGAGGCATTTTCCGATGAATTGACGCACCACGTTTATTCGCGGGGCAACAATCCGACGGTCGAAATTTTACGGAAAAAACTCGCGGCTTTGGAAAAAACCGAAGATGCACTGGTTTTTCCGAGCGGCGCGGCGGCGGTCGCGGCGGCGATTTTGGGAAATGTGGCGGCTGGCGACCACGTCATTTGCCAGCAAGCCCCGTATTCTTGGACAAATAATTTGTTGCGGAAATTTTTGACCCGTTTTGGCGTCCGGTACACGTTTGTGGACGGGACGGATTTGGAAAAAATCAGGGCAGCCGTGCGGCCAAACACAAAAATTTTATACCTCGAAAGTCCCAACACGATGACTTTTGAGTGCCAAGATTTGGCGGCCTGCGCCGAAATTGCGCGGAAGCACGGCCTCGTCAGCATCATTGATAATTCGTATTGCTCGCCCATTTTTCAAAATCCGGCAAAATTTGGCATTGACATCATCGTTCATTCCGGCACGAAATATTTGAACGGTCATTCGGATGTGGTCGTCGGCGTTTTGTGCGGCTCGAATGTGATGGTGAAAAAGATTTTTGATTCAGAATTGATGACGCTCGGTTTGGTTATGTCGCCGCACGACGCCAATTTGGTGATTCGCGGCCTGCGAACTTTGCCGTTGCGGCTCGAACAAAGCGATGCTTCTGCCCAAAAAATCATCGAAAAATTGGACGGCCACCCAAAAGTTGAGCGGATTTGGTACCCGTTTCACCACAGTTTTCCACAATTGGAATTGGCGAAAAAACAAATGACGGGCTGCGGCGGATTGTTTTCCGTGCAATTTAAAGCCGATTCGATGGAAAAAATGGAAGCATTTGTCCACCGGATTCGGCGTTTTTTGATGGCGGTTTCGTGGGGCGGCCACGAATCTTTGATGATTCCGACCATCGGATTTTACAATATTCCCGGTCGCAGCGGCAACCCTGCTTTGCCGTTTACTTTTGTGCGTTTTTACGTTGGTTTGGAAGATGCGGATTGGCTTTGGGAAGATTTGGAACAGGCGATGGATGCCTTGTGATTTAAAAGTCTTGACCATTTTTCAAGGTTCATATTTATCTTTGTTAAAAATTTTTTTGAAATGACAACTGCACTTGAAATTAGAAAATTGAAAATCCGGGATGTTCTTGCCGAAGTCGAGGACGAAGCGATAATTTACCAAATCGAGCAGTTTTTGAGGAAAAATGTGGATTTTTGGGATGATTTAAGTGATTTTGACAAATCTGAAATTGAAGAAGGTCTTGCCGAATTGGACAACGGCGAAGGCATCGAGCACGAAGAATTGATGTTCAAACTCCGCAAAAAATGAAAATCAAATACTCCCCAAAATCCGTTGGGCAGTTGCAGGCACTTTGCGATTACCTCGAATTGGAATGGTCGCCCCGAACCCGCGACCGATTTTTGGAGAAATTTGAAGAAGCCGTTTTTTCGATACTTCAAATGCCTGCCGCCTACCCAGAATCTGAAAAAAAACGGGGACTTCGAAAATGTGTCGTTACCCCACAAACCATCATTTTTTACCGTGTTTTGCCGGGTTGGATTCAAATTGTCAGTGTCAAGGACAGCCGCCAAAATCGAAATTACTGAAACCTGTGCAAATAAATTTTCTCCATCAAAAACTGAGAAAAGCCATTTCCCAAATGTTTGGGGAAATGGACGACAACACTTTGGCCACCGTGCTTTCCTATTTTGAATGGGTGGATTTGCCGGGCGGCGATTACCTTTTTCGGCAAGGCGAGGTGGGCGACACGATGTATATTTTGGCAAGCGGACGGCTGAAAGTGATGTTGAATGCCGAAGAATCCATCGCCGAAATCCCGCCAGGCGAACCCGTCGGTGAAATGGCTTTGATCACCGGGGAAAACCGGAACGCCGATATTTTGGCTGTTCGCGATTGCGTTTTGGCAAAATTGGAAAAACCTGCCTTCGACGAATTGGTCAAAAAATATCCCCACGTTTTGATGCACATCTGCAAAACGATTGTCGAGCGTTTGCAAAAAAGAAAAGGTATTAAACGGAATTTAAAACGAATTACCAATTTGTGCGCTTTGCCGATTGGGAAACGGGAAATTGCGATGCAGTTTTTGCACGAACTGACGGTTTCGCTGGAAAAATATGGGTCAGTTTTGGTTTTGGAAAGCCTTGATGTCAATTTTCAGTTGAAAATGCCTGAAATTTTTCAGGCCGAAAAATTGGAAAGCGAGGCCTACCGACGTTTGAGCACGTGGCTGGAAGAACAGGAAAATTCAAATCGCTTTGTAATTTACATCCCCGACGAAACCGAAACCGAGTGGACACGCCGCTGCATCCGACAGGCTGATGAAATTTTGCTGCTCGCCGACACGACTTCAAAACCAAATTTGCACGAATTTGAAAAGCGTTTTTTGACAAAAAACAACAAGGTAACGCTCGTTGCTCAGACCCTCGTTTTGCTGCATCCTGAAAAAACCATCATGCCCACCGATACCCAACTTTGGTTGGAAAATCGGGAAATCGCGTTTCACCACCACATTCGTTTGAGAAATCCGTCGGACGCCGCGCGGCTCGGTCGTTTTTTGACCGGGACAGCAGTCGGATTGGTTTTGTCCGGTGGGGCGGCGAAAGGCATCGCGCACATTGGCGTCATCCGGGCTTTGGAATCGGCTGGAATCGTGGTCGACATGGTCGGTGGGACAAGTATCGGGGCAATCATCGGCGGGTTTGTCGGAATGGGCTGGCGTGGCGAAGAAATCCGGGAAAAAACGCGGAATATTTTCAAAAAAAACCCGACCAGCGACTTCAATTTTTGGCCCATGATTTCCATTTTTAAAGGCAGAAAATTGGATAGTCTGCTCGACGGATTTTTTGGAAAATACAGAATCGAAGACCTGTGGCTCAATTTTTTCTGCGTTTCCTGCAATCTTTCACGGACAAATCCGAGGATTCACCGTTTCGGAAATTTGGTGGATGCAATGCGAGCTAGCACAAGTATTCCGGGAGTTTTCCCACCTGCCGTTTTAAATAATGAATTATACGTGGATGGCGGAGTTTTTAATAATATGCCAGTGGATGAAATGAACCGGATGGGCGCGGGTTACATCGTTGCGGTGGATTTGCAACAATATCACCGCCGGCAGCACGAACCGCCGCCCGAAATCATGGGAAAAATGCCCAACCTGCTTTACATCATCATGGAATCCTCGATGTTGTCCGGCAGGTACATGACCCAAGAAAACCGGCAATCGGTTGACCTTTATTTTAACCCGGAAATGGCTGGGGTGGGGATGTTGGATTGGCAAAAATTTGATAAAATCGAAACGATTGGTTTCAAACACGCGCAAGAAATTTTGAAGCAGAAGACTTTGGATTTTAGTTCGATTGTTATTCCGTAGGAATTTGTCCAAATTCAAGATGAAAACTGGGCAATTTAATTAAAAAAGAAAATGCAATCAAAAAATGCCCTGACATTTGCTGAATCATTGTTAACTTTATTTAAAAATCAAATTGAATGAAAAATTTACTTTTTACTTTTTGCTTTTTTGGTTTTTCGACAGCCGCTTCGGCGCAGTTTGAGGTAAAAACCAATCCTATCGCCTTGCTTTTTGAAGTGGGTTTGATTTCGTTGGAAGTCAGCAACCTCGATGATTGGGGCGGCCAATTGGATATTGTGGGTGCCAACGGCGGCGGGTGGGTTTATGGCACCGCAAAATATTACTTGAACCCAAAATACGGTGCCGACCGTTTCCAAATTGGTGCTTTCGCCGGTTCTATTTTTGGGGAAGGCGATAGTGCTTTTGGGTTGGGTTTTGAATTGGGTTACAAAGTTTTATCTCGGAAAAGGTTGATTTTCGAAGCGAGTTTGGGCATCGGGCGAGCCTTCGGAAGTTCCACTGATTTTGATGTGTTGCCTTATGGAAATTTGAATGTCGGTTATCGTTTTTTGACGACTGCGAATAAAAATAAAGTGCCTTCGAATTGATTTTTGATTGAAAATTTTAAAAAAAAAAGACCCGGCAATCAATATTGCCGGGTCTTTTTTTATGCACCGCAGATTCAAGTTTGAAAATCAAAAAATCAACCTTAAAATTTTAGGCCAGCAGTCAGCGCAATTGTCCGGTATTTTGTGTCCGGCTGATTTTTGAAAATGGCCGATTGCCCCCATTCATACTGCAAATCAATCGTCATAAAAAGTAAATCGAGGCCAGCTCCGAGGTTCGCACCCCAATAATTTTTTGCAAAATCATCTTTTGTCAAACCAAGATTGTTATTTCTGAACCCAGTAACTTTATAAAAATTCGCACCCCCAAAAGCACGGATTCTGAAAAGTTTCAAATCAACAATACTTAATCCAACATTGAGCGGAATTTTCAAACTTTTGATGCCAGTTTCATCAGGAACATCAACGGGATCAATTGTTGACAAATCAGCAAGTTCGTAATTCATCACACTGTAATGAATCCCTGGCTGGAAGTAAAATTTTTTGCCCAACCGAACATCCGCACCCGCCGTAAAACCGGGTCGGGCAGTGGTTTCGAAATCAGCAGGGTCGGAGGCGAGGCGGCTGAGGGTCACGCCAATTTTTGGGTTTATTTTAAACTGAGCCGACAAAGGCGAAGCAAAAACAAAGGTCAAGGCGGCGAAAAAAAGATGCTTTTTCATTGTAAAACGGGTTGGTTAAAACTTATTTTTAAAAAAGAGATGCGTTTCGAGGAGTTTGAAATTCAAACGCGGACAAATTCAATTCTATTTTTTTGAACAATGTATTGCCCCTTTTTTGTGAAGGTTTTAACCCAAAATGGCTTTTCTGTTTTCAAAATTTTAAAACTCAGCATGAATTTAACTAAAGCATTTCTCGAATCAATTTTTCAAAATCCTTTTTAAAATTCCCATATTTTGAAGTCGCCGGCCCATCGAAACCCGTGTGCACTCGCCTGATTTTGTTGTTTTTATCCAAAATGACCATCGTCGGAAAAGCCAAAACCTCACTCAAACCGGGCAAAACCTGCGCCGCTTCTTTTGCACTTGCCTTCCCGGCCAGCACGATTTCGTAAGGCAAACCGAGCACATTTTTATATTTTAAAAGTTGCGCGTTCGCTTTCGCCTCGTCTTTAAATCTTTCAAAAGACAAAACGACGACTTCGATTTGCTTCGCCGCGTCCGGATTGTTTTTCAAAAATTCGGTCAAAAAAACCTGTTCGTCGCGGCAATTCGGGCACCAAGTCCCCGAAACCGTGAAAATTTTCACTTTTCCGTCGAACCTCGCCGACGGAAATTTGATTTCCTCGCCAGCCGGGTTTTTAAAATTAAAAGCCAAACCGGAAGCATCTGTTTTTGCAAAAACCAATGAATCGGGATTGCCAAGTTTGAAATTTGGGTCGCGCCAAGCCTTCCACAAGGTTTGGTAATGTTTGCCGGAACGGTATTCCCCAACCAAAGTGTCGCCCGCGATTTTTCCCGAAAAAAGATATGCGTGCGCCCCGTCAAAACACGAAAGCCAAAAATGGTCGCCCTGCACCGTGCCTTCCAAAAACCGATAATCGCCCGTTTCCGTGCGAAAAGTGCCTTCGAGGTGATTGTCTTTTTGTTGAAATTCAGCGATTGCTTTTTCCGGTTTTTCTTCGTTCAAACCAAAAAGCGTTGCCCACTCGCCCGATAAATTGGCAGCCGGCTGCGTTTTTAAATTTGTAAAACGGTGCGGCTGTGCAGCCTTCGCCCGGAACGGAATCCGATAATTTTCTTTCGTGGTCACGACCCATTCCCCAGCCATCAAATCACCACGAACATCCGCCCGCAAATAAGATTGGTACTCCGGAAATTCGATGTGAATTGTGTCGCGGGCAGTCGTCCGGTCGCGTCCCCAACTGATATTTTCACACCGAATCCGCTCCGTGCCGTTCATAATTTCGATGACAAAAGCCGTATCGTTCGTGTAAGTTACCGTGAAATTAAAAGGCAATTCGCCCGGCTGAAATTGCTCGCGGACAAGCAAAATCACGTCTTTGTGCTTCGCATCTTTTTCCGGAAAATTGACTTTTTCCAGTTCCAAAACACCGCGCCAAATTCCGGGAGCGATGCGGGAAAATGGTTCGTCGTAGCGAAGGCAGGAAGAAAAAATCAGGGTGGTAAAAAGGGTTAAAAAGATGATTTTCAATAAATTAGAAGGCGTCATTTTATTTATCATTTGTCATTAATTCAATTGTCTGAATCAGAATTTTCAGGATTTTAGGATTTTCAAAATATGCAATTGTAACCAAATAAATTGTCTGAACCAGAATTTTCAAAATTTTAGAATTTGCAGAATTTGCAATATTTTGAAAATTCTAAAATTTTGAAAATTCTGATTCAGACAATTTTTTAATTAAATAGGTCGCGCATGTCCTCGTCCCGAATCCCGCCAGTCAATAAATCTTTAAAAACCCATTTCGACTCCACCACGTCCTTGCTCAAAATCTCAAATTCCGACAAACCAAAAACGGCCAATTCCATAAAAGTATAAAATTCCCGCTCCGGTGCGCCGATGTTTTCAATCAATTTCCGCAGCCCTGCCACGCCGTCCAATGTTTTTTTAAATTCTTTGTCCGAGGCATCCGTCATCAAATCAACTACATTTCCACCCGCAAACCAGGCTTTCAAAGTGCCAAACGGGTCGCGTTCTTGCCCACGTTTCAGTTTTGCGGGGTTCGGAAAATATTGCAAAAACACTTTTTTCACCGCCTGCCCGATGATTTTCAAAGCTACCGCGTGCGGCCCTTCCTGTTCGCCTTCGTACACCATTTCCACTTTTCCGGTCAATGCTGGGATGACTCCCCAAAAATCTGCGAGCCGTGCAACCGTCTTTTTTTCGTTGTTTTTCAACAGCCGCCGCTCGGCTGCCGAATGCAGATTTTCGTAAGCCGCAATCGTCAAACGCGCCGAAACGCCACTTTTTTTGTCCACATATTCGCTGTCGCGGGCGGCAAAAGCGATTTCTTCAATCAAATTTTTCAAAACTTCGGGCACTTCGATTTGCTCTTTTTGCGCGGTCGCCAATCGAGATTCTTGTTCCGTAATTTTTCGTCCAATTGAAATTTCGGAAGGGTAGTGCGTCGATATTTGACTTTGAATCCTATCTTTTAAAGGCGTAACGATACTTCCACGATTGGTATAATCCTCAGGATTTGCCGTAAAAACAAACTCAACATCGAGCGGCAAACGCAATTTGAAACCCCGGATTTGCATATCGCCTTCCTGCAAAACATTAAAAAGTGCCACTTGAATCCTTGCTTGTAAATCCGGCAATTCATTGATAACAAAAATGCAACGGTGCGCGCGTGGGATAATCCCGAAGTGAATCACCCGCTCGTCGGAATATGGCAACCGCAAATTTGCGGCTTTTATCGGGTCAACATCGCCCACCAAATCGGCAATCGAAACATCGGGCGTCGCCAATTTTTCAACATATCGCCCGTCGCGGTGCAGCCATTCGATGGGCGTGGCGTCGCCTTTTTCCAAAATCAAATCTTTCGAAAAACGGGAAATTGGCACGAGCGGGTCGTCATTCAATTCACTTCCTGCCACGACGGGGATAAATTCATCCAAAAAATGAATCATCAAACGCGCAATCCGAGTTTTTGCCTGACCCCGCAAACCGAGCAGCAAAATGTTGTGCCGCGACAAAATCGCCCGCTCGACATCGGGCAAAACCGTGTGGTCAAATCCATAAATTCCAGAAAAAAGCGGCTCACCGCTCCTGATTTTTGAAATTAAATTGTCGCGGAGTTCATCTTTTATGGATTTTGGAAAATAGCCAGAGGCGCGGAGTTCGCCGAGAGTTTTTGAAAAAGTCATCAAATTGAAATTGGGAAATTTAGATATTGAGATAGTTGGAAAATGAAAAATTGAAACGCGACCAACTGTTTTCGGTTCAGATTTAATTTGAAACAAAAATTTCCCGCACCAAAACCTGCCTCCCGGCAAATATCTTCAAAAAATAAACCCCGCTCGCCAGCCCATCGTTTTTCAAAAAAAACTCCCTGCCGGAAATGTTTTTTTCAGATTTCAAAACCCGCCCAAAAGCATCCGCCAGTTCTATTTTTTGAAAATCAAAATCACTTTCAACTTGCCACCCAGCCGACGAAGGATTGGGAAAAATATGCACAACTCCTTCTTTTTCAACAACTTCTGCAGTTGGCGTGGTGCATTCCAAATTATTTAGCCGTTTCCAAAGTTCGTTGTCGTAGGCAATCGGCACGGCCAAACCGCCCTGCGAAGTCCCCCCGCCGTCATTTCCCATTCGAATCACGACCCAACCTTTTGACGGGACGACATGTATTTTTTGGTCATTTTTTCCGAGTGCCGCAAAAATATCGGCGGGTGCGGCGGGCATCAATTTTCCGGGAAAAACAAACTGCACGGCTGGCACCATGAAACTCGGGCCGCCGTTCAGCCAAGTCAAATAGCCATAACTTTTGTTCAAATTTTGGGAAACATGGGTCATTTCCTGAAAATAATTTGGGTCGTGTAACAACGTATCACCGTTCCAAATTCCATGCGCCTGCAACAGCAAACCGTACCTCGCCATCGTCCGGGGCGTTGAAAAAAGCACTCCGTTCACCCACAAACCTTTCATTCCGGTCGGGTCAAAAAGGTTATTTTTTGTAAAAATATTGATGTTTTGGCCGCTCGCCGCTTCCAAAACATCGTGCAACAATAAATATGGCGGGTTGTGATATGCCCATCGCGTGCCGGCGTCGGCCTTGAATTTCAGGCACGTCGGGTCGGTGCAATTTTGCAAATCGGGGTGCTGCGGCGACCAAGCCAAAGTGTCGTCCAAACCCGTCGTCATCGTCAATTGATGCCGGACGGTTATCAAATTTTCTTTATCCGTCGGACAAGTTGTCCAACCTGCGCCGAGGTATTTCGAAGATTTATCGCTGATTTTTAAAAGACCTTTTTCCTGTGCCTGACCGGCCAAAAAAGCGGTCGCTGTTTTGCCCGCCGAAGCCCAATACCAAACCGAATCTTGCACGAAAGTGCCAAAATATTTCTCCAAAACGATGCGCCCGTCCTTCAAAAGCAGAAAACCTTTCGTGTCGGTTTTTGCCAAAAAATCGTACAAACTGTCGATGCGTTCGGGGCAAAAATTCAAAGATGCTGGCGAGGTTGTTTGCCAAACTGAACCTGTTTTTGGTGGAAAATAAAGGTTCGGCGACTGCCCAAAAACCAGTAAACCATTGAAAATCAAAAGAAGAGAAGTGAAAATGGATTTCATACTAAAAAATGGTAAACACAATGATTTTTTACTACAAAGACACATCAGAAAACATAAGAGTTTGGTTTTTATCAACTTATGTTTTCTGATGTGTCTTTGTGGTAAAAACAAATAGTTAAAAAATTTTGAAGTTCTTTGCCCAAAATTGAGCCGCGAAGATGCCAAATTTGACAAGAGTAGAGCGCACAAAGTTTAGCCCCGACCTGAAATTTTCCATTGTTGTCCCGACTTGGAACAATCTCGATTGCCTGAAATTATTGGTTCGCAGCCTGCGCGAAAACTCGAAATTTCAGCATCAAATCATCCTATTTATCAACGATGGCTCGGACGGAACTTTGGATTGGGCAACCGCGCAAAATGACCTTGATTATTTCCACTCGCCCGAAAATTTGGGTATTTGCTATGCTTTGAACATCGCGCGGGATTTAGTAAAAACGCGATTTTTTGCTTATTTTAATGATGATATGTATGCTTTGCCGGGTTGGGACGCGGCTTTGTGGCGTGAAATTGAAACGGCAAACGGTGCAGATTTTTTCTTTTCCGCCACGATGATTGAGCCTTTTGAAACTGGAAATCCGTGCGTTTTGGTGGCAGATTTTGGTCGCTCGCCCGAAAAATTTGATGAGCAAAAACTGCTTTCCCATTTTAAAAATTTAGAAAAAAATGATTGGCACGGCGCGACTTGGCCACCCAACATTTTGCCCCTCGAACTTTGGGACAAAGTGGGCGGCTATTCCATCGAATTTTCGCCGGGAATGTATTCAGACCCTGATTTTTCCATGAAATTGTGGTTCGCAGGCGTCCGATATTTTAAAGGTGTGGGCGACAGTCGGGTTTATCATTTTGGTGCAAAATCCACCGGGCGGGTCAAAAAAAACAAGGGCAGCGATGTTTTTTTGAAAAAATGGGGAATGACTTCTGGTTTTTTTACCAAAAAATTTCTGCGCCGTGGTGAAAAATTTGATGGGTTTTTGAAAGAACCGACGTTTTCATTTTTTGAAAAATTAAAAATGAAATGGAAGTTGATTTGGTCGGAGTTTTGAAAAACATTAATCGAGACATTTCAATTGCCGTTGCAAAAGGTCAACATTATAAATTTCGTAATCTTCAAAACCGCGATTCCAAGCCACGCGAATTTTATCCACTTCAATTTGTTTCAGTTTTTTCATCAAAGTTTTGTCCAAAGCAAACTGGGCAAAAAATGTAGTAACCTTTCCGGAATCATCCGTTTCGCCGCCATCTTGACGTAAATTGCTGAGCGTAAAAGCAGTTCCATCAATCAATTTGAGGATGGCTTGGCTGCCTTTGTTGAAACCACCAAAAGTTTTACGCGCGTTTTGTTCCAAAATAGTAAAGTGCAAATTGAGCAAAACCATCGTGCCAGTTGCCGAAATTTGAGCGTCGCAGGTGATGTGTGGTTTTCCCGCGAGCACTGATTTCATAAAATCATTGGTAAAACTAAACCACTCCTCGCGTTTTAAATCTTTTCGAAAAGTACCTGAAAACTCGTCTTTTCCTTGAAAAAGAAACTGGCAGGGGCGAGCCGACGGGTTCAACATGACATCCAATTTTGGGTCATATTTTAAGATTTCCTTTTTTGAAATGGGGTTTTTCTGCCCTATTTTTATTTCAGTGCTTTTCAAAATTTCAGAAACCGTCGGTTCGGCAACAGGAATTTCAACAGGTTTTTCTGTGCTAGGATTTTTTTCAATTTCAACGATTTCAATTTCAGGTTTTTGGCTTTTTGGCTTTTTGGTTTTTGATTTTTTAACCTTTGTTTTTTCTGGTTTGATGGAATCCGGCGCAGTTTGATTTTCAGCATTTGAAAGCATTTCAGCCACCGTTTTTGGTTTTGGAAAATTGGCAGAAACTGCTGCATTCAAATCGATTGCCGATTGCAAAACTGCATTTTCCTTTGATAATTTTACCAAATCCATCACTTGCGCATGCAGTTTTGGGAGATTTTTTCGCATCAAATCTGTTTCCATTTTCGAAACTTTCAAACCAAAATCGGCGGCGGCAGTTGCTTGTTTTTGCCGTTTTTTGGCTGTTTTTTCCAAGTTTTTCAATTGAAAGTCTGCATTTTTTAACTCCTTCAAATTTTCAATTGGAAATGCCTTGTCCGATTTTGCCAGCGACAATTCATCTTCCAAACCTTTTCGGGCATACGTTGCACGGGTGGTGGATTGGGAAAAGGAATTTTCCAAACTGACTGCCCAATCGGCCAATCGAAAAGTATGAAAAACGACTTGCGCCATGTTCATGCTATCCGGATTTGGCAGGGAATCTGGTTCGATTTGTTCGGGTTTTTCGGCCAACAAAATTTGTGGATTTGGCAAGGCCGGATGCGATAAAATCAAGGAATCCAACTCCGCACGGTTGGCAGATTTTACAAAAAATTGAGCAGAAACCGCCGCCGGGGCAGCCGCAAAAATGAATAGGAAGCAAAGTGCTTTAAAACGGTTGTTCATTAACTTTTTAGTTCAGATTAGCGAAATCAAGTCTTCAAGTTCGTCAGTCGGATAGTCGCAAAGTATTTTCGCGGGCAAAAGTAGAGAACGTTTTTTTTACCAAAATTTAAAAAAATAATTAATGCCAAATTTTAGTTTTTTCAAATTGCGCCTTTGCGTTTCCGTGATTTTCGCCGCCACTTTATTGGGCTGCGGTGATGCCGGAAAATCTAAAAATCAATCGAATTCAATGGATTTTACTGCGATTCCAGTGACTTACCCGTTTACTTCAAAAGACACGACGGTTTCTGACAAGTATTTTGACAAAAAAATAAACGACCCTTTTCGATGGCTCGAAGACGACCAAAGTACAGGCACAAAAGATTGGGTGCAAAAACAAAACCTCGTGACTTTCGGCTATCTCGAACAGATTCCATATCGAAAAGCGATTCAAAAACGCTTGGAGCAAATCTGGAATTTTGAGAAGTTCGGAACTCCTTTTAAAAAAGCCGGAAAATATTATTTTTTCAAAAATGATGGTTTGCAAAACCAAAGCGTGATGTACGGCCAAGAAAATTTGAACGCCGAGGCGAAAGTGGTCATTGACCCAAACAAATTTTCAACCGAAGGCACGGCTTCGCTGGGTGAGTTTGCGATTTCAAAAGATGGAAAATACCTCGCCTATTCTGTTTCAAAAGGTGGTTCGGATTGGCGGACGATTTCGGTGAAAGATTTGGCGACGGGCCAAGATTTGGCGGACAAAGTAGAATGGGCTAAATTCACGGGAATTGCTTGGCAGGCCGACGGATTTTATTATTCCAAATATCCAGAACCAACAGATGGCCAAGAATTGACTGCCACGAACCAAAATTCTTCCATTTTTTTCCACAAACTTGGAACACCACAAGCCAATGATGTTTTGATTTATGCCGATGCGGCTCACCCAAATTACTATTTTGGTGCTTCGACGACGGAAGATGAACGTTTTTTGATTGTAGGAGGTAGCGAAAGCACGAGCGGTAACTCTTTGTATTTCAAAGATTTAAGCAAAAACGACCAGAAATTCACGCCTGTCGTCACCAAATTTGACAATGATTTTTCGGTGATTGACAACCTCGGCGACAAACTTTTGGTGATGACCAACCACAATGCCCCGAAACAGCGCGTGATTTTGATTGCTGCAACAAATCCTGACGAAAAATCTTGGGAAACATTAATCCCAGAAAATGCGGATGACGTGATGCAATCCGCCCAAATCTGCGGTGGCAAAATCGTTTGCCAATATCTCCACAATGCAAGCAGTGCGCTGCGGGTGTTTGGTTTGGATGGGAAATTAGAAAAAGAAGTCGCGCTACCCGAAATCGGAACGGTCACCGGGGTTTCTGGCCAACGCGAGGAAAACATGGCGTTTTTTGGTTTTCAATCTTTTTTGCGCCCGACCACCATTTTTTCGCTGGACATGACAACTTTGGAAACCAAAATTTTCAAAGCACCGAAAATTGATTTCAACCCCGACGCTTTTACAACCGAACAAATCTGGTACGCTTCAAAAGACGGCACCAAAATCCCAATGTTCGTCACCCGCAAAAAAATCATCCCGATGGATGGTTCAAATCCGACGTTGTTGTATGGTTATGGCGGTTTCAATATTCCTGTAACACCTTCATTTTCAGCAAGTAAAGCGGCTCTTTTGGAAAATGGCGGCGTTTACGTCGTTGCAAACATCCGGGGTGGGGGAGAGTTTGGCGAGGCATGGCATAAGGCCGGGACAAAATGTCAAAAGCAAAATGTGTTCGATGATTTTATCGGCGCGGCGGAGTATTTGATTAATAATAAATACACAAATCCGGCGCGTTTGGCGATTCAAGGTGGTTCGAATGGTGGTTTGTTGGTGGGTGCTTGCATGACGCAGCGGCCTGAACTTTTTGGGGTAGCTTTTCCGCAAGTTGGCGTGCTGGATATGTTGCGTTACCACAAATTTACGATTGGATATGCGTGGGCGGTGGATTATGGCCGCAGCGATAACAAAGATGAATTGCCTTGTTTGATGGCATATTCGCCGCTGCACAATTTGAAAAAAACGGCCTATCCAGCAACTTTGGTGACGACGGCCGATCACGACGACCGCGTGGTGCCTGCCCACTCCTTCAAATTTGCTGCGGCTTTGCAACAAAATCAAACTGGCGCAGCGCCGACTTTGATTCGCATCGAAACTTCGGCAGGACACGGGGCAGGAAAACCAACTTCAAAACTGCTGGAAGAAGCCAGCGATATGTTGAGTTTTATGCTTTACAACATGAAAGTTCCGGCGATTTATGATTCGATGAAGAATTGAAAATAATATCAAAGTACCGTGTTTTAAAAATAAAAAAATCCGCAGGTTTTGCCACCTGCGGATTTTTATTTCAATCTATTGAGAAAAATTATTTTTTTTATTTGACCTTGATATTTTAAAAAATACAAGCCGCCGGGGAGATTTTGCCTTTCAATAAATTCCTGCTTTCCAAAAAAATGACCCGACAACAAAATTTTTCCATTCAAATCTGCAAGTTCCCAAGTTGTGAAATTTTGATTTCCAGTGTTTTGAATCCAAAATCCATCAACCGATGGGTTGGGAAAAACTTGTGTTTTCACTGCTTCATTTTCCAAAAATGGCAGGTTAGAAATTTTTCCACTCGTTGTGTCGGTTTTCAAAAAGGAAACGTCAAGTTGCCAAAATGACCCACATTCGCGTTGTCCGATTGTTGAAAATTCGCCATTTGTCCGAGGCAAAACGAAAAGGTCGCCATAATTCGGCACAAAATTATCGGTTCTTTTATGCCAAAGTGCTCGGCCATTTTGGTCAAATTTAGCGATGATTGGCCAGGTTTTTCCACCTGAATATTCATATCCAGCACCGAGAAAACCTTGTTCGTCCAGCAGGTCAAACGCATTAAAATCCATTCCCGAAGGGAATCTATGTTTATAGCTCAGAGCAAGGGCATTTTCCTCAAATCCCGAAGGGATTTTATGTTTTCAGGCGCGAGTTTTTACATAAAATCCCTTCGGGATTTCTCGT
>JANNMS010000018.1:0-7017 GCA_031398055.1 Saprospirales bacterium | reverse complement strand
CGAGCAGCAACAATTGCAAGCACCGACCCCGCTGCCCGTCGCGCTGGCCAAAAAAGTTTGGCCGCTCGGCACGTTCACCGTCCCGCCGCCGTCGATGACAAAACCGCCACTCGAATGATCCGCGCCGCCGTTGCAGTTCAGCGTTTTTCCCTGCAAGACGTGGTTGTTGAAGGTGGCCAAGGTGACCAGACCGGCCACATCGACCGTGCCCGTCGAGGCGGCGTTCATGCCGATTTGGCCGCTGTTCCAGGTCAAACTGCCCAAAATCGTCAAGTTGCCTGTGCCGTCAATCGTGCCGTTGTTGAAAAGTAGGTTGTTTATTGTCGGCGACACATCGAGCGTCACCGTACCTGAGTTGATGACCACATCATCCGCAGCGGCAGGCACACCGACCGGGTCCCAGTTTCCGGCGGTGTTCCAGTCGCCGGAAGCGACGTTCCAAGTTTTAGTCACGGCTTCCAACTGCCAGCCGCAGCCGACAAAAAGCAAGAGGAAGAAAACTGTTTTTGAGAAAAATCTTGGTGTGTTAAATGTGTAATTCATGTCAAAAAAAATTAGAGGTAATAAAAAATCAATCACCGTTCCAGCAAACGGCAGGCAGAGGATTGAAGGGTGAAAAAAATTTTCGAGGAAAAGTTAGGCGCAGTCTTTCCGACACCGAAATGGGCAGCGAGCGTGGAGATTATTTTTTAAGATTTTAAAATCTTTGAAAACTCAAAAGTCATAACATCCCAATCATCTGGCAATCCCCAAAATATGGGAGGGTTGGCGTTTTCTGAGTTCAAAATTTCAACCCATGTATGTCTTCCAATCAAAAAAGGTGAGCGTGTTTGTTTTTTTAAAACATTAAAATCCGCCATTTGCGGAACGCAATTGCAACAGGCTGAGGGATTTGGAATTGGTAGTGGCTGACCTAAAAATTTCACACCGTGCGCTTCGATTTTTCCCACAAAACCGACTGCCGCCCCCGCACAATCCTAAAAAAACCCGCAAAAACCGCATAGTTCATCATGCAAAAATAGTAGGGCACGAAAAAGGCTTTCACCTTCATTTTCCGGTTTTCCAAAACCCAGCCGAGGGCTGCGGCGAGGTAAAAAATGACTTGCAAAACGAGGATGATTTGGTAAAATTTCAATCCCATTTTTGCTAATAAAACATTGACAATCAACAAAATAGGCAGCGCGAGCGGCGCGAGCGTCCACCGCAAAACGCGGTGCGAAACGTATTGAAAACTCAGCCAGCCGTATTTAAAAATATTCAAAAGCGGGGCCAGTCGGGCGATGGCTTGCAGGCCGCCCGCCGCGATGCGGATTTTCCTTTTCAATTCTTCTTGGACACCAGCCGACGAATTTTCAGCGGCAAAAGCATCGGGTTCGTAGGCCACGCGGAAACCTTTTTGGGCAATTCGCAGAGTCAAATAAAAATCTTCGATAATCGTATCCGTCGGGACGTGTTCGTAGGCCGAAGTCCGGAACGCAAACAGTTCGCCCGCAGCGCCGACGACCGAGAAAAGTTCGGCATCCCATTTTTTCAGAAGGCTTTCATATTTCCAATAAATGCCCTCGCCCGCGCCGTCCGCCGAAGCCGCAGAGTCCACCGAAATGCGTTTTTCACCGGCCACCGCGCCCGTTTTTGGGTCGTCAAAATGGCGGACGATTTTCCGGATTGCTTCCTTATTAATATAGGTGTTGGCATCGGTGGAGACGACAATCGGCGTTTCGACAAATTTCATGGCGCGTTGAAAAGCCGCGATTTTGCCGCGCCGCGCCGGTTCGTGGAGCAATTTCCATTGCACATCGGGCGGGTACGGATAGTTTTTGACGATTTCCGGGGTGGCATCGTCCGAGCCGTCGGTGACAAAAAAGAAGCGGATTTTGTCTTTTGGATAATCAAAAGCGAGGGAATTTTCAATTTTTGCCGTCATCCAATCGGCTTCGTTGAACGCGCAAACGATGAAAGTGACTTCTGGCGTGGCGATTTCCGCAGGCAGTTTTGGTGCGCCAAAAAACCATCTTTTCATTTTGATGATGAAAAAAAGCAGCAGGCCGTAGCCGAGGTAAGCATAAAAAACGAGGAGGAAACTTGCCCAAAAAACGATTTCGAAGAATGTTTTGCCCATGTCAAAGTATGTGATGAAAGGTGGGCAAAGGTAGATTTTGTGTTTTCAAAAAATAGAAAATTTGAAATGTTGGTTTTGAAAGATTGATTTGAAATTTGAAATCTAAGTTCATCGCGGAGACTGTCGGGTCATTGTCTAAGCACAAACCGTAATTTAAAGAATGTGTGACCCTCCGGTCGAGAAAATTTTTATGTGATATAACAATTTTTTTGCTTTATAAAAAATTGAAAGAAAAGGGGTTTGGGGTTTTGTTTGTCCAAAGTTTTCAGTTTAATAAAATGAAAATGTGAAAAAATCCCGGTTTGTTTAACTTGATTACCAAAAAGACATCTGTATCTTTGAGCCGCGCAACACGGCAAATAGTCACCCAATTCCGAGTTCTTTTGCCGTTCATCCTAAGGCTAAAATTGTTAAGCGACCCCTTCGCTGATTTTATGCGCACTTTAATCTGATTGTCTTATTGGTTTTGTTTTTTTGAGAAAACACTTTTTTCAGTTTTCTTGCCCGCGGCAAGTTTTTTACGGCTGTGGCTGTTTTCAAAATCTTAGCACAATCATCTGCTTCATTTTCCAGCACTAAAATCTAATCCAGAAATCACGCAAGCATTACAATTTTTCAAAAATTGTAAGGTGCAGCGTCGTTTTTTGTTTTGCACAAAACTGCAAATTCCGGTCTGCCGGATGCAAAATAGACAAATCAAACTTTTGCTAAAAGTTGATGCGTGTTGATTTGGTTTATTCAGTTGATTTACTGGTGTTTATCAACTTTATCAACCCCAAAACTTTATCAACTTATTATTTTAATCCTTTTTTTAATCGCTTCATTTATCGAGCAGTCCTTTCAAAAGACTCGAACCAAACACATTTTTTTAAACAACAATTTTATCGAAAAACATCTACTGCGCACCATGAACGGAAAAATTCTACTAGTCGAAGACCATGATGGCTTACGCCAACTCATGGGTCATTATCTCTCCAAATCTTTCGAGGTTGTCAGCGCAAAAAACGGCCTCGAAGCGATGGGATGGTTGAATCGTGGCATTTCGCCGGACATCATTTTGACCGATGCCGAAATGCCCGAAATCACCGGTTTTCAGTTGCTTTCCAACTTGAAATGCAGCGGAATGTACCGGCACATCCCGGTTTTCATCGTCAGTGGTTCGGAAGAGCCCGAGGAAGAACATAAATTTCTCAAAATGGGTGCTGTGGAGTTTATCCGGAAACCTTTTAATCCGGAACAACTCAAAGACAGGCTGACCAATTTGTTCAGCCCGGTCTCTGCTCCTGCCAAGTTTGCTGTCGCGGCGGCTTAGATTTTTCTGTAAAATTTAAAAATTACAAAAAAACATTCGCCCCCCCGTTCGGTCAACAAAGCAAAAGCATTGCCAATCGTTTGATTTTCAAGTATTTGGTTCACAAGCACACTATACAAAATGAACGCTCATCCGCACTACCACTCCAAGTTTTCATCGGATGTCTCTGTCCGGGAACTTGTTTTTGTCGGTTTTAACGGCGAATTTCACCGCAACGTCTTCAATTTTCCTTTCGGAAATGAAAAATACGAGGTAGAATTTGTCAACAATCCGTTCAAAGCCTTCACCCTCCTCCAAAATCGGGTGAAAGAAGTTGAAAATTACCAACCTCCTTTTGCCATCATTTTTCGATTGGACTGGCTGTTGATGGACAACTTTCGCTTGCTCCGGCAAATCAACGCGGATCCCGATTTGAAATTTATCCCCATCATCGCGCTCACCGAAAACCACGAACAATCGGATACTAACTTGTTGGTTTCCAACGGTGTAGATGATTGTTACTCGATTCCGATTGATTGGGAAGTGCTCGAAAATCGCATCGAATTTCTGAATCAATTCAAACCAAAATTGCTCGAACAGGCCAAAAAAGTCAGGCAGGAAAGTTTCGCAGTCCGCATTCCGCCGATGAAAAGAGCCTTCGATATTTGCGGTTCGTTGTTCATTCTCACAATGACTTTGCCGATTTGGCTGCCGGTGATGATTGCGATTTATTTGGAAGACGGTGGCTCGGTGATCTACAAATCGAAACGCGCCGGACGCGGGTACCAGGTTTTTAATTTCCTGAAATTCCGTTCGATGTACCGCAATGCCGACCAAAAATTGAAAGAATTCGAGCACCTCAACCAATACGATAAAAAAGAAGGGCAGGCCATTTTTCAAAAAATAACAAACGACCCGCGCGTGACTCGCGTCGGAAAATTCATCCGAAAATACAGCATCGACGAATTGCCCCAACTTTTCAACATCCTCTGGGGCGACATGTCGCTCGTCGGAAACCGCCCGTTGCCACTTTATGAAGCCGAACAATTGACAAAAGATGATTGGGCGTTCCGTTTTTTGGCACCCGCCGGGCTGACCGGGCTTTGGCAAGTGACCAAACGCGGCCGTTCGGATATGTCTGTCGAGGAACGCATTGCGCTCGACATCCAATACGCAAAAAATTATTCGATTTGGACGGACATCGATATTTTGTTCAAGACATTTACGGCGTTCATTCAAAAAGAGGACGTTTGACGATTCGGGATTTTTGATTTACGATTTACGATTGGCTTCGCGCTTGGCTGCAAATCGTAAATCGTAATTCTGAAATCGCAAATCCACTTCATTTTGATACTCTTGGGAAAAGATTGACCTTTACCAAAATTATTTTTCGAGCGGTTTTTTTGCCCCGCTCCGTTTTTAATCCAATGCCTGCCCCAGCCATTCATTTTTTCGGTGAAATGTGCGCGGCAGGCATTGCTTTTTTAACTATGAACGATGAACGATAAACTATGAACACCCACCATTTTTGTTCAAAGTTGAAATCGCACCGTTCATAGTTTATAGTTTATAGTTTGAGAAAATGGTTTCAATAATTACAGTCAATTTCAATCAACTTTCAGTCACCTGCGATTTGCTCGAAAGCATCCGGCGACAAGATTTCCAAAATTTGGAAGTGATTGTCGTGGACAACGCCAGCCGCGAAAACCCAGCCGCGCACCTCGCCGCACATTTTCCAGAAGTAAAATTTATCAGAAGTGAAAAAAACCTCGGTTTCGCGGGCGGGAACAACCTCGGCATCCGCGAAGCAACGGGCGATTTTTTGTTTTTTATAAACAACGACACCGAGTTGTCCGTCGGCTGCGTCCAAAAATTGGTTGATTTGCTTTCCGAAAACCCCAAAATCGGCATGGTCAGCCCGTTGATTTTATATTTTTCGGAAAAAACAAAAATCCAGTACGCCGGGATGACCGCTGTCAATCCGTTGACCGCCCGAAACCGGACGGTCGGGCAAATGGAAACCAACCTCGGCCAATTTTCAAAACCTGAAAAAACGGCCTACGCCCACGGCGCAGCGATGATGATGCCGCGTTCCGTCCTCCAAAAAGTAGGCGAAATGCCGGACGATTTCTTTTTGTACTACGAAGAATTGGATTGGTGCGAGCAAATCCGCCGCGCTGGTTTTGAAATTTGGGTCGAGCCGAGGGCGCACATTTTTCACAAAGAAAGTTTGACGGTCAGCAAATTGGGCGCGTTGAAAACCTACTTTTTGAACCGAAACCGGGTGCTTTTCATGCGCCGAAATTTCGGCGGCGGGCTGCGGATTTTGCCTTTTTACCTGTTTTTGTTTTTCGTCGCGATGCCGAAAAACGCCCTCCAATTTTTGCTGCGGGGCGAAACGGACAATTTGAAAGCCTTTTTGCAAGGCGTTTTTTGGAATTTTTTTCCGCACAAAAATCAATTTGAAAACATGAAATCGGCGAGCAAATCTGTTGAAAATCAAATAGGTGAACCCCTTTTTGCGCCACCCCCAACCCCTAAAGGGGAGCAAATCTCAAGTAATTTTAAAATTGAAATTTAACGGTTTTCCACTGTCCGCCCCCCTTTTGGGATTGGGGATGGTTTCGTTTTTAAATATCAAACACCATGTTTTTTATCAAAACACTTTTTTTCATCCTCGCCGCACTGGTCATTTTCCAGTTGGCCTTGCCATTTTTGACCGTCCTTTTTTCCCAAATTTTTGGCCGCGAACGGCTTTCAAAAAACGTTTTGGCCGGAAAAGTTGACCGAAAATATGACTTCGGCTGCGTCATCACGGCCTACAAAAACGCGGCGATTGCCGGGCCTCTCGTCCAATCTTTGTTGAAACAAACGACGGACAACCACCTAATTTACCTCGTTGCCGACGAGTGCCCGCCGACGGATTTGGGCATTTCCGACCCGCGTTTTGTGTTTTTGCAACCCGACCCGCCGCTGCGATTGAAAGCAAAAAGCATCATCCATGCGATGGAAAATTTCCGGCGACCGCATGATTTTACTGTCGTTTTTGATGCCGACAACCTCGCCCACCCCGATTTTTTGGCCGAAATAAACCGCTACGCAAACTCCGGCCACCGCTGCATTCAAGGCCAACGGACTGCCAAAAATTTGGATTCCGGCATGGCCGCCGCCGATTCGTTGGGCGAATTGTATAAAAATTACACGGAGCGTTTTGCGCCGTATTTGAACGGTGGCTCGGCGGTGATTTCGGGTTCGGGCATGGCGACCGAGACGAATTTGTACTGGGAATATTTGCGCAGCCCGGAAATCGAGCAGGGCAAAACGCAGTGGAAAAAGATGTTGCAGGAAGACAAAATCCTCCAAAATTTCCTGCTCCGGCGCAACGAAAAAATCAATTACGCTTGGAACGCCATCGTTTTTGACGAAAAAGTGGACAACCCCGATGCCGTCCGGACGCAGCGGACACGTTGGCTTTTTTCCTATTTTCAAAATGTGCCGAACGCGCTGGGCATCCTCCGGCGCGGCATTTTTGGTTTGAGTTTTAACCAGATTTATTTTGGTTTGATTACGCTTTCGCTGCCCATGTTTTTGCAATTGTCGGCGGCGG
>JANNMS010000325.1:0-15666 GCA_031398055.1 Saprospirales bacterium | reverse complement strand
TTTCCTCAAATCCCGAAGGGATTTTATGTGAAAAATTGGGCAGGCGAACATAAAATCCCTTCGGGATTTCTCGGGATTGTCCGTTTCCATTTCTATAAACATAGATTCCCTTCGGGAATGAATTTTAATGCGTTTAACCTGGGGGAAAAAGGAAATTGGTGGTTTTGAAAAATTGAAAAAACAATCTACGATTTGGAGTTTTTACTTTCTTTTGCCATCACTTTGCTGCCGCATTTTTTTTAAACAATTAGAAAATCGGGCGGTTAAAAAAATAAAATTCCAATTTCAAATGGCAAAAATTAAAACTTCCACCATCATAAAATGGCTTTTGGCAATCGCGGCAATCAGTGGTTTGGCGTGGTTCAAAATCAAAGTTTTAGATAAAAACAAAATAAACACGACTGCAACTGCCGCTTCAAAACCAAAAACCGGGGCGGTCGCCGTTGAATTTATCGTGGCCGAACGGCGCGATATTTCCAATCCACTTTTTGCAACGGGGACTTTGTTGCCGAACGAAACAGTGGATTTGAAAGCCGAAATGGCCGGGCGGATTTCGCAAATCCTATTTTCCGAAGGTCAATTTGTGCGGCGTGGGACACTGCTTTTGAAAATCAACGATGTCGAATTGCAGGCCAATTTGAAAAAAAACCAGGCCGAACTGCAACTTGCCCACGACACCGAAAAACGCCAAAAACAATTGCTTGAAGCCCAAGCCATCGGCGAAGCAGATTACAATGTTGCGAAAAGCCAAATCCAAACTTTGAACGCGGATGCAGATTTTTTGCAAGCACAACTCGCTAAAACTCAATTGTTTGCGCCGTTTGACGGAACGATTGGCATTCGAGCGGTCGCGCCCGGCGGCTACGTCCAAGCGGGGACAATCATCGCCCCGCTGCGGCAATTGAACCCCTTGAAATTGGAATTTTCGCTGCCAGAAAAATATTCCTCGGTGGTCAAAAACGGGATGACCGTCAATTTTACGACCGAAGCCGAGGCGCAAAAATTTTCCGCAAAAATCGTTTTGATTGACCCACAAATTGATGCCGACACGCGCACGTTGCGAGTTCGTGCAACTTGCCAAAATCCAAATGGTAAATTGATGTCTGGCGCATTTGCAAAAATTACTTTTCCCATTGAATCAAAAAGCCAAATTATGGCACCGACACAAGCCTTCGTCCCGACGGCCACCGGGAAACAAGTTTTTTTGATGAAAAATGGAAAAGCGACGCCAGTTGATGTCGTCACCGGACTGCGAACCGAAACCGAAATGCAAATCGAATCGGGTGTTCAGCCTGGCGACACTATCATTACATCGGGTTTGCTGGTGTTGCGACCCGGCACGGCGGTCATTGCAAAAAAATAATTTGGCAAGGCAACCGATTTTCCAAAATAAAAGTCAAGCAAACAACCCGAACGGAATGACGAATTTCACAGACCCAGAATTGGTGCAAGGCGTTTTGAAAAATAATGCGGCGCACCAATCGGCATTGTATCAAAAATTTAGTGTGCCGATGTTTCGGGTGTTGTTGCGTTTTGCAAAAGACCGCGCCGAAGCCGAGGATATGTTGCAAGATGGGTTTATTCGGGTGTACCGGGACATGATTCAGTTTCGCGGCGAAGGTGCTTTGGGCGGTTGGATTCGACGGATTATGGTCAACACTGCACTTTCGCACCTTCGAAAACAGCGCGATTTTATCCGAGATGTGCCCGATTTTACGCCTTTTGAAAACCTTTTGCAGACCTCCGAAGATTTTGCTTCGAATATGGACGCCGAATCTTTGATGAAAGTTTTGCAAAAATTGCCGCCCGGATACCGCACTGTTTTCAATTTGTACGCCGTGGAAGGTTTCACGCACGAAGAAATTGCAGGGCAACTCGGCATCACGATCGGCACTTCCAAATCGCAACTTTTCAAAGCGAGGGATTATTTGAAAAAACTGATTGATAAATCATACCATCCTTAAAATATGTTAGATAATAAAAACTTCGACCCGACGGACGATTTGTTCAAAAAGACCTTTGAAAATTTGTCCAACACGCCATCTGCAAATGGTTGGGACGCGCCATCCGACCGGGTTTGGCAAAATATCCAGCAAAATATCACAGCTGCACCGGCCAGTTCTGGGAGCAATTTGATGCGTATTTTGCTGGTCGCAGCGGCGGTTTCGATGGTCGCGGCGGGGGTTTATTTTTTTACAAAAAAAGAAAAACAACCTGCGCCGGACGTGCCGGAAAAACCAAAAGCAGAACAGCCGGTTGCCACGCAACCTGCTGAAAATCAAGAAGTCGCAACGCCGACGGCAGTTTCAAACCCAGCTTCGAATGAAAAAATTGGAACTGAAAAAGCAGTTGGAAAACCGGATTCAAAACCAGTTTTGCCAACCAAAAATCCGTCATCGGCCACGACAACCGAACCCGTAAATTCAACCCAAAAAAACCAGCCGGACGTTGAAAAACCGCAGCAATACGATTATAAAAATGACCCGGCCAAGGAAAAACCAAACGTCCCAGCCTTGCCGATGCCCGATAAAAAGCAAGACCGACCAAAACCGCCAGCCCGAAATCACTCAGAATTGAATAAACAGGAAAGCGGAAATTGAGCAACCAGAAGTCCTGATTTTTTCAAAAAACGGGGTTTCTAAAATCACACGGTACAATTAAACATACACATTTTTAGCAGTAAATACGGAAATGCCCGTCGGTGTAAATCGGCGGGTTTTTTTTATTTTTTTGAAATGTGTGGTTTACTTTTGACCTCTTTTCAACTTAAAATTATCTGTCTGAATCAGAATTAACAGAATTTTAGAATTTTCAAAATTCAGGAATTAATGATTATGAAAATTCTAAAATTCTGTAAATCCTGATTCAGACAATTTTAAAAAATCAATCTTTTCTCCATGCAAAAACGCATTTCATCCTCACTTTTTTTACTTTTTTCCTTGCCACTTTTTTTGGCGGCTCAACAAAATAACGGTTGCGACGGCCAACGATATCGGCAAGATGCCTTCTCGGCAACTACCAAAAAAACCGTTCAATATGCGGTTGCAAAAGATTACGGCGGCGGCACAATCAATTTGTCGGTGGATGTTTATCAACCTGTCGGCGATGACGCGGCGGTGGCTCGCCCGGTTTTAATTTTTGCGCACGGCGGCAGTTTTGTCACCGGCGACCGTACCCAAATGGCGGCGTGGTGCCAAGCCGCAGCTAAAAAAGGATATGTTGCCGCGACGATGCAATACCGACTTTACCCTTGGTTTTTGCTCGGTTTTCCAGATTCCACTCAAATTATGGATGCCGCGTGCAAGGCCACTTTTGATATGAAGGCTTGCGTCCGTTTTTTTAGAAAAGACGCGGCGGCTGGAAATCAATTTAAAATTGACCCAAATTTGGTTTTTATCGGCGGATATTCTGCCGGTGCGGTGACTGCCGACCTCGCGGGATACATGAATTTGGATGACGATTTGCCTGCTTTCGTAACCAATATCGTTGAAAAAAACGGTGGAATCGAGGGCGACACGGGCGATTCTTTGAATCATACTTTTTCGTCAAAAGCAAAATTGGTGATGTCCATGTCGGGCGGTTTGTACCGAAAAGAATGGTTGGATGCCAACGAACCCCCATTTTTCGGCATCCACGGCACAGCGGACGATGTTGTTCCGTACACTTCTGGTTTGGCCGCGAACGTGGCACACTTGGACGGTAGTAGTTTGTTGCGGTCGCGTGCTGATGCTGTTGGTTTGCAAAATCACCTCGAAACCTGCACCGGCGCAGACCATGTAAATATGTACGGCGCGACTTCGCCGTTCGCGCCGCAGGTTGCCAATTTTGTGGATAAAGCCTCGGCGGCGATGCAGGAAATTATTTGTGGAACGACGAGTGCCGATGATATTTTTAATGAAAAATCAAATTGGTCGGTTTTCCCAAATCCAACGTCCGGCGATTTTTCGGTGCGGTGGAATGAAAATTTGGCGACAGCAGATTTGCAGATTTTTGATCTCGCTGGACGGCAAATTTTTTCACAAAAAAATGTCCAAAATGGCAGCCAAATTCAAACTTTAAAATTGGGCAGCGGAATGTTTTTTGTGAAAATTTCCGCTTCAAAAACAGTGAAGAAAATTGTTGTTGAATAATTTTCAACCAAAAAATCTATGTCAAAAAATAAACGTGTCGAATCAGGATTCGGTGGATTTGTATTTTCAACGAATCCTGATTTCGAATATAAAAATGAAGAAACAGCCGTTGAAACGCGCACGGCGGACAAACAAGTGTTGCGAATTTGGCTGGAACGAATGAAAGGAAATAAAGAAGCGACGGTAATAAAAGGCTTTGTCGGCTCGGAAGATGAAATCGAAACGCTGGCAAAACAACTCAAAAATAAATGTGCGAGCGGCGGAAATGCCAAAGACGGCAACATCATTTTGCAAGGTGACCACCGTGAAAAAGTGCTGAAATTTTTGACCGAAGCGGGTTTTAAAAACGTCAAAAAAGCAGGAGGTTAAAACGATGAACTATGAACGATAAACTATGAACCACAAGAAGTTCATAGTTTATCGTTCAAAAAATTACCATTGCAAACCAGGATAAGAACGTTGCAAGTACTGCATTTCCGCTAAAATAAATCCCAAATGTTCGGTATGTTGGCCTGTTTTGCCGCCGGATTGCATCCAAGTTGGGGGTGGGATTTTCAAAGTTGCCTGCGTCAAAATCTCCTCGACTTTTGATTTCCAGAGCGGTTTTATTTTTTCCAAATCCACGCCGAAACCTACGGCGGCGGCCAATTTTTCAACCTCCGATGGCGTGGTCAATTCCCCAGAGAACATCCAAAGTTCGTCCACCGCAGTTTGGATTTTTTCGTGGCTGATTTCGGTGCCGTCGCCGAGCCGCAACATCCAATCCGAAGAAAAACGGAGGTGGTAAGTTACCTCTTTCAACGATTTCTCAGCCATCGCAGCGAGCCGTGTATCGTTGCTGTTTTTCAACATTTTATAATTGTAAAATTGAAAAACATCGAAAAAAAACTGCCGAGCGATGGTAAATGCCCAATCCTGATTCGGTTGTTCGACCAGCAAAACATTTCGAAATTGGAGGGCATCGCGCAAAAAAGCGAGGTCGTCTTCGCTTTTTCCCTCGCCCTGAATTTCGGCGGCGTAGCCAAAAAAATTGGACGACTGCCCCAGCAAATCCAGGGAAATATTGGTCAATGCCATGTCCTGTTCGAGCACCGGACCATGCCCGCACCACTCGCCGAGGCGTTGGCTGAGAATCAGTGAATTGTCTGCGAGGTGCAGTAAATATTGAAAAAGGATTTCTTTGGAAGACATTGGCGACTACTTTTTTTGAGCCGCAATGTTAGAAATTATCCAGCGATTCTTCTTTGCAAAAATGTGATGTGGTTTTTTTGCTCCTCGATTCGGGCAACCATCAAATCGCCGATGCTGAGCAAACCCAAAATTTGCCCATTTTCCAAAACTGGCAAGTGCCGAAAATGCCCGGTTTGCATTTTGGTGAAACAGTCGCGGATGTTTTCATCGGGCGAAACGGTCACGACTTTTGGGGTCATCACGTCGGAAATCGTGGTGGTTTTTGCTTTCAATCCTTTGATAATGCCTTTTCTGGCGTAGTCGCGTTCCGAAAAAATACCGACCAATCGATCTTCTTCCATCACCAAAACTGCGCCGATGTTGCGTTTTTCCATCACCCGCAATCCTTCCAAAACGGTGTGGTGTGGACGGACGGCGAAAATTGCGTTGACTGGTTTTTCGGAGAGCATTTGACGGACGGTGATTGCCATAATTTTGGAAATTAGTTATTGGTTATTGGAAAATTGGGAATTGGGGAATTGGGGAATTGGGGAATTGGGGAATTGGGAAATTGGGAAATTGGGAAATTGGAATTGCGGGACAGCCAATTTTTTTAAAAAATCAACTGTCCCGATTGCAAAAAAAACTGAAATAATTGGAAATCGCAAGTTCAGAGCGAACCATTTTTCCAATAACCAATTCCCTAATTCCCCAATAACTAATCCTCGTGGTGCTGGTGCGATTGATATTCTGCCACCAATTTTGACTGAATATCGCCCGGAACGGAGGCATATTCATTGAATTTCATTGAAAACTTCGCTTTCCCTTGCGTCAATGCCCGCAACGTGGAGGAGTATTTGTGCAGTTCTTTCAACGGAATTCGAGCCTTGATAATCTGATAATGCCCCGACGAATCCATGCCCATGATGATGGCGCGGCGGGTTTGCAGGTCGCCCATCACATTGCCCATAAATTCGGCGTCCACCATCACTTCGAGGTCGTAAATCGGTTCCATGATTTGCGGCCCGGCCTGCATGAAATTTTCTTTGAAAGCCATCGTCGAAGCAATTTGAAAAGCCATATCGTTCGAGTCGACCGGGTGCATTTTTCCATCATAAATGCTCACACGCACGTCGCGGCAATACGAACCCGTCGATGGGCCTTCTTCCATTTTCGACATGATGCCTTTTTTGATGGCATTGATAAAACGCGCATCAATCGAACCGCCGACGATTGCCCAGCAAAACGAGAATTTCCCGCCCCATTTCAAGTCCTCGACTTCGATATTTTTCGTCGTCAAATTGGCCGGAGCCGGCATCCCTTCATAATATGGCTCGACGCGCATGTGAACTTCGGCAAATTGCCCCGCGCCGCCCGACTGCTTTTTGTGCCGATAATCTTTGTTGCTTTCTTTCGTGATCGTCTCGCGGTACGGAATCCGAGGTTCTTCAAAATGCAAGGCGACGCCAAAATTTTGCTCCGCTTTTATCCGAACGATGTCGAGGTGCATTTCGCCCTGACCTTGAACAATGGTTTGTTTCAATTCCAAACTTTGCTCGACGTGCAACGTCGGGTCTTCCTCTTGGATCGAGTGCAGCGCGTGCGCCATTTTTTCAATTTCGGCTTTGCTCGGCGGCACGACAGCCATCCGAATCCGCGACGGCGGGAAATGGATTTTTTCAATCATCGTCTCCGAACCTTTCGGGTTCAAAGTCTGATTGGTGTGCGTATTTTTCAATTTCACGGTGCAACCGATGTCGCCCGCACGCATTTCCGGGACTGCATCGCGGTTTTTTCCTTCCGATTCGAACAGGGAAGAAATTCGCTCGATCGTGCTATTTTCCGCATTTGTCAATTCATCGCCCGTTTTCAAAGTGCCGGAATACACCTTATAATAGGACACGCTGCCAACTTTCGGTTCGTTGACCGTTTTGAAAATAAAAACGCAAGGCCGCGCGCCGGGGTCGCAAGGTTTCGTGCCGCCACCTTCGAGGCTCGCCGCCGGGCGTTCGTTCGGCGCCGGACAGATGTCGTGGATAAAACCCATGATCCGCCCGCTGCCCATATTTTTGGTAGAAGAAGCACAAAAAACCGGGAAAAATTGCTGGTGCGCGAGGCCGATTGAAAGGCCTTTTGACAATTCATCTTCCGAAAGTTCTCCTGCCTCAAAAAATTTCTCCATCAATTTATCATCGTTTTCGGCGGCTGCTTCGACGAGCGCGTCGTGCATCACTTTTGCGCGTGCTTGATGTTCGCCGGGAATATCTTTTTTGGTTGGTTTTCCGCCCGCGTCCGGGAAAACGTACATCACCATCCGCAGCGCGTCGACGATGCAATTGAAGCCAGTTCCTTGATTTACAGGGAATTGCATCGGCAGGACGCGGTTCCCAAACCGTTTTTTGGCTTGGTCGAGCGTCATTTCAAAATCTGCTTTTTCGTGGTCAATGTGGTTTACCACAAAAATCATCGGCGTCGAAAACTGCTCAACGTACTCCCAAATCAACTCGGTGCCGACTTCCACGCCACTTTTCGCATTCAAAAGCATGATGGCCGTGTCCGCCACTTTGAGCGACGAGACCACCTCGCCCGAAAAATCGTCCAGCCCCGGTGTGTCGAGGATGTTGATTTTTGTGTCTTTCCAATTGCAATGAAGAAGGGAGGAAAAAAGCGAGTGCCCGCGTTGCTGTTCGAGCGGTGCGTAATCGCTTTGGGTAGAGCCATCGGCGACATTTCCGCGCCTCGAAATGGCTTTTGCTTCAAAAAGCATCGTTTCGGCAAATGTGGTTTTGCCGCTTCCGGAGTGCCCAACGAGCACCACGTTTCTCAATTTGGATGTGTCAAATACTGGCATAGCAAAAATTTGGTTTGGAAAAGCGATTTACGATTTTTGATTTTCAATTTTCAATTTGGTCAAATAAATCGAAAATCGAAAATCGGTTATCGTAAACCGCTTCATTGTAAACGGATGTGTGTCATCGTCAGAAAATTAAGTTTGGATGATAATTTCTTTTCGCGGAATGAATGTAGGTCAGTTTGCAATTCCGGCAAATTTTCGGCAATTTTTTTTGAAAATTTTTTTTGGGGGAGGGCGAAATTTATTGGGGCAGTAATTTTTAGCGAGAAGCAGTTTTTGTCGTGTTTTTGTCGTGGTTTTGTGATTGAGGAGGTAACCGGCGCAACCCCCTTTTTTGGGGGTTTTGTATTTTTAGTAATTGTTTTTTAATAGTTTAGAAAAAAAAGGCAAGTTGAAATCACGCAAAATTGGGTTGAGACGGATTCCTCCTGAATGACAAAAACACGGCAAAAACTGATTCCCGCTAAAAATTACAGCCCCAATAAATTCCGACCTCCATTCAAAAAGTATTTTCAAAATCCTTCGGCTCGAATTTGTGGTTGCGTTCCGAAAAATAGCCGCCGTCTGGTTCAGTTTTTTTCTTCAAAAAAAGACTTTTCGCCCGTGCCGACCGCGTCAAAAATGCAACTGGTGTGATGACCACAAAAAAAACGAGGCTCAACAAAACACGTCCGTTGAACCAGCCCAAACCTTTTGCCAGCAACATCCAACCGCGATGAATCCACCCAGAAATAGATGGAAAAAATACGCCAACCACCGCAAAACCCATCGCCATTTGGAGCAGCCATTGGATTTTTAACCAAAAAAATAGGGCAAGACTCGCGGTGGTCAGCACGAGCATCGTTTCTGTAACTTTCTGTTTATCAGTCATTTGTCTAAAATAAAGTGTAAATAAATGGAGCGATCGCACTGCCGCCGCCGATGACCAGCAAAACGCCCAACAAAACCAGAACGACAATCACCGGAGCGAGCCACCATTTTTTGCGGGTTTTTAAAAATTGGAAAAGTTCTTGTAAAAAATCCATGATGTAACTTTAATTATTAATTGTTGGAATCAGAATTTGCAGAATTTTAAAATTTTCAGAATTATTTATAAATTCTGAAAATTCTAAAATTCTGTAAATTCTGATTCTAATTGTTTTTTCTAATCAAGCACAAATTCTGCCTGCCAATTGTCCTTTTCCTGCCAATCAGGCTGCTTTTTCTTTTCAAACAAAAAATTCCCGACCACCAAAAAATCCATTTCTGTTCGCATAAAACATCGGTAAGCATCCTCGGCAGTGCAAACGATGGGTTCGCCGCGCACATTAAAACTGGTATTCACGACCACCGCGCAGCCCGTTTTTTCCCGAAATTTTTCAATCAAAGTCCAATATCGTAGGTTGGTTTCGCGGTGAACAGTTTGAATTCGCGCCGAAAAATCAATGTGCGTGATGGCTGGAAGTGTCGAGCGGAGGCAGTACAATTTTTCGCGGACGTCCATTTCGGGGTAGTTTTTGGGCAGCGGTTTTTTCAAATTTTCCGAAATCGGGTGCACCAAAAGCATGTATGGCGAAATGCCGTCGAAATCAAAATATTCACCAACCCGCTCGGCCAGAACCGACGGTGCGAACGGCCTGAAACTTTCCCGGAACTTGATTTTCAAGTTCAATTTTTTCTGCATTTCCGGGTTTCGTGGGTCGCCCAAAATGCTGCGGTTTCCGAGCGCGCGCGGGCCAAATTCCATCCGGCCTTGCACCCAGCCGACCACATTTCCATCGGCCAACAAACTTGCCGCGCGTTCCGCCAGTTTTTCAAAATCTGAAAAAACCTCCGGCACGGCGGCATATTTTCGAACGACAAATTTCAAATCTGCCTCCGAAATTTCTGGACCAAGATAACTTCCCGACATTTTATCGGCACTTTTTACAGATTTTCCAACGTCCAACGTCGTATGTCCATCATCTAAAATCCGTCTTTCCGCACCATAATATATATGGTGTGCTGCAAGTGCCGCGCCGAGCGAACCGCCTGCGTCGCCTGCAGCAGGTTGGATGAAAATTTGGTCAAAAATTTTGGCCGACTGGATTTTCCCGTTCGCCACACAATTCAAAGCCACGCCGCCGGCGAGGCAAAGATTTTTGCTCCCGGTGAGGCGTTTTGCCTCGGCAGCCATTTTCAAAACGGCTTCTTCCGTAAATTTTTGAATCGCCAGACCAAGATTGCAGTGCTCCGGGCGGAGTTCGTCGGCGGGTTCGCGTTTTGGGAAACCAAAAAGTTTTGCCCATTTTTCATTGTCCACCATCCGAAGTCCGGTGGCGTACTGAAAATATTTTTGGTCGAGCCAAACCGAGCCGTCGGGGCGCAATTCGCAAAGTTCAGACTTGATAATTTCGAGATATTTTTCAACCGACGGGTCATCTGGATTTCCGTACGGAGCGAGACCCATCAATTTATATTCGCCAGAATTCACCCGAAACCCAAGAAAATAAGTAAAAGCAGAATACAAAAGCCCCAAAGAATGTGGGAAACGTAATTCTTTCAAAATTTTCATATCCTTGCCGATGCCATGACAAATGCTCGCCGTTGCCCACTCGCCCACCCCGTCGATCGTCAAA
Source organism: Saprospirales bacterium (assembly GCA_031398055.1). GTDB lineage: Bacteria > Bacteroidota > Bacteroidia > Chitinophagales > Saprospiraceae > M3007. Next base: position 4,915 of record JANNMS010000325.1, on the reverse strand, counting down.
ATGGCCGCTTCGTCAAATGGCGATGGGTAAAATGCTGAAGCCGCGTGCGAAAGATGATGTTCGGGGAAAAGCAGTTTGGTTTTTTTCGGATCGAATTGGCCGATTTTCTCCAATTCCTGTTTCAAAAGTCTTTTTAAAAACATCTTTTCGTTCATCCAAACGGGCATCCCGGCGAGAAACGAGCGCAGGCCGCGCGGCGCAAAAGCATGGTAAGTTTCGAGCAGCCGCTCAAATTTCAACAACGGTTTGTCGTAAAAAACGACGGCATCGAGTTGGTGGACTTCCAAACCCGCTTCTTTCAAACAATATTTCACCGCGTTCGACGGAAAACCGGGGTCGTGTTTTTTTCGGGTAAATCGTTCTTCTTGCGCTGCGGCCAAAATTTCGCCGTCGCGCAAAATGGCGGCGGCGGAGTCGTGGTAAAAAGCAGAAATTCCAAGTATGTTCATTTCAGGATTTCGTGGATTTTATTTTTCAAAAACGAGGCGACCAGTTCGTTGCCGCGATTGTTCCAGTGGTAGCCGTCGTCGGTTCGGACGCATTCTTTTCCCTCAAAACTTTGGACAAATTGAGGCAGCCCGGCGGCAAACTGGATTTCATTTTTTTGGCAAAGTTTTTCAAAATGGCCGTACTGCGGCTCAAAACCATCGGCGCAAAATGCCAGCGATTTCGTGCCGGGCGGCAAGGTTTTTTTGAAATTTTTAAAACAGGCATCCGTCATTTTCAAACACTCGGCAAACGGTGGGTAATTTTCATTTTGCTCGGCGATGAATTTTTCGGACGGCTCGGCGGGCGGTTTGTCAAAAGTGCCACGCGCCAGCATCACTCGACGGACGATGAAATACAAAAAATGGGAATAAGACTTCAAATTTCGAGGAAATTCAGCGGCCAAATGTCGCTCGATGCTGCCGTCAGGCAAGGTGTACGGGCGGCGCATCCGGACGTGATAATTGGCTTTTTTCTCCAATTCCCAGTAATTATCAATAAAATCGTTCGAGCAAAATTGCCAAATCACGAGGTCGGGGCGGATTTTTTCAATAAATTTTTTCAAAATCAAAACCTCCTGCGTCGAGCCAAAACCCGCCGCGCCGTAGGCAAAAATTTCGGCACCGAGCGAATCGGCGAGCAGGCGGTGCCACGTTTTTTCATCCGAAGTTTGGGCGGCGGCGGTGTACGAATCGCCGATAATCATGATTTTTCGGCGGTCAGTGGCGGCAGGATTTCCAAAAGTTCGGAAGCCGTCCGTCCCAAAATTGATGGAAATTGGGTATGCCGCGCCCGATTTGTCGCGCATTTCGCCCTCGTGGTGATAGTTTTCCTGAACAAACCAGCCCAATTCACCATCGGGAATCCGGTAATTGTACGGTGGCGGGGCGGGCGGGTCGGCCACCAATTTTGGGAAAAACCGCAGCGCGATTTCACCAAAAATAAAGATGAAAATCAGCCCCAGGAAAATGGCAATCAATCGGAAAAGCCAGAGGCGAGAAGATTTTTTTTCAGTCATTTTTTCGTTTTACCATTTTTTGATTTGGCTAAAAATAGAAATCAAAAGATGAAGGATTGTCTTTGAATTAGCAAACTGCCTCTTGCCGCCGCACAATTGGCGGATTTACTGGCAATCGTTCAAGTGAATCTGAAACTTTCAACATCTTTGATGCAGTAATATTAAAAATGTCTTCACCCAACGCTACCTCTAATTTGACAAGAGAAGCGAGTGTAAAATTGTGGTTTCCCCGAAGCCAACGACTGATTTCAGATGGTTTTTTGCCCAGTATTTCTGCCAATTCTCGTTGGGTTATCCCTTTTTCATCCAAAATTTGTTGGATTCGAAGGGTGATTTCGGCATACCGACGAACGAATTGTTTTAAGTCTGCAGGAGTTTCAGCCAATATTTGATGCGCAAGTGCATTCCGTTTCATGTTGCATTTTTTCTTTAAATGGTGATTGAAATGGTTCGATTTCCTAACTGATCAATGAATTCACGACCAGAAGGTGATATTAAAATCACACCTTTTTTCAAGTCTTTTTTCAAGGCTTTTGAACAGTGATTTGCTTCCAAAAATTTTTGCGCCAAATCGGGGCTGCCTTGGGCTGTTGCGGCAGATTTTATTCCACCGCCAAAAAGTATGACCAAAGAATTTGAAATGCGAAGGCTGTAAAGTCGCAACGGAAACTTTTTATATTTAAATTGAATGTGCGATACCCGGGCATACGGCGGTGGCAAAGCGGACGCCGCATTTTCTTTTCGGGAGAAAAATGGTGTTTGCGCGCCGTGCCTATCCCCCATTTCTGTCAACAACAAGGAAATAATGGCTTGCAGATTTGTTCCAAATTTTGGGTCATTGTGAAATTGAAGCAAAAATTTATCAGTCTCTGTTTCAGTTTCGCCATCTCTTTTGATGGTGTAAAAAGTAACCTTCCGAGACGAATCATCCCAAACTTCCAGTGAAATGAGTGCCATAGATGTTTCAAAAGTACGTCAGAAGTAACTTTAAAGTTACTTTTTAGGTTGTTTATTTATTTTTCAAATTTTATACTCCAACCGCACCGCAAAACTACGCGGTGCTTCCATCAAAGCAGGCCGGTTTTGGTACAGCAAATTGGTCAAATTATTTACCAAAAAAGCCACTTTCAAATGCGTGGTCGGTTTAAAACTCGCCCGCGCATCCCAAACCGCCGCACCTTGATTGTGCTCGCGCCGAAAATCGCCCACCGCTTTGAAAACCGGAATCACCGGCGATTGAAAAATAGCATCAATCGCACGCATAAAACTGTTGTATTGGCAAGCCGCGCCGACGGAAAATTTTCCAATTTCATATTCCGCATCCAACTTCGCGGTGTGTTCAAAACGGTATTTCAAAACATTCACGGAGTCAATCGAGGACGATTTTGCATCGGCTGGAAAATTTTTATATTTTGGAAAAATGCGGGTGTAGCCACCCAAAATGTACAAGTTTCCCGCGCCCAATTTGCCTTGCCCGGCGAGCGAAATTTCAAAACCCTCGACCCGCGTGTCGCCCACATTTTGAGATTGAAAAAATGCTTTCGAAACAAAAGTAGGTGGAGGGCCGGGGTCTAATTCGAGTGAAACTTTTGCCAAAACAAACTCCATCATGCGAGAATATTCGGAAACAAAACCCGTCAAATCCACATATCCTTTCCAATTTTTTCCCAACAAAATGCCTTGTTTCAGGCCAATTTCTGCCGTCCAGCCATGTTCAGATTCCAATTTTGCGTTCGGAACGACGAAATTCCCGGCACTGAAATCGGTGGTGATAAATTTTTCGGCAATCGTCGGATACCGAAATCCTTGGCCAAAAGACGCCCGCAAATAGGTCGCTTTTGCCAACTGATAATTTGCTCCGAGTCGAAAAACCGGACGCGATTCTTTGGCAAAACCGTTCGGAATCGTGTCAAAACCGCCCGCCAATCTGGCAATCAACTCAGCAGAATATTGCTCAAAATATTCGTATCGAACCCCGCCGGAGAGGTTCAATTTTTCAATCGGTTTGTAATCCAGTTGCAAATAGGCACCCAAATTGTTGGCCACAAATTTCTGATTTCCATAAAGTTGCGCCTCGACCGTACTTCGTTGGCCGACTGCGCCGCTCGTCAAAACAAGGCCGATTTTTTCAAAATTTCGTTGAAATTGGTACTCCAAATAGTAATTCCGGCTGTCGTTGTCCTGATTTCTGTCCAAATCGTTGTGGACGTGGTAATATCGGCTGAGGATTTTATGCCGATTTCCAGACAAATCGGTGTACGTCAAAGATGGGTCAATTGTAAAACGCAGCCGACCGAGCGACTTCGATTCAGATTTCAAACCGGGGCGAAATGCGCCGTCCGTGTTGTTTTGCCAGACGAAAAAATTGCCACTTTTCCCAAAATTGAAATTCGAATTCAAGACAATCGACAATCTATCATTTATCCGAAACCTAAAATTTGGGGTAATCCGGGCGTAATCTTTGTACGTTTTTTCATTAAATGACTTCAATTTCAAAGCATACGCACCCAAAACCAAGTCCATTTTCCCTGCCTTTCGGCGGTGGCAAACGCTGAAAGCGGTTTCAAAAGGTTGTTTCCAAGCCGCCGTGTCCACCGTTTTCCACCACGCCATCGACTTATCTTTTGGTTGGTCGAATATTTTGCCAAAAACTGCAATTTCAGTTTCTGGTTTGTCTTTTGCATATCCCGTCCGCAAATTAATAATGCCATTCATTGCCGACGAGCCATAAAGTGCGGAGGCTGCACCTTTCAAAACTTCAATTTGGGAAATGTTTTCAACCGGCAAATCCGACCAATTTGGATAACCCGCGTCCGGTTGCAGCGCGGGCAAATCATCCACCAACAACAAAACCCGCGTCCCCGCGCCGTACGAAAAACCAGATCCGCCCCGAATCTGGGCTTGCCCGTCCAAAATCGTTACGCCGGGGACTTTCGTCAAAACGGATTCGACCGTCGAGGCATTCGAGTTTTGAATCAATCGTGGCTTGACCACTTCGAGCGAAACAGTCACTTCGCCGAGCGGTTTTTCAAATTTTCCAGAGGTGACGGTGGCTGTGTTCAAAATGTTAGAGCCATCGTCCATCCTGATTTCCAAAAATGTGGACTGCCCATTTTCTAAATTCAGGTTGCGCGTTTGTGGCTCGTAACCAATATATGTAAAAGTCAAAATGGCTTTTCCACCTTTCAAATTAAGGGAAAAATTGCCCTCGCCATCGGTCGTCGCACCCGTGTTTTCTGCCCGGATTGACACCCCAATCAACGCTTCGCCGGTGTTGACATCGGAGACTTTTCCGCGCACAACTGATTGAGCAAGAAGGATTTGGGAGAAAAAAAGGAGTGAAAGTGTTAAGAGTTTATTCATAAAATGGATTTAAATGGAGGTCGGAATTTATTCCGACCAATTCATGGG
>JANNMS010000324.1:0-17862 GCA_031398055.1 Saprospirales bacterium | reverse complement strand
GGTAAATTTCTTTCCAAAATTTACAAATCCCAAAAAGGCATAATTTTTGAAATACCAAATCCGCCTCGGCGAATGGTTATTGGTTATTAGTTATTGGTTGATTAGTTATGGGGAATTTAGCCAAACCAATAACCAATAACTAATCAACCAATAACCAATCCCCGCGGCAGGAATAATCTCTTTTTGATAATCAAATTCATGATATGAGAAACACAATTCTACCTGTTTTGGTGGTGTTTGCACACGTTTTTGCTTTCGGACAGCAGCGCACGGAATTTGGGGCGCAGGCCGCTGTTTCCAATTATTTCGGCGATTTCAGCCCGAAAAACGTGGTTTCATCACAAACTTCCGGCGCTTTTGGGGCTTTTGTCCGTTTCGATTTGCGCCCCAATTGGACACTCCGGTTCAATTATTTGCAATCCAAAATCGAAGGCACGGATGCCAATTTTGAGGCGGGCAGCACTGAGCGGGCGCGCGGTTTTTCCTTCGAAAATAAACTTTCCACCGTTTCGGCCATCGTTGAATGGTATCCTTTCGCCAAAAAACGCCAAAAATTGGCGGATTTTCAGGCCGGGGCATCGCCATATTTGGCCGTGGGGCACGGTTTGGCTTTTCACAACCCGAAATTATCGTACAATTTGGAAGGCAATTTGGGCAATGAAGAATTGTCAAAATTGCTCGAAAAAGATCTCCGGGCAAACAGCGGAAAACCTGCGCCAATTTTTCATTTGGGCATCGGAACCAAATTTTTCCTGACGCCAAAATGGTCGCTTTGCCTTGATTTGGCCGCCCAACCTGCGCTTTCCGATTATTTGGACGGCGCGAGTTTGCTCGGAAATCCGAACAAAAATGATTGGCAAGTGATCGGCGCGGTGCAAATTTCCTACACTTTCGAGTCGAAAATGGAAGATCGCGACCACGATGGCGTGTCCGACCAAAAAGACGGCTGCCCGGACGAACCTGGAAAAAAACGCCATGCGGGCTGCCCGGTTTCGGAATTTGGGAACACAACGCACCAAAAAATGATGGAAATCAAGGGTGACTCGGACGGCGACGGCGTGCCCGAACCTTTTGATAAATGCCCCATCGAACCCGGAAACGTGGTTTTCAACGGCTGCCCCGATTCGGATGGCGATGGTTTGATCGATTTGATGGACAAATGCCCCGATTTTGTGGGCGAAATGTCGCTCGAAGGTTGCCCAGCAGAGGTTTATGAAATGGAAGAAGAATTGGTTTTGGACCAAGATTTCGATGCGATCCATATGATTTTTGACCATGCTAGCGAGGGCATCGAATTTGTTTCCGGCTCGGAAATTTTTGGGGAAAATGTCGAGGCATACTTGGACAACGTGGCCTCGGTGATGACCAATTATCCATTTTTAAAAGTGGAAATCGAGGGCTACCCAGACAATTCTGACAACCCAAAATTCAATCTGGATCTGTCGGCAAATCGGGCAAAAAAATGTGTGGAATATCTTGTCAGTCAAGGAGTTGCGGCGGAAAGGCTTTCTTTTCGGGCGTTTGGTGAGGCCATTCCGGCGGATGAAAATTCAACGGAAAATGGGCAAGAAAATCGAGGGCGGGTGGTTTTTGTGGTGAAATAAATTGTGACTGTAATTTTTAGTGGAAAGCAGTTTTTTGTCGTGGTTTTGTCATGGTTTTTGTCATTCAGAAGGAATCCGTCTCAACCCAGTTTTGACATGGTTTCATCTTGTTTTTATTTTCTAAACTATTGAAAACCAACTTCTTAAAATATAAAACCACATCAAAACTGGGTTGAGACGGATTCCTTCTGAATGACAAAAACCACGACAAAACCACCACGGCTTTATTCTTTGTAAATTTTCACCACTCGCTCGCCCGGTTTTGCCCAGCCTCGGTACATCCCTTCCGAATTGAAAGGCGTGGCGATGTTGCCAAATTTGTCCATCGCAATCAAGCCGCCTTCGCCCCCTTTTTCCACCAATTTTTTGTTCACCACAAAATCCGAGGCCTCGCCGACCGACCAATTTTTGTACGACATCAAAGCCCAAACGTCGTGCGCGACGGCATACCTGATAAAAAATTCGCCGTGCCCGGTGCAGGAAACGCCACAGACCGCATTGTCACAATACGTTCCCGCGCCGATAATTGGGCTGTCGCCGAGCCGGTTCCAGCGTTTGTTGGTCATGCCGCCGGTCGAAGTGCCCGCCGCGAGGTTGCCCGATTTGTCCAAAGCGACGCAGCCGACCGTTCCAAATTTTGAATCCGGGTTCCTGAAATTTTGATTTTTTGGAAAAATCGCGCCTCCCCGTCCGACCGAGTCATCCGGGCGGGGTTTTTGGCCTTCCGTTTTTTCCAATTCCAGTTCTTTTTGCAAAGCATCCCAACGTTCTTGGGTAAAAAACCACTCCGGCGGAGCTGTTTCGATGCCGTTTTCGATGCCAAATTGTTCCGCCCCGCGCCCGGTCAAAAGCACGTGCGGCGATTTTTCCATCACCGCCCGCGCCAATTTTATCGGGTTTTTGATCATCGAAACGCTGCCAACCGCGCCCGCTTTTTGCGTCGCGCCATTCATAAAACTCGCGTCGAGTTCATTTTTTCCATCGTGGTTAAAAACTGCGCCGCGCCCAGCATTAAAAAACGGGCAATCTTCCAACGAAACGATTGTTTTTTCTACGGCATCCATCGCCGAGCCGCCATTTTTCAAAACATCTTCGCCAATCGAAAGTGCCTCGTCCATCGCTTTTCGAATGGCGGCTTCGCGTTCCGGCGAGATGTCTTTTTTCAAAATAGTGCCAGCGCCGCCGTGAATCACGAGGGCATATTCGGCTGGTTTTTCCATCTTATCAACATTGTTTTTGGACTTGTCAACAGTTTGTGGAGTAAAATTGCAGGCCGCGAGGCTGGCGAGGCAAAAGATTTTTAGTAAAAATTTCATGTCAAAAAAATTTTAGGAAAGTGAAAAAAACAAGTTTGAACGCCCCAAAAATAGTCTGGCTGACCGCCATTTTTCTCGCCATTTTATCTGCTGCGCTCCGTTTTCAGGCTCTTCGCCAAACGTCTTTTGCCAACGGCTGGGACAGTTATTTTTACCTCCTCCAAATCAAATCATGGCTCGAAACGGGTTCGATGCATTCGCCAGAGGCTTCGATGATTTACCCATTTTTCGCTGTATTTTATTGGTTTTCAGGCGATTACGTTTTTGGGTTTAAAAGTGGGGCGGCAGTTTTGGCGGGGATTTTTACGTTGGCAGTTTTTCTTTTTTTTGAAAAAAATAATTTGCGGTGGGCGATGTTCGCCGCCGCGTGGACAATTTTCAGCCCGCAACTCACTTGGTTTGCTGGGCAATATCCCAAAAATATGATGGGGCTGATTTTACTTCTTTTTTTCATCCGAAGTCTGCCCGACGAACCTGATTTTTTGGAGAAAAAATCAAAACCAAAAACTTGGCTCACGTCACTCATTTTATTGGTTTTCAATTACTTCGGTCATCGAATGACGTTTGGTTTGGCCATTTTTTACCTGATTTTTTGGTTGATTTTTAGTTTTCGAAGAAAACTTCACCCAGCCATTTTCTCAAAAAGAACGATGCTCGCCTCGGCAATCGGCCTGCTCATTTTTTTCCTCGCAGTCCGGTTTTTTCCCGGACTTTTCCATTTTTCAGATTTTGAAAGATTGGGCGCACCGCTCCGCGACTTGCATTTTTCCCCATATTTATTTGTAAAAAATTTTGGTGCGGGCGGGCGAATTTCTGGCTGGTGGATTTTTGAAATTGCAGTGGCCGTTTTGGCTTTTTTCGTGGCCGTTTTTCATCTTGTCTCAGGCGAGAGGGGTGGTTTTTCTTCAAAAAAATTGGCTTTGCTGGCAATTTGCGGCCTGTTGCTTTGGCCGTTCGGTGAGTGGAATTTGACGAGTTTTTCTTTTCGCTGCGTTTTGGTTTTTGTTTTGCTCGCGCCGTTTTTGCCTGATTTTTCAATTTTGAAAAAATGGCAAAATCTCAATTTTCCCTTTTTTCAAATCACAATTTTCGGCTTGCTGCTGGCTTCTTTTTTTTCGTGGAAATCCTATTCTCCAAAAACCCACGACCCAAATTATATGCTTTTTGAAAAAATAACCCGCACAGCCGCCACCCATTTTCCAATCGAAAAACCAGAATTGGTCATCGCCCACAATTCGCTCGCGGAGTTTTTTACGTTTACGACTGGGACTGACGCGATGCCGTGGTTGCCGGAGTATCCCATTGATTCTCAACGACTTTGGCGAATCGCCACCCAGTTGAAATGGCCGGAAATCGAATATTTTTTGGGCATCGAAAATGCAAAATCCGTCGTCCGGCTGCCCGGCGGCTATTTTTTTCTCCCTGAAAATTTGTGGCAAAAAATGTTGGCCGCCGCGAAATTGGAAAGCGATGAAGATTTTTTGGTGCGGGCGACGAGTTGGAAAAATCCGAGTCGGATGCGCCCGGAATTTTTGTTGCGGCGGAAAAAAGGAGAGGAAACCCCCAGATAAAAAAAAAGGCCGCCGGCTCATTTGCCGGCGGCTCGGTTTCCCGTATATAATCTCATGAAAAGTCCAAATTTGTGGGGGGCAGTTTTTCTAATCTCTAACCTCTAAAACCTAATCGCTGTTTGCTGCCCCGTTTTTGATGTTACAAAGATGCGACGGGTGTCAAGCGTTCAAAAGTACAAAAAACGGATTTTGTTGAGCGGAAAATTTTGGCTTGCCCGCTTGCTTTGGGTTGGCAATATTTAATTAAAAAATTGATTTTCAATGGTTTAGCAATTTTAAGTAAAAAGCCAAATCTTGATTTTTCAATAGGAAAATTTTTGCGTTTGTTGAGTGAGACCTTTTTGAAAAAAGATTTTTTTTCCGAAAATAAGTTAAAATTTTTCTCAAAAAACTTCCGCGAGGTGTTTTGCGATCAATTTCGGGTCGGAAAATTCAAAATCGAGGTGCCGAATTTGAGGCGAAACACTTTTTTCGAGGCAATGCCGGTACGTTTTATCGTAGTAAAAAAGTGCGATTTCTGCCGCTGCCGCAAAATTTCCGGCCTGCACATTTTCAATCGCCGATTTGAAAGCCGCGCCGCCGAGTTTCGAGTCAATTTTTCGAAAAGCCTTTTCCAAAAGTTCGGGGTCGTGGCCGGTGTAATCTTCCACTAAATTTTGGACGCGACCGGCCAGCGGAATTTCGATGTTGACGAGCGGTGCGTTTTTCATTTTTTCCCAAAAACTATCGGGAATAAATGCCCGTCCGATGCTGCGGCTTTCATTTTCCAACCAAACCCACCGCGCGGGGTCAAGTTTCGAAATTTCTTCAAAAAGTTGATTTTCAAATGCCTCGACCGAGGGCTGCGCCGGTTCGCCGATGTCGCCGAACGCCGAGCCTTTGTGGTTCGCAAGTCGTTCTAAATCAATGATTTGTTCGCCAATTTCTGAAAGTGCGTGCAGGATTTTCGTTTTTCCGCTGCCCGTTTTTCCACCCAAAATCACGATTTTTAAATCAATTTTTCCAAAACCGTCGCGCACAAATTGCCGGTAATTTTTGTACCCACCGTCCAAAACCTGCACCTCAAAACCTGCGGAATCCAACAGCCAAGCCATGCTCCCGCTCCGTTGCCCACCCCGCCAACAATGCACGCCGATTTGTCGGTCGGGCGCGAGTTTTTTGGCCGATTTTACGAAACCCGCCATTTTTGGGCCAACGATTTTCAAACCCAATTCGAAGGCTTTTTCCTTTCCATTTTTTTTGTAAACCGTGCCGACCTGCGCCCGTTCGTCGTCCGAAAAAAGCGGAAAACTGACCGCCCCGGGGATGTGCCCGAATTCAAATTCGCCCGGCGAACGCACGTCGAACAGCACGCGGTTTTTCTTTTCCAACAAAAAATCTGCGGGTGAAACTTTGGTGAAAGGCATATTTTCTCGGTAAATTTTAATTTTTGACTTGGTTTTTGAAAGGTTTGCTATTTTTCAAATTCCTACTTTTGCCGCCCGAAATTACAACCAAGCTCGAAAAAATCACCGCAATCATCTCTTTTCTATCATCATTCATCACTAAAAATTGAAAAACGTTTTATCTGAAAAAGTGAACGCGCTCTCCGAATCTGAAACCCTCAAAATGGCTCGGATGGGACGCGAACTCAAAGCAAAAGGCCACGATGTGATTTCGTTGAGCCTCGGCGAACCCGATTTTGACACGCCCAACCACATTAAAAAAGCCGCTTTTCAAGCGCTGAAAGATGGCTTCACCAAATACACGCCCGTCGCGGGGCTGCCGGAATTGACGAAAGCGATTTCCGAAAAATTCAAACGCGACAACAATTTGAACTACCCGCCCGACCAAATCGTGGTCTCGAACGGCGCAAAACAGTCCATATATAATATATGTATGGCACTTTTGAACCCCGGCGACGAGGTCGTGATTTTCGCGCCGTACTGGGTTTCGTACTGGGAAATCGTGAAAATGGCGGGCGGCGTGCCCGTTCCGGTGTACGCCGGGGTGAAACAAAATTTCAAACCGACCGCCAAACAGGTGGCCAAAGCCATCACGCCGCGCACCAAATTTGTCCTTTTTTCCTCGCCCTGCAACCCGACGGGCAGTGTCTTTTCGGAAAAAGAACTCCGCGCGATTGCCGATGTCGTTGCCCCGCACGAAAATGTTTATATCGTCTCTGACGAAATTTACGAGTATATAAATTTCACAGGTAAGCACGCCTCGATCGGCAGTTTTGAAAATGTGGCAGACCGCACGATTACGGTCAACGGTTTTGCAAAAGGATTTGCGATGACTGGCTGGCGGCTCGGTTACATGGGCGCGCCGAAATTTATCGCCGACGCCTGCTGCAAAATTCAAGGCCAGGTGACGAGCGGCGCGGCCTCGTTCAGCCAAAAAGCGGGCGCGGTCGCCCTGCAATCGAGCCTCACGCCGACCAAAAAAATGAAATCGGAATTCAAAAAACGCCGCGACCTCGTCATTTCACTTTTGGAAGAAATTCCGGGCATGGTTTTGCCCAAACCGACCGGCGCGTTTTATGTTTTCCCTGATATTTCCGCGTATTTTGGCAAATCGGATGGCGAAACGACCATCCAAAACGCCGACGATTTTTGCGATTATGTCATGATGAAATCGTTCGTCGGTCTCGTTTCCGGCGCGGCTTTTGGCGATCCGAACTGTTTTCGGTTGAGTTACGCGGCTTCGGAGGCGCAACTTCGGGAGGCGGTGCGGCGGATGAAAGAGGTTTTGGGAAAATTGAAATAAATTTTTTTGGGTGTGATTGGAAAATTTAGGAAGCGGATTTTTTTTGATTTTTGCCCCAAAAAACTCGTTCCAATCACACCCAAAAATTTATCTAAATCATTGATTTTCAATTGAATTCTCTCCGAACTCACTTTTTTTTATCCAAAAAAACAGTAGCCAAAAACCTCAATACCGCAGCAAAACCAACCTCAATTTGTTCCGGTATTCGCTCGGAATGAGGCATTCGTTGGCCGAAATTTGAAGGCCATCGCGGAAACGCAAGCGCAGTTTTTGGTTCTCAGTGCTCAACAAACCGTTGCGGTCGAACGCCCCGGCGGGCGACAAAACGTACTCGCTGCACGAGTTTTCGTATTTGATTTCATCGTTGAAAAGAAAGCGCAGGCGGTCGTTCATCCGCATCAAAAAGAAGGATGAAAACGTGGCTTCGTCGTCTTGCGAGTACTGTTTTTTGTGCAAAACGGTTTTCCAGTGCGCCGTTCCGTCGGGATCGATGGCGATGGTGAAAATGTCGTCGAAATAATAATCGACCACCATTCGAACGCCGTCGCGCCACAAACCACGCGACGAAGTCGAGCCGCGCTGGATTTCGTGGTGCTGCTCGCCGACCAAAATCACGCCGCCATCTTCCCGCAAAATAAGTTGTTGGATTTCAGCGTCGGCGATGCCTTTTGTGTCCTCTTCCACTTCTTTTCCGCGCAAAATAGAGATGAATTTGTCGTCAAACGGGGCATATTCGAGTTTGGCGGTCGTCTGGCCGGGCTGCAAAGTGAGGTAAAAAGAGCCGTTCGCGCGGTCTTTGTTTTTGTCGGCAAAAAGTCCTGCGCCAGTCAAACGGTGGTTTTTGTTGTCGAAAGCAAAAAGCAAATCGCGGGTCAGAAAATTGGGCAATTGCACCCGCGCAATCGCCGAAACTTCCCCAAAAATGTAGTGGATTTTAACTTCATGCTCTTCCAATTTTGCTTTTCGGTTATTTTCTTCCGACGAAAAAAAGAACTCGCCGGAGTTGCCGAGCGCAAAATTTTTCCGGGAAATATCGTCCGGCGTTTTGTCGAGGTGGAGGTTTTTATCCCACAACTTTTGCATTTTGTCCAAGCGAAAACAGGTGATTTCCATTTCGGCGCGCGCGGCTGAGTTCAAAACCACGAGGCAATTGTTGTCATCGCTTTTTACAACTTCCAAAACCGGCGGGTCAAATGGCCGCGAACCGTAATTTTTCACCGTCATCGAATCGATCAAGTTTGCGCCGGGGTCGTATTTATTGACCCGCAAATAATAATCGCCCTTGCTGCGCATTTTGTAAATGACCGAAAAATCGTTTTTTCCACCGACGACGGCCAAAATTTGCGTGCCGCGCCGACCGATATCTTCCAGTTCTTTTGACCAGGAAAAATTCAATCGTTGGTCAAAAGCCTGAATTTCAAACTCGCCATATCGATCCCGAAAAACCAAAAACTGGTCGCGCAGCCGTCCGACGATTTCGTAACCGTAGTCATTTCGGATGGACATCGGTTCGGAAAGGACGACGGTTTGGGTATGGATTTTGGAAAAATTTGTAAAAAGTAGGAAAAGGAAAAGTGCTTTTTTCATAACCGGAATTTTTGCCCAAAAATGGGTCGTTTTGGAGAAAACTGCACCACTTTCTGAATCAGGATTTACAGAATTTTAGAATTTTCTGAATGTGCGAAATTCGAAAAATTCTAAAATTCTGTAAATCCTGATTCAGAAAGTGGTTATTCGATAACAATATTGTATTTCCCCAAAAGCCCCACCACATTCTGACTCGAAAACTTGGCCTTCTTCATTTGATTGTTTTCCGGGTCGATCGAAAAATTGGAAGCTGTCCGAAAATCCGCGCCATCCAATTTTGTGTTTTCAAAAACTGCCCCGCGCAACTCGCAGTTTTTGAAAACGGCGTTCGTCAAATCGGTTTCCACAAAATCAACTTCCTCCAATTTGCAATCGTCAAAATGGGTGTTTTTGATTTTCAATTTGAAAAAAGAGGAAAAATTGAGCAGGCAATTTTGAAAATCGAATGAAATATAATAACTGTTGCAATCATCAAAATGTAAGCCTAAAAGTTTGCAATTTTTAAATTTTACATCTCGAAATGCGGTGTTTTTTAAAGTTGCCATGCTAAAATCGCAGTCTGAAAACTGGCAATCCGAAAAATTGAATTCCGACAAATCTGCGTTCAAAAATATGCAATCAGAGAAATTGCAGTTTTCGTATTCACCAATTTCGAGTGTGTTTTCGGTGAAATTTTCATTTTTGAAATTTTGATTTTCGATTAAATTTTTCCGCATCGTTCAGTTTATTTTCAAATTGTACCCTAAAAATCAATGGCGAAGAAACGCCTTCTCCAATTTTTCCATCGAATAATTGTCCTGCGCCAATTCGATCGGAATCAATTCGGCCAACACCCGGCACATTTCATAAATATCTTTCTTTTCCAAATGATGGTGAATTGAAACCCGCAAACCAGTTTGGTTGAGGGGAACGGCAGGAAAAATGCCCAAATTCGTGTAAAAACCCGCTTCCCGGAGATGCCAGCAAAGCCGCACGCCCGTTTGCAGACCGCCCGCCGCGACGAAAAAAACGGGCGTCGGCGACTCGTCGGCCAGCAAAATCTTGTTCAGCCGGGCTTGTTCGATAAAATATTGGATGTTGTCGGCCACCTTTTTTTGGCGCGTTTCGATTTCCGGGCTGAGGTGGATTTTGGCACTTTCGATGCCCGCAGCCAACGCGCTCGGCTGCACCGGGCCAGAAAAAACGAGGCTCGAACCGCATCTTTTCAACCAAGTTTTTACCTCCAAATTTGGGCAGACGATCGCGCCGCCGCCCGCCGCGAAGGCTTTATTTAAAGAAGTCAAAAGCAGCATCCGGTCTTGCATTCCAAAATTTTCGGCCACAAAACCGACCCCATTTTTGCCCGTCCAACTCATGCCGTGCGCGTCGTCGAGATAAAAATAGAGGTTTTCGTACTTGTCGTACAAAGTTTTCAGGCCTTTCAAATCGCTGCAATCGCCAAACATGGAATACACGCCGTCGGCGACGTACCAAATTTTTTCAACTTTTCCGGCGAGGGATTTTATTTTTTCTTCTAAAAAATTGAGGTCGCCGTGTGGCAAAAGTTCGACCAAAGTTCCTTTCGCCCGGCAGGTTTCCAAAACCAATTGCAGACTGGCGTGCGCCTGATAATCGATCAAAACGGCATCTTTTTCATTGAAAAACAAAGGCATCGCGGCCAAATGACCCAAAGTTGTGGACGGCGTGACGACCACCGGACGGCCGTACATGATTTCCAAAAGGCCTTCCAATTCCTCAAAAAGCGGCAATTGCACGAACGACCGCGAACTGGAAAACTGGACGCCGAAACGATAAATGGCCTCGGCTGCGGCTTTTTTCAAACGGGAATCGGTGTCGAGACCGAGGTAACTGACGTTGCCAAAATTGACTACATTTTGACCTTTGATTTGGATGTGGTGGCCGTCCAAATTTTCGTTTTCGAGGGTGATTTGAACGACTTCTTGCCATGGATTGGTTTCATAAACCCAGTTGGTGCGGGAAGCGTACTTTGGTACTTTAAACATTTTTTGCTCTTTTGCCAGATGAAATTGAAGAAGTTAAATGCGTGCAAGTCGGAATAAAGAGCGTTGATCGGGAGAGAAAAATGAAGCAGGATTAAGTGATCTGGATTTTGTGGGGTAAAGGTATTTCGTTGGTTTTTAGATTAGATTAAATTTTATATGAAAAAGAAAAATTGGCGACATTGGGCAAGGTTGAGGAAAAATTACCTTTGCCCGCCCGACCAATTCAAGTCTAAAAATAGTTCAAGTTGAAAGCCACCACCGCAAAACGTCGTACTGCAATTTCCACAAAACCAATTTCTACCAGTTTCCCTGACAAAAAAACGCTGGAAAACGCCTTTCGTCTAATGGTTTCAGCCAAGGCGATGACGGATATTTACGAGGCCAATTTCAAATTTGTTTCAAAATATGTCCACGCAACTTCGCGGGGGCACGAGGCCGTGCAGATTGCGCTCGGCATGCAATTGTTGCCGCAAGACTTTGTGTATCCGTATTATAGGGATGACTCCATTTTGTTATCTGTCGGCTGCACGCCGTTCGATTTGATGTTGCAATTGATGGCAAAACGCGACGACCCATTTTCCGGCGGGCGTTCCTATTATTGTCATCCGAGTTTGCGGGACGCCGACAAACCCAAAATCCCGCACCAATCTTCGGCCACTGGCATGCAGGCGATTCCGGCGACGGGCGCGGCGATGGGTTTTTGGTACAAATCGAAAATGGGTCTTTTTTCAGAAATTGAAAAAGAAACGCCGCCGATCGTCGTCTGTTCGCTCGGCGATGCTTCGGTGACGGAAGGCGAGGTGGCCGAGGCTTTTCAAATGGCGGTTTTGAAAAAATTGCCCATTTTGTACCTCGTTCAAGACAACGGTTGGGACATTTCGGCAAATGCAAAAGAAACCCGCGTGGCCTCGGCTGCGGAATATGCCAAAGGTTTTCCGGGACTCGAAACGCGCAGCATCGAGGGCAATGATTTTGAAAAATGTTGGGCGACTTTTCAGGAAATTTTTGAAACGATGCGCCGCGAGCGACGCCCGTTTTTGGTGCATGCCCGCGTGCCACTTTTGAACCACCACACGTCCGGCGTCCGAAAAGAATGGTACCGCGACGACCTCGAAGAACATCAAACCCGCGACCCGTTTCCCATTTTGCGGCGGCTGCTTTTGGAAAATAATTTTTCGGAAAAAGATTTACAAAAAATTGAAAACGAGGCAGTTGCGCTCGTCGCCGCTGATTTTGAACGGTCGAAAAATGCGGAAGACCCGCGCCCGGAAGATTTGTTGACCCACGATTTTGCGCCGACTCCGGTGACCGAAGAACGCGGCGAACGCCAACCCAAAAACGGCGCGGAAAAAGTGATGGTGGACAGCGCACTTTTTGCCATTGACGAATTGATGCGGGCCAATCCTGACTGTCTTTTGTACGGCCAAGACGTCGGGCGACGGCTCGGCGGCGTGTTCCGCGAGGCAGCAACGCTGGCCGAAAAATTTGGCGACCACCGTGTTTTTAACACGCCGATTCAGGAAGCATTTATCATCGGCAGCACGGTCGGGATGTCGGCGGTCGGTTTGAAACCGATTGTCGAAGTTCAATTTGCCGATTACATCTGGCCGGGGCTGAACCAACTTTTCACCGAAGTTGCCCGAAGTTGTTATTTATCCAATGGAAAATGGCCGGTGAATTGCATTATTCGTGTGCCGATTGGGGCGTACGGAAGTGGCGGGCCGTACCATTCGAGTTGCGTGGAAAGTGTGGTTGCGCAGATTCGGGGCGTAAAAATTGCCTTTCCCAGCAACGGCGCGGATTTGAAAGGCCTTTTAAAATCTGCATTTCTCGACCCAAATCCAGTCGTCATTTTTGAACACAAAGGTTTGTACTGGTCAAAAGTGCCCGGCACGGACGCCGCCCGGACGGTCGAGCCGGATGAAAATTATGTAATCCCTTTTGGAAAAGCACGGATCGTTTTGACCGCTGATTTTGAAAAAGAAAAAAAGGGCGAAACGATGGCCGTGATAACCTACGGCATGGGTGTCCACTGGGCTTTGAACGCGGCGAAAAATTTTCCGGGACAAATTGAAATCATTGATTTGCGGACGCTTTTCCCGCTCGACGAAGCCAAAATGTACGAAGTGGCACGGCGGCACGGGCGGGTTTTGGTGGTGACGGAAGAGCAGGTCAGCCCGTCGTTTGCCCAAACTTTGGCGGCGCGGATTTCGGAAAATTGCTTCGAATTTTTGGATGCGCCGGTGCGGACGATCGGGGCGGTAAACATGCCTGCGGTGCCGTTGAACTCGGTTTTGGAGGTGGCGATGATTCCTTCGATTGAAAAAGTGGGGGAGGCGATGGAGGGTTTGTTGAAATATTGATTTCATCGTTTCACTACTTTTTTTACAAAATGCCGCCCCGTTTTTGAATCAAAAATCGAGATTTTGTAAACCCCCGGGGCATTTTCAGAAAAATCAAAATCAAAACTCCCGTCCATTTTTTCAGCAAAAACAAGTCTGCCCGCAGCATCTCGAATTTCAATTTGATATTTCCCCGGTTCAATTTGAACCTGGATTTTTCCAGCCGTCGGATTTGGGAAAACCCGAAAATCAATATCCGCTGCCGTTGCCGACGTACCTGAAATAATTGGCAAAATTTCGAGGCTCCCGTCCGATTCAAATGGGTTCGACCATTTTTCATTGACATAAATTTCTTCGCCAGTCAGCGTTTTCAAAAACAAAACGAGCGACTCTTTTTTGGCTTTCGAGAGGGTCAAATCATTCTCCGCGCCCGCCAGTCGTGGGTCGAGGTTTGTATTTAAAGGATTGACAGTCAGATAATTGTAATGGTTGATGGCGTCAAACAAATATTTGAACTGCCCGGTGTGCATCAACGGCCCGTTCAAAATTCCGTTCGGGTTAATCAAATCTCGGAGCGACGGGGCGCGGGTGTTGGACAGGTCAATTTCATTCGGATTCCCAGCCACGCCGATGAATCCGTTGTTCAAAGTTTTTGGGTCAATGCTGAATTCCGGGGCAGCGTGGCAGCGAAAACAGCCCGCGCCGCCGTCCGTTGGCAGGGTCAAAAAAAGCGTTTTGCCTTCGTTTTCCTTTTGGGTAAAATTGGGAAAATCATCGGAATCGTATTTGACCTGCACCCTTCCGGCATCAAATTTGGAATCGAAGGATTGGATGCTGCGGACAAATTGTGCGAGTGCTTTTTGCATCCGCTGCTCGGTGATTTCAGGATTGCCAAAAACAAAGCTGAAAAGGGTGGGGTAGTAATCCGTGTTTTTCATTTTTCGGAGCAGCGAATCAATTCCCGGCTCGTCGTCCTTGCCACTGAAACCCATTTCGATGTGGTCCTGGATGGGGCGGGTCACCTGATTTTCGAGGGTCGCGGCGCGTTCATCCCAAAAAAACCGATGCTCGTCCGAGAATCGTACATTGACTAGTCGCATCGCGTGCCGTGTTGTCAAACCCCGGATCCCTTGGCTCAAAACGGCGGTGTCGCCGAAAGCAAATGTTTGGTGGTGGCAACTTGCACAGGCCGTTGAGTTGTCGAGCGACAATTTTTTATCATAAAAAAGTACCCTGCCGAGCGTCGCGCCTTTGTTTGTAATTGGGTTTTCGGCGGGGGTGTTGTCCTTTAAAATGTAAGTTGGGATGGGTTGATTTGCATAATTAAACAAGTTGTTCAAATCGATAAATCCGGCAGTCAGCACGATGCTTGAAACGGCAAGAAGGGGAAGTGTAAAGTGTTTTTTCATTTTTAAAGAATTGAACTGTGCTTCAAAAGAAATAGATTCTTGCTTCAAATTTTCATTTGACAAAATGAAACCGTGCGGAGGATGCTCAAATTTGGTACTTTAACTTTGATTTCAAAGAATTTTTTTGGTGAAAACTTGCCCCCAAAAACTTATTTTACAGAGTACTTAAAAAGGGCTAATTGCTCAAATTAAAAAAATTGAAATTTTAAGGATCTTCCAAATTTAATAAAAAAATATCTGAAAAACATACCGGAAACGCTTATTGTTCCAACCGTTCTCACGAATATTCGCGCGTTTTTCGAACTTTGCCTTTCTGATATTGTCTGGTTGTTAGATTCCAAATAATGAAAAGGAAAGTCGTTTAATAAATCCCAACTTGACAAAAAGTGGCAGCCCCCCTAACTTTCAGGCTG
Source organism: Saprospirales bacterium (assembly GCA_031398055.1). GTDB lineage: Bacteria > Bacteroidota > Bacteroidia > Chitinophagales > Saprospiraceae > M3007. The sequence continues at coordinate 2,869 of JANNMS010000324.1, read as the reverse complement.
ATTTTGTAACAAACCTCAATGCTTTTTTAAATACCCTCAAATTAGATGAAAACTAACCAAATACTAATCCAACTGGTGTTATTCCTTTTTTGCTGGCCTGCATTTGTTTCTGCTCAAAATTTTGCGGTCGACGGCATATTGTTGGACGAACACAAAACACCCCTCGAAGCAGCTACCGTCGTCGTTTTATCAAAAACGAATGGCATGGCGTTGGCTGGCGGTTTGAGCGACCGGGCGGGCATTTTTCGTCTGGGTGGGCTTTCCGAAGGCGATTATTGGTTGTTGGCCACTTATGTTGGATACGTCCCGCTTCGAATTAATTTGAAACTCGCGGGCAAACCTCGCCCACTCCATCTCGATGCCTTGCTGCTCCGGAGTGATACCAATTTGTTGAAAGAGGTGCAAGTCACGGAGGAGGCGACGCCGATAATCATGCGCAACGACACGATTTTTTACCAAGTTTCCTCTTTCAAAACGCGCCCCAATTCCGCAGTGATTGAGTTGTTAAAAAAACTTCCCGGCATCGAAGTGAGTGCCGATGGCAAAATACGGACAGAAGGAAAAATTGTAGAAAACGTGCTGGTCGATGGGAAAATGTTTTTTGATGGCGACCCCATAAATTCTACCCGTGTGCTGCCAACCGATGCCATCGAACGGATCGAAGTTTATAATCAATCCTCCAAAAAATCGGATTTTACGGGCATCGCAGATCCCAACAGAAAAAAAACAATCAACCTGATTTTGAAAAAAGATCGCAAAAAAGGTTGGTTTGGCGAAGCCGCCGCAGGAGCCGGCGGCAGTAAAGAAAGCGACAAACGGTATGACGCCTCCATCAATTTGAACCGTTTTACCCCCAAAGTTCAAAAGACAATCGCGGGTACTTTGAACAACACGGGCGGCAATCAAAATGGTTTTGCAAAAACGCAAACGCTGGGGTTGAATCTCAATCAATCCTTGGATAAAACAGAAACTCACACCAGCATTTTAGGAAACCAAAACAACCAGATTTTTGAAATTACCACCGCACGGCAGTTGTTTTTGCCGGAAGGCAATATCACTTCAACCGGAAAAAGAAAGGAGAAACAACTCGAAAAAGCCATTTCCGGCGAATTTGATATTTCCCACTCCCCGGACTCGGTCACGATGTTGGCTTTCAGGGCAAGCGGTTCCATGAACCAGGAAAACGGGACGGAGCAGACGACCAACAGCACCAAGGATTTTGCAGGTATTCCACTCAATGCCTCCAACCGGCAAAATCAGTCCACTTCCATGTCTCGATCTGGCGATTTGGACATTTTGTTTGGCCGTCGGTCGAAACACAGCAGACGCAATTTTACCCTATCCTCCAATGTCGGATTGGAAGAAACCAAAAGCGATATGGCTGTTTTTTCGGCAAATTCTTTTTTTGAGACCGACGGTTTGCTTTCCCAGTTGGACACCACCGACCAATTGGCACAGCAAAAAAGCATGTTGCGGCAGGGTGGCCTCACCGCCACTTTTGCCGAACCGATTGGAAAAGGAAACTTTTTTCAAGCCGAATTTGGCCTCAATTTTTCTGACAACCATTTTGATCTCGCCACTTTTGAGATGGAAAATGCCAAAAAACGCATCAACGATTCGCTCGGAAATTCCTTTTCCAACCGTTCTGTCCAACAACGTTTTGGCCTCCAAACCCAAATCAGACATGGCCAATGGAAAAATAATTTTGCCGTAAATGCCCAAATTATTTCGCTCATCGGCAATGAAGGCAAGGATGCCGAAACCGCGATTTTCCGAAAATTTTGGCGGATTTTGCCAAGCGTTTCCGCAAATCGGATTTTTAAGAAAAACAACAGCCTCAGCATTCAGTACACCACCGACATGGCCACGCCTGACCCGTCGCTGTTGCAAACACCGCCCGACCGCAGCGATCCACTCAATATCCGAGAAGGCAATCCAAACCTGAAACCAGAACTCGGCCACCGTTTTTCGCTGAGCCACAGCATTTATGACCCGAAAAAATCGCGCAGTTTTGTTGTTAATCTAAATGCCGATTACATCCAAGATCGTATCATCGAAACGATTACGGTGGATTCATTTTTTGTTCGGCGGTATCGGCCCCAAAACATGCAAAGTGAAGCCAGTTTGGGTGGAAAATTGTCTGTTGGATGGACGGCCAAAAAGTTGAAAAGTTCGTTCAAATTCGGTCTTGCCAATAATTTTAGTCGTGGAATTGCTTTTCTGAATGACGCTCAAAATGTTTTGAACAATACTTCCATGGGTCAATCTTCCGCGTGGGATTTTTCGCCCACCGAATGGTTCAACTTGAATATCACGGCCATGTTTATCCAAAATAACTTGCGTTACTCGGTGGACAAAAACCTGGACCAATCCTATTTTGATCAAAATTACAAAGCCTCGCTCACTTTGTTGTTGCCCAAAAATTGGGATTTTCGCTCTGATTTCACATTGACGGACAGTCGGCAGCGGGCTGATGGATTTAACCAAACCATCCCGGTTTGGGACATTTCGTTGACAAAACGTGTGCTGGCTGGCGAAAAATTAGAGATTTCTTTTGCTGTAAATGATTTGCTGAATCGCAACACCGCACTCAAACGAACCACCAATTTGAACTTTGTCGAAGATGTGCAATCCAATGTTTTGAGCCGATATTTTTTCTTGCGGGTAAAATATTTGATGGTGGAAATGTGAAAAGTGATGGCTCAACTCAAATCATTGTCTCTATCTTTTTAAGTAGTCAATACGAAGTTTTCGAGTGTTTGGAAAATGCGGCAGAGCCGCTAAATATTTGTAGCCATCGAACAAGGTTTTTTCAGAGGTGCGGAGCACCGAAATATTCCGGTGCTCCGCACCTCAACTTAGACTTCCC
>JANNMS010000272.1:0-55501 GCA_031398055.1 Saprospirales bacterium | reverse complement strand
GCAAAGTCGCCCTTTTGGTTTTCTACTTATTTGAAAAACTTAAATCATTGGTTTTCAACTAACTAATTTCTTTTTTCTCCAATTGCCTTTAATTCTTCCCATTCTTCGGCGGCATGGGCGACCATTTCCACCCACATTTCTTCTGAGATAAAATCAGGTCGGCTTGTCAAAATAGAAAGCAAAAAATGACGAAAAGTTGCATTCGGTTGAGCGGCAACGAACTCATCAATTTCAATCGAAATAGCATATTTTTGACCAGTAAGATAAGTTGAAGACAGTTTCCTTTTGACTGGTTGGGAGTTGGCCGGAGTCGGCATATTTTTAAAATCCGACCTCGAAGCAGGTGTGGAAACTTCCGGAAAAGTGGCAACAGCATCTATTTTCATCTTGAAATATATTAATTATGCACAAAGTTACTGGATTTTTCGGCGGATTTGAAAGAGTTCAAATTCAATGTCGGGTTGATAGGGCATTTTTTTGATTTTGGGAAAACCTCGCGGCTTGCCTACAATTTCAAAAATTTCAGAAATAGACTGATGGTGTTTTTTGAAAACATAATTGTAAAGATTTCTCCGCTTTTCATCTACTGGAATAATGGCTATGGACAAATTTGGGTTTTTGTCAGAAAATACAAAAGCAATTTGAGCAACAGTGGCAAGGACTTTTTTCAAATCGCCGTTGTTTGAAACAACTGCATCATCAAAATCTTCGGAGCCGTCAAATTTATCGCCGAAAGCCAAATTGACCAGAACTTTATTGAAAAATTCAAATCGAACTACTTTTTCAATTTTACCTTGATTGCCAATGCTTTCAAAGTAGAATTCGGTGCAATCAGAATTTGACGAAAAATGATAGTGTGGTAATTTCATGTTTTCTCTCGTTTTGAAAACACAAACCTACTCTTTTTGAGTTATTAAATTTTGTTTTTCCAAAAAGCAAACCCAGTCGTTTTCCGTGTCCACATCCGAAAGCACCGGAAGCAAGGCCGTTTTTTTTCCAAAATCTGCCGCAATTTTCAAAGTCCGAGAAAAAACAGTGTCCGTCGACCATTCGATATTTCTAAAAATTTCTGGGAAAAAACTGCCCAGACCCAGCAAATAATATCCACCGTCGGGCGCAGGACCGACCACAACTTCCGACCCATTTTCCAAAAAAAGGAATGCCTGCCGCAAAATCTCCGGCGAAATTTCCGGGCAATCGCTGCCGATGATGACCACCCGTTTTGCGCCTTTTTCAAACGCCTCACGGAACGCATTTTCCATCCGCTGGCCGAGGTCGTGGCCGATTTGTAGTTTTTTTGAAAAATCTGTTGCCCGCCAGCCGTCCCTTTTTTCCAAAAAATCGGCGTAAAAAAGCCACCGCCGCGCAGCCAAATCGAGGGCTGCGCGGCGGGTCATTTCCAGTAAAATTTTGTAAATCCGGAGGGCTTCGTCGTTGCCGACGGTCGCGGCGAGGCGGGTTTTTACTTTGCCGAGTTGCGGGTTTTTGATAAAAATGAGCAGGGTATTTTCCATTTTGACTTCAAATTTGAGAGCCAAGATAGTTGCCCGGTTCTTTTTTTCAATTGGTTTTCACCGCCCGGTGGGTTTCGTGGAGCAAGCCGTTTTTATCCAAAATTTGGATAAAATAAACACCCGCCGCCAGCCGCTCGGTTTGGATTTCCAATTTTTCAAAACCCGCTGGCCACTGTTTTTCAAAAATAATCCGACCGTTCAAATCCAAAATTTTCACGTCCAAATTTTCCGTAAAATCTTCGTCGCGTGCGAGTTGCATTTGATTGAAAAATGGGTTCGGCGCGAGGCCAATCGTTTGGTTTTCAAGGGAATATGCTTCAAGATCCTGTTCGCTCGAGCGGTCGGCTGCGGCCGGTTTTTGCGCCAGCGGCACGTCTGAAATGACGGTTGCGGTGCAGTTGTTTTGGTCTTTTATTTCAAATTGGTACTTGCCTGCCGGGGTGTGCTGGAAAAATTTTGAGGACTGCCAATCCGTGCAATTCATGCCGAGCGAATCGCAGCGTCGGTATTTTTTCGCGCCCGCCGCGGCACCCGTCGCCACCAATCTGACTTTGAAATTGTCGCCCTGCGGCAAAATGTTGAACACCTCCAAGATCAGAGGTTTGTTCGGTTGTTTGATGGTGACGTTGGCCGAAGTTTGGCAACCGAAGGCGTCCGTGACTTTGAGCCGATAAAAACCTGCCGTCAAACCTTCGATATTTTCTTCCGTTCCGATGATTTCGTTGCTTTTTTTCCACTGAAAAGTATAGGGTTGCGTGCCGTTTTTGGGCTGCGCGGTGGCCGTTCCGGTGGACTCGCCGAAACACAAAACATGGTTTTTTTTCACCGTCGTCACCAGACTTGGGATGATGCTGGCCACCGTGACGGTTTGGGAATTTGTGCAACCAAAAACATCCCGCGCCACAACCGTGTAAATGCCCGGATCGTGCACCGTAAAAACATCGGCGGTTTGAAACTGCCCACCATTTATATTGAAAAAATACGTCCCCGCGCCGCTGTTCGACAGGCCAGAAACATTTATTTTCGTGCTCGCATCGCAAGGTTGCGGGACGAGGGCGAGCGAAAAATTGAACGAAAAACAAGGCGCGGTGAATTTCAAAATCCAAAAATCTGCCCCGCCGTGGCTGTTTTCAGTTTTATCGCCACCCAAATTTGACGAAGAATATCCGCCCAAAATGAAGCCGCCGTCGCTGGTCGGTTGGGCAGCGTACAACTCGTCGAAATCGCTGCCACCCTTTGTTTTTTGCCAAATAATTTTTCCGTCGGCATCCAAAATCAAAACCCAGACGTCCAAATTTCCCTGCGAATTTTCGGTTTTGTCGCCCGAAAAATGGGACGAAGAACTTCCGCCGACGAAATATCCGCCGTCCGCAGTTTGTGAAATGGATTGCAAATAATCGGGATTGTTGCCGCCGATTGTGTTTTGCCACAAAATATTTCCGCTCGCGTCGGTTTTCAAAATCCAAAAATCCGAGCCGCCGAGACTGTTTTCGGATTTGTCGCCAGAAATATTTGAAGCGGAATTGCCGCCCAAAATGTAGCCGCCGTCGGTCGTTTGCTGGACGGCTTGGAGTTCGTCAGATTTGTCACCGCAGATTGTGTTTTGCCAAATGATTTGGCCGGCGGCGTCCAATTTTACCAACCAAAAATCGGAGTCGCCCGCGCTGTTTTCGGTTTTTTCACCGGAAATATTTGATTTGGAAGCACCGCCCAAAATGTAGCCGCCGTCGGAGGTTTGTTGGATGGCGTTCAATTCGTCGGCATCGCTGCCGCCGACGGTTTTTTGCCAGATGATTTTGCCAACGGCGTCCAATTTGACGACCCAAAAATCGTGGCCGCCGCGACAGTTTTCGGTTTTGTCGCCAGAGATATTTGATTTGGATTGGCCGCCCAAAATGTAACCGCCGTCGGAGGTCGGTTGGATGGCTTGGAGTTCGTCGTTGCCGCTGCCGCCGATGGTTTTTTGCCAAATGATGTTGCCGGTGGCGTCCAATTTTAGGACCCAAAAATCGTAGCCGCCGCGGCTGTTTTCGGTTTTTTCCCCGGAGATATTTGCGTTGGAATGGCCGCCCAAAATGTAGCCGCCGTCGCTCGTCGGCTCGACGGAACACAAAAAATTGAAGCCGTTGCCGCCGATGGTTTTTTGCCAAGAGATTTTTCCAGTGGAGTCAGTTTTTACAATCCAAAAATCATAAAAGCCGCGTCGGTTTTCTGTTTTGTTACCCGAAATATTGGAAGATGAATATCCGCCCAAAATGTAGCCGCCGTCGACGGTTTGTCGGGCGGATCGCAACATGTCAAAATCGGAGCCGCCGATGGTTTTTTGCCAAGCAATCGTGGGGCCTTGGGCAGTGGCGAAAAAATGGGAAAAGCAGAGGATGGAGGTAAGAATCGCGTTTTTCATTGTGAAAATTTTGGTTTTAGAGCAAAAATCTGACGGATTGCTTTGCCTTCGTTCGACTTCGCTTTCGAACCATCGGCAAAAATGAAATTGAATGTTGTTCAAGATTTTAATGTCAAAAAGCCAAAATGCGTTACCCTTTTTTTAGGAAAATGAAAGTAAAAATTCAAGTTTGAGGATGTGTTTTGGTTTGATTTAAAAACAAAAAACGCCTTCTCTACCGAAGCGAGAGAAGGCGTGCATTTAGCGTTTAAAAAAAATTTTTTCTGAAATTACGCTGAGATTACTCGGTTTTCACCGCCCTCAGCGTTTCGTGCGGGGTACCATTTTCACCAAAAATTTTGATAAAATAAACACCCGCCGCGAGCCGCTCGGTTGGGATTTCCAATCTCGCCTGGGGCGAGACAAAATCGGTAGACCACGTTTTTTCGGCGGCCAATCGGCCATTTAAATCGTAGATTTTTACGGAAAGATTTTCTGGAAAATCACTGTCGCGAGAGAGTTTCAAAACATCGGAAAAAGGGTTGGGCGAGAGGCCAATCGTTTGGTTTTCAATGAAATAGCGGTTGCTGCCATTTTCAAAAAATACTTTTTCGTTCGGGTTTTCTGTGCCAGCGGATGGTTTGTTCGTGGGCATCGTCACCGTGATTTCGGCGAAGCATTTGTTTTTGTCCTGCGTCTGAAATTTGTAAGTCGTGCCGGGTGTCAAACCCGTGAAAACATTCCCCAAACCATAACCCGCGCCGCCCGTGCTGTTTTTGCAAAGTGTCCCGGCGGCAGTGCAGCGTCGGTATTTGTAGGCTGGCGTGCCGCCGACTGCCGTCAAAGTGACTTGCGTTGCACTGTTTATTACATAATTTAAAACCAAAACTGCCGGTTCACCGAGCGTTGTGGATGCTGAAATGGTGCAGCCGCCGCCGTCGGTTGCGACGACAGAATAGGTTCCCGCCGCCAAACCAGTGATGATATTGGTCGTTTGGCCGCCGCCCCACAAATAAGTTTTGCCCGTTCCGATGCCTCCGGTGGCCGTGGCGGTGGCTTTTCCGTCGGTCGCTCCGAAACATTTCGGGTCGGTTTTGGTGACTGTCAAATTCATGGCCGGGGCGATGGTGAACGATTTTGTCAAAGTCAAACCTTGGTTGTCGGTGATGGTCACGATGTAGATTCCGGGCGGCGTGGCCGACAAATCTTCGGTCACCGCGCCGTTCGACCATGAAAAAGAGTAGGGCGAAACGCCCTGGCTGACCGTCAAATTGACCGCTCCGTTGGCCGACGGGGTGCAAGTCGTGGCTGCGGTGACGGCGGAAACCAGTTTTATCGGTTCGTCAATGAAGCCGTCGCAGTCATCGTCGATGTTGTTGGTCGTGATTTCGGCTTTTGGTTTTATCAAAATGGTGAACGAGCAGGTGCCGATATTTCCCAATAAATCGGTGGCCGACGCGGTAACGGTGTGCAGCCCGATGGGGAAAAAAGTGTTGGAGTTTTGGGAGTACGAAATGGTGATGGCCCCGGTGCAGTTGTCGGTCGCGGTGGCAGGTGAAAAAGTGGCCACTTTTCCGCAGGTCGGGGCGGGGAGCGCGGTGAGGGTTTTGTTGGCCGGGCAGGTGATGGCGGGCGGGACGATGTCCAAAAATGTCAAGTTGACCTGTTTTTGGGCATCATCGTAAACGATTGAGTAACCGTCGGGTGCGTTGACGGTTGTGAAATCCCCGTTTCGCGCTTCGGTCCAAGTGATGATTGGGTAATTGCCAGCAGGGAGACAGGATGGGCCTGAGATGTTCAAAGTTGAGCCAGACAAGGTGAGATTTCCGGTGATATTCAATACATCATGGACTACGGGGCTGCCCGCTTCGATCTGGATTTGTACATTTTCGGGATTAACCGGATATTGTGGAATTTCATTTAAGCCAAGTGTCCCTATGCCGCTCAGTCCTGGGGAAAAGGTCCCGGATTGATTGGCAATAAGACCATTGAGTGAAATCAAATTGCCCGACCCGCCGAGTGTGCCCGAAATAGGGTCATAAATGTATTGTGCGGTCTGTGTACCAGATAAATTGACCGTACTGTTTGCAGGGATTTTCAAAACGCCGATGTTTCCATTGCCGGACAAGGATTGAATACCCGTGCCTGTAAAAGCAAAAGTTGCAAAGCCGATTGTTCCGTTGTTTACAATGGAAGCTCCTGTAAAATGACAAGTTCCGCTACTATTTTGTCTGAGTTGTCCGTTCGAGTTGATGACGACAGAGCCGCCCAAATTAAGAAATGGACTAACATCTGGGCATTGCATTTCGGCATTTGCAGCAATGTTGATGCTGCCAGTGTTTGTAAAACCAAGTTGGTAAATAACCGTCGCACCGGCCGCCACGGCAAGGTTTCCGTGATTTACAACACTACCGGTGGCACCTGTTGACAGGGGTTTGATGAAAAAAGATTCAACCATGGTCAACATGCTTCCGGCCTCGTTGCGCAACACTGCATCATTTAAAAGATGCAGATAACTGCCCAATCCCACCATCCCAAAATTTCCGCCGCCGCCGATGCTCAATGTTCGGGCAGACAAGCGTCGAAGGTCATTGTACCCTCCGCCTGAAATTGTGGCCATCCCCAAAACGCTGGTCGTTCCGCTGCCAGCCATCGTGCCAGATGTCCCCCAATTCAAAGTGCCATTGATGGTCAAATTGTAATTTCCGGTGATGGTGCCGTCGTTGAAAACCAGGTTTTGGATGGTCGTGTTCGCCGTGAGTGTTGCCGTGCCAGAATTGTTGACTGTGGCATCGTCGCCCGCCCCCGGCACGCCCACCGGGTTCCAATTGTTGGCATCCGACCAATCGCCGGACGCGACATTCCAGGTGTAACTCGTGGCCGAAACCATCGTCGGCAGCAGCAAAGCCACCGCAAAAAAGAGGTTGAAAAAGAGATTTTTCATTGGTGAAAAATTGATTGGTTGATTAAAAATGGTGAGTGAAATTATTGATTTACAATCATGACAATAGCATTGAACGACGCGCCGTCGAATCATTTCGGTTCCATGTAATCCGGCCAATCCGGGTGAAAAACTACCTGCCCGGTTTCGCGGAGCGCGGTGGCCATTTGTTCGATTTTGGGTTTTTTGTTGGGGTGGAGGCAGTTGCTGTCTCCATATAAAATTGTTTTCTCTGTTATCCCATAATTCAATTCCCCACAAAGTGTGAGTGGATAGCAAAACAGCGATTGATACATTTTTCTGTGCAACGTATCAATGCCACACACAAAGGCATCGTTGTTTTGAATCGTAAAGGCATAGCAAGTCTCGATAAAACTGACCGCCATTTTGAAACTCCTGCTTGCTGGAATCAGAGTCAATCGGCTTACTTCCCAAAGTTTTGTGCCATTTGAGCGATGCTTTTTTATCAAATCGGCAACTCTGGCCATCGGTGTTTTTTGGGTAATCGAAACCATCAATGTAACATCAGGCATTTTCAAAACCTCTCGATTCAAAGCAGGGTATTTTTCCAACAAACGAACCATCCATTTTTCAGACTTTGGATTTTTATTCGCATCAATAAACCTGACAGTCCCAATTAGTTCTTCTTCACCTGCCTCTGTTTTTTCATATAATCCATAATGCACCGAACACAAATCATAATTGTTTACATCAAGACCATCCTCAAAACCCGATTGCTCAAAAGTTGCCGTCTCTCCTTTTTCCATAAAATTTTTTAGACGCAACTTTAAAATGGCCTCAAATTCTTCAAAAGTCTTCGGTTCTCGGAAGACGTGGTAAGTTGTAGAATCCATAATTTTTAGATTTTATAAACCAAACAATTGATGTGCATCCCTGCGCCGACCGCGACAAAGACCAAAATATCGTCTTTTTGAAAGGCATGGCCGGGCAAGGCTTCTTTTGAAATAAGGTCGTAAAGTGTTGGAATGGTGGCAACTGAACTGTTCCCCAACTCACCGACGGTGAGCGGCAACAGTTTTTCCAAATTAGCAGCCTGCCCTTTTGATTCAAAAATTCGGCGAAGCAGGCTTTCGAGCAGCTTGCCATTCGCTTGGTGAAAAAGGAATTTTTTTACATTTTCGAGGGGAATCCCAGCCTTTTCCAAACATTCCAGCACCAGCGGCGGGATATTTGAAAGGGCAAATTCCGCTACTTTTCGCCCTTGCATTTTCATGAAACAAGGGCTGTTTCCGATGTTTGGATTGTTTGAAGCACCCATTTTCAGATATTCCGTGTCCTCGCCGCAAAAAGATGCCGAAAGATGGGCCAAGACACCGCCGCGGCCATTTGACTGTCCTTCCAAAATAACCGCACCGGCACCGTCTCCAAAAAGCATAAAATCAATGTCGTGCGGGTCTGCAATCCGGGTCACGGTATCAGTTCCTACCACCAAAATGCGTTTTGCCTGTCCTGATTGAATCAAAATATGCGCTTGAATAAATGCTTCCAACCAACCGGGGCAACCCATCAAAATGTCAAAAGCCACACAGCGCGGGTTTTCGATACCGAGTTTTCTCTTGACCCGAGCAGCCAAATTGGGCAGCAAATCCGGCAGCACAGTGCCTTCCGAAATGTCGCCCCAATTGTGTGCGACTAATAGATAATCCAATGAATTTTGCTCCAAACCTGCCGATTCGATGGCAATTTTTGAAGCAAAAGCGGCCATATCCGATGCCGAATTTGCCTCGTTTACAACACGGCGAGAGGCGATGCCCGTCAGTTTTTCAAAGTTCTGAACAGTCCTATCTTTTGGCCGGAGGTCTTTTCCCCGCTCTTTGTTGTAAAACTCATGCTCCAAAAAATGGGCATTGCATTGTTCCGACGAAGGGATATAACTGCCAGAACCAATGATTCGAGTGTTTTTCATCGTTTGAAGGGTTGGAGATAAATTTGAAAACTTAGGAGAAAATGCTGGCGCAAGTTTTTTTTGGGACTTGCGCCAGGCTGATCATTTTTAAGGTACACAATACTCGTTAATCAGTTTTCATGTCAAATTCAGGTCGCTTGTCTTCCCTTATTGTTAAAATTCTATCTCCATCTTCATGTGCAGTTCCAAAGACAGCGGAGCCATTGTCATTCCATCCATTAAAAGAGTATCGAATTTTTCCCTTGCTTTGCCAGATATAAAGTACCTCGTCTGTGGTGAGAAATCGAATTTCAATCACCCTTTCATCGAATTGCTGTTGGTTGTCGCACCAAGGAATGTAGACATCAACAACCTGTGCTTGACCCGGGTCAAGCGAAATTGTGTCGTGGACATCTTCCCTTTTGCGAAATTCCACCATTTTATCTGTTCGATTTAAAATGGCTTTAATTGCTGTAACTCCCATTTTTTTAAAAATTTAAAGAGTGAAAAAATAAAGGTTTGAGGGATTGAAAGGCTGGCGCAAGTTTTTGAGGCTTGCGCCAGCGATTGAAAAACTTCATCAAGAAAATCAGCGTGAATCTGTAACCACCAAAGGACAAACCCGGCAAGCGTCCGCGCCATTTTGAGAAAACCAGCGGCAGGTGTCTCGGATGGAACAATCCGGCAAATGGTTTTTCCAGTACCGAGATTCGATTCCGTCCATCACTTTGTCTATGACTCCACAACGAGTACCGGTCCATTGCGAGCAGCCAGATTTGACGCATTTGTTGGAAAATCGGAAGCGTTTTTCTGGGTCGCCAGCCTCCGCTACTGATTTGATAAAACCATCGGTCACCGGAAGCGGGAAGTTCAAAAATTGAACTTCCCTGTCTTCGTTGATGACCCCAAGTACTTTTGCACCTTCCGTGCAAGGAGCACTTGGACAAGATTTCGATTGGGGTTCCATAATCAAAATCTTGACTTTAGCCCCTGTTCGATGACCACGAAATCTATCCGTTCCTGCTCGATAATTTTCGGAAGCAAGTCTTTTCCAAGCCGACGTATCAATAATCCGTACCAGTCCTTGAAGAAAGCAAGGGAATTGGGCATCAATATCACTTTTTCGGCGGTAGCGGATTTTTGGCGCAGGTCAAGCCTTCCCAAGGATTCCATCACGATGTTTTGGATTTTATCGTTGATTTCCTCCCGGAGTTTTTCCGGCAGTTCGATGCCTTCCAGTTCGACGTGGAAAGCTGTGCCTTTTACTTTTTTTTGATGAACTTCCATGTTTTTGAAAAAATTTAAAATGATAAAAAATTGAGTTGAACAGATGCCGTCCTCGAGGCACAGCATCGAAAAATATTTCTAATTCATTGATTTTTCAGTCTCTACCAAACCCCCGGAACCAGTCGCCGCCGCCCCGCAGCAAAGCCCGTCCATTTTCCGCCAAAATGCCTTTCCAGAACTTCCTCCTCCGCAGCAATCCGGTTCCGGTACGCCCAAAACATCGCGCCCGCCGCCAAAAAAAGCCCAAAAAAAGCCTCCAACAGCAGTGCCACGCCCCAAAAAGCCATGTACGCCCCCAAATAACTCGGGTGCCGGACAATCCGGTACGGCCCAGAAGTGATGAGCGGTTGGCCGGGCATGATCTTGACCTCGGCGGTGAACCACCTGCCCAATTTGGCAATCGCCCACAACCGGATCGCGCAGCCCGCGAGGATCAGCAAAATGCCCAAACCAGAAACTGCCGTGATTTCCGTGGCCGCCGGGTCGGGCAGAAAATAGGCCCACTCGACCACCGGCACGGCCACCGAGACCAAACTCAGGCCGAGGATGAGCCAAAGCGTGTGGCGGTCGTCCTTTGAAGTTTCGGCCATCGAGGCGATGGGCGGTTGGGTGAACATCAACAAAATGATGCTCGCCGCCACTGCCCAAATTTTCCAGTGCAGCATCAGTTCCGTTTTTGCCAGCAAGGGGACGACGATTGAAAAACCGATGAAAATGGCCGTCGAAATGAATTTTTTCAACATGATTTATTGAATGTTTTGTGATGGGTAATGGATGGAAGGCTTTGAAATTCAAGGGATTGTCGAAAATTTTTCCGCCCGATTTCCAAAGCCTCGCACCCAATTTTCCAGTTTCTATTTTTTAAAAAACATCTCCGTAAAAACCTTGCCTCCGACCACTGCTTTCAACCAATAAACCCCAGGAGTGAGATTACCAATGTTGAAACTGGCAGTTTGCTGCCCAGCGGAAAGAGAGTGTTGCACAATCATTACGGTGTTGTAATAATCCAAAATGTAGATCAAACCGTCGGCGGGCAGGGCGGCGGAAAAGGTCACGGTGACCGGGCCGGTTGTCGGATTTGGGGTGGCTTTCATTTTTAGGGAAGATGCAGGGTGCTTTTCGACGAGCTGGTTGCCGACAAACCGGGCGACTTTCGAACCCGTGTTTTTGGAGTCGTGCCAGATGGATCCGAAGCAATTGTTGGCATCCAAACAATCCACGCCGGGGATGCGGAAGTTCTTGTTTTCACGATAAACCCAGGTCACGCCGAAATCTTTGGTGTACGCCGTGCCATCAAAATTTCCGGACAAAAATGTGCCCGTCGTGCCGGGAACGTGGACCAAAACGCCAAATTCATCAAAAGTGTCGCCGTTCGAATCCTCGATGACCGACCAAGTGAGGCCGCCGTCGGTCGTGCGAATTGGTTTTGGTTGGGTTCCGGGCTGTGCGTCTGGGTTGAATGAATGGGTCAAAAGACCATTTTGGGCATCCGAAAAAGCGATGCCGCCGACGTTCGCGGTGTTCCCGGCTTGGCTCGGCAAGTCAATTACTGTCCAAGTTTGTCCCCAATCCGGCGTGCGCAAAACCCGCGCGCCGTTTGTTCCAAACATGGTGGCATTGCCCGCTACCCCATAAACTTCTTGCAATCCGAACTCGCCGGGCGTCGGGTCGGGCAATGCCGAACCGGGGATCTGCGTCCAATTTTCCCCAGCATCAGCGGTCGTAAAAACCTGATATTCACCATTGAACGGATCGCCGAGCAGGATTCCGTGCGTCGCATCGTAAAAATGGATGACATCCGGGTAATTTCCAGGCAAGGCAAGCGAGGCGGGCGTTTTGTTCCAAAAAGTTTGGCCGCCGTTGTAAGTGACCAAAAGTTTGCCTTCGCCGCTGCCGTAATTGACCGCCGTGAGCCAAAGTTCGTTTGCCGAACGAGCAAAAATAGAGGTGATAAAATCCAGCGGGTCGTTGGAAATGTTGTGGTTCGTCCAGTTTTTTCCGCCGTCGGTGGTGCGGACGACTTTGTTGGCGGGTTGGAAATAATACCCGTTGGCGAATTGGTCGAGCGATGCCCAAACCGTGTTTTTGTCCACGGCATCCACCCAAAGTGTGTTGTACTCGCCGGCATTTGTTTTCATTTGTGCCCATTGGGCAAAGGTATTTGCTGTCGAAAAAATAAAAAGAGCGAGTAAAATGGTGAATTTTTTCATTTGTAAGAAATTTTAAAAAATTGAGGTGATGCCCGCGCCGTGGCGCAGGTCGTTTGATTTTCAATAAATTGAGATAAGGAAATAGGTTTATCGGATTAAAAACGAAGTCGTGTTTTCAACACAAATCTGGGGCAGCCGCCCGCCATCATCCAAAAATCGGGCATCGCATGAAAGTATGATTTTTGCATCGGCGGACGGACGAAAGCTACAAGTGATTTCTGAGTACAAATTTGTAAAACAGTTTAATCTGATTCCGAGCGAACCAATGGGTGGGTTGGTTTTTAAAATGGGCAAACAGAAAATTCCATCGGTCTTAATATTTATCTACTGTTTCAAAAAATGGTTATCAGCAAAAAAATTCACCCGGTTTTCATCGTCCGGGAAGTTTGTAAACTGCCGCAATTGTTGTTTTTCCGTGTATAAAAAACACCCGGTTGCCACCTTTTTCAATTTCAGCAACTGTCATTGGTTTTGCAAAGGTCGAAGTATCACCTTGTTCGGGCAATCGGTAAAAAGTAGTAGAATATGAACTTTAAAATCGGAAAAACCGCCCAAAAGGAGTACCTGAAATATATTTACAAAGGCAATTGCAACACCACCAACGTGCCGCCGCTGCCCGATTCGATGCGACATTTTCCGCCCACATCTTCCAGTCGTTTTTTCATGTTCGGCAGCCCGTTGCCCAGTTCGCGGGTCGCAATTTTGGGGTCAAAACCTTTGCCCCGGTCGCGGATGGAAATGCTCAAATGCTTGTCCGAAACCGAAGTTTGAATTTCGACGGAGGCCGTTTTCGCGTGTTTGACCACATTTTGCAGGGCTTCTTTGAAAGCCAAAAACACGGCGCGGCGGCGTTCGCCAGAGATGCTGTGGACAGGGATATTTTCGGGCAAATCAAAATGCAAGGCAATGCCAGTGGGCGAAAAACGCTCGGTCGCAAAACGTTGGAGATAGTGCAGCAGGCTGTTCAAAGTGTCGTTTTGAAGGTTGGTGGTCCAGATGATTTCTTGGATCCGGGCATGGATTTCGCGGGCAGAAGTGGCAATTCTTGCGATTTCGACGGCCATTTGCGGGTTTTTGCTTTTGTTGAGTGCGATTTCGGTCAACAAATTGATGGCGCTCAAACCGGAGCCGATGTCGTCGTGCATCTCCCGGGCGATGCGGAATCGTTCGCGTTCGATGGTCTGCGATTTTTCAAATTCGAGGATTTGTTCCTGCTGTTTGTCGCGGTTGTAAAAATAGGCAAAAACAAAAGTGAGCAGCGAGGCAGCCGCGATGCAGCAGGCGAGGAACCAGCCATTTTTCCAAAAAACCTCTTCCGCCACGACCTCCACCACTTCGATTTCCTTGCCCAATTGCCCCGCCGAATTCGCTCGTTGGACGATGTACCGCCCCGCGTCGAGCCTTTCCATTTTTGTAAAATTGTCGGCGGCGGGCGTGAAAACGAAGCCTTTGGTCAGTGCTTTTACCTCGGCGGCGGACAGGGCGCGGTCGTAAATTCGAAGGTCGTCGAGCGCGCCGCTGAAAAAACTTTCTTGCTGGGCATACCACCGCACGCCAATCAACCACGGCTCGTTTTCGGCAAAATTTGGCTCAAAAAGCACAGTGTCAGCATTGGACAAAACGCCGTTCACGAACAGGCAGGCTTTTCGTTTTTCTGCATCAAAAGTTGTGGCAACGTGGTACCATTTATTTTTGGAAATGACAAATTTTTTGTCGGTACTGACGGTTTGGCTGTTCCGGTTTTCGTCGCCAATCCTGAAATCAAGGTCGGCCATTTTGCACCGCAGCCAATAGACGTGTTGGCCGTCATATGCATGTGCTTTATCTGTTTTCATTTGAATGTATCGAAACAAAAACATCATTTCGGAATTTGCGGAAAGCAACAAATCACTTTTGAACCAAAGCGCAGCCGTGAAACTTTTGCCCCGGTTCAGCGACGGCGAGGCAGGCACTTCGACAAAACTGCTCGAACCGTTGAAAAAATAGGCACTGTCCGAAACCCCGGGGATGCCCGCCGTGCGCGAAATATTTTTCCAAATGCCATGGTTTTCGTTGCCGGACAAATCCGCGCCGGGTTTTTCGGCTGAAAAATGAAGCACCAAACCAGGCTGCAACGACTGGGCAAAATTTTCAAACGGCAGCCCTCCAAAATGACAGGCAAGCAGCAGCGGCAACAGGTTTTTCATTTTTTGGAAATTGGGATGATGAATTTAATACCTGGATTTTCGCCCAGATTCAGTTGAAAACCGCTGCCCGTTTCTTTCAATTTTTCAATGGCAAGTTTGAAATTGGTCGGCTTTTCCAATGCTTCGGAAAAAATTTCGGAGGCAGCGAAACGCAGGTTCATTTCAAAATTTTGCCCAACCAAAAAAAACATTCCGACCCGACCTGCACTGTGGTCCCGCAGCAAAATCAGGGCAGATTTGACGGCCTGAAAAAACGCCCGTCGCTGCTCGCCGCCGAGCAAAACGGCGGGCATTTCGTGGGGCAAATGCACCTCCAAATCTATTTTCGAATCGGAAAACAGTTCGGTTGCGGTGTGGTGGAGGTAACTCACCAAATTTTCGAGGTTGTCAAAACGGGCACTGACCATCCAGATGATTTCGCGGATTTTGCGGGAGAGTTCGGTCGAGGTTTCGACCATTTTTTTGATTTCGGAGTTCAGGTTGCCGTCCCCCGATTTTTGGTAGGCGATTTCGGTCAGCAAACCGATGGCACTCAGCCCCGAACCCAAATCGTCGTGCAAATCGCGGGCGATGCGGGAGCGTTCCTGTTCGATGGCCTTGAATTTTTCGAGTTCCGATTGCCGCAGCCGCGCCGCCTGAATTTGTCGGCGGCGCATCCCAAAAAACGTCAAAAGGCAAGTAAAAAAGAGGCTGCCGACCACAAACCACGGGTTTTGCCAGACGGGGCGGCTTTGCACGAGTTCAAATGCAAAAGGTTTTGGCGAGATGATTTTGTCTTTTTCGGTGTACAAAACGAGGTATTTGCCGTCAGGCAACGGTTTTTTCATCCAATCAATGCCGAGCGGTTTTCCTTCGGGTCGGTCGGCGGCGAGGCGTTGAATTTCCTCGGCGGTGAGCCCCCGGTCGTACAAACGGAAGTCGTCCATTTTGCCTTGAAACGAAATCTCCGCTGTCAAGCCACGAAACATCATGGTGCCAAAAGTCAATGGGCTGTTGTCATAATCTTGCACCACATTTAAATCCACGCGCCCGATTTGCACGCCGTCTGCATAAATTGCGTAGTTTGAAAGGTTGTAATCGCCCACGACCGCGAGATGGTGCCAAGTATGCAGTTTCGGCACCCAAAGCGAGGAACGGACGTATGTTTCTTCGCCAACTGTGTTGTTCACATAAGAATTCAAGGTGCCATTTCGGAAATAAATGGTAAATGAATACCGGAACCGGAGCACGTCCAAACGCTTGCCCATGATGTGCTGAAATTCGCCCAGTGGCTCGCTCGCCAGCAACCAAAACGACCAGGTGAAATTGCGGACGTGCAAGGCCGGGTGGTCAGGCACGACGAGGCAAGCGTGCGTGGTGTCGAGCAGCATGGCATGGTCGGGCTGCCCGAAACGGTCTTCGCCGAGTTTGACATTTTTCGGGTACGAATAAATATGGTGTGGGCCTTCGTCCTCGAAATTGTTGTTGAATTGCCACGAAGCCACCAGGCCGTGGGTCGGGAGTTGCCCAAAAAGCAATTGTTTTTGGAAAAGGAAAAGGCAAAAAAAGAAGAGTTGTTTTCGCATTTTGGTTGAAGGAGGTTAAAAATCAATGATTTTTACAGAACAAATATATTCCGCTCTGACGAATTTTTCACTTGAAATCATCCAAAAGTAGGATAGCCGTACCGGCAAATCCTCCGTTACCTTTGTTTTTATTTCAAATTTTTTAAACATGGAAAAACAAATCCGAATCGCCGTCATCGAAGATGTGGACGACTACCGCAATGCTTTGCAGGCAGTTTTGAACGGAACTACGGGTTTTCGTTGCGAAAAAGCCTTTTCAAATGCCGAGTCCGCCATCCGCGAACTGCCCAAAACCCTGCCCGATGTAGTGTTGACTGATATCCATTTGCCGGGCAAATCGGGCATCGATGTCATCATCCAACTCAAAAATCTGTATCCTTCGATTCAGTTTTTGATGCTCACGGTGTACGAAGACGACGACCGCATTTTCCATGCCCTCGAAGCAGGCGCGACAGGTTATTTGCTGAAAAGCACCCCGCTGACCAAAATCATGGAAGCCATCCAAGAAGTTTACGACGGCGGCTCACCGATGAGTGCCCAGATTGCCCGAAAAGTCATCGAACGGATGCGAGAAGGCAAGAGCGGCGAAAATCAATTCGACAATTTGCTGACCGACCGTGAAAAAGAGATACTCGAAATCCTGCGTCATGGCTTGGTTTACAAACAAATCGCCGATAAACTTTTCATCGCGGAAACGACCGTAAAAAGCCATTGCCGGCACATTTACGAGAAATTGCACGTGACGACGCGCGGGGCTGCTGTGTTCAAATATTTTGAAAAAATGAAAGTCTGACTGGTGAATTTGCGTAAAAAAATACGCCTGACGAAAAGTCAAAATCATTCAATTTGGAAAAATCGCAATTGCGTTGTGGGCTGAGCCATTTCGAATCGAAAAATGGGGAAAAAGAATCGCCCGGTCATTTTTATCAAAATTTGAAACTCGCGCCGGGACTGTATTATTTGTCGGTCGGGCAGGTGCGCGAGGCATCAGTCGGCGGTGGTTTTGAGATGTTTTGGTTTGGAAAAGTGGTCGTGAAGTAACTCCAACCTCCAACACATGCGCGACTCACGCCATTTGTTAGCCATTGTTTTTTGAAGATATATCAGATGAAATTAAGACTTTGGCCGCCGAAATCTCTGTGCAATTGATTTCACCCACCAAAAATGAAAATTTCTCCAAAATATATTTCGATTTCCGACCTCCGCGAAAAAATCATCGCTGGAAAAACAAGCTGCCGCGAGGCCGTAGAATTTTACATTTCCCAAATTGAAAAAACAAAAAACCTGAATGCCTGGGTCGAAATTTTTGCCGACGAAGCCCTCGAACGTGCGGCGGATTTGGACAAAAAATTTCAGGAAAATCCAAAATCGATCGGGCGGTTGTTCGGCGTGGTTTTGAGTTTGAAAGACAACATCTGTTTTGCCGGACACCGCGTTTCGGCTGCTTCCAAAATTCTGGAAAATTTTACTTCCGTTTTTTCCGCAACCGCCGTCGAACGGTTGTTGGCCGAGGACGCCATCATTTTGGGGCGCACGAATTGCGACCAATTTGGCATGGGTTCGTCGAACGAAAACTCAATTTACGGTGCGGTGAAAAATGCTGTCGACCCGTCGCGCGTCCCCGGCGGTTCGTCGGGCGGGGCGGCGGTTTCGGTTCAAACCGATGCTTGCCTTGCGGCAATCGGCTCGGACACGGGCGGTTCGATTCGCCAACCGGCTGCTTTTTGTGGACTTTTTGGTTTGAAACCAAATTACGGGCGCATTTCGAGGCATGGTTTGTTGGCCTACGGTTCGTCGTTCGACCAAATCGGTTGCATCACGCGATGCCCGGAAGACGCGGCTATTTTGTTGGAAATCATGGCCGGGGCGGACGAATTTGACAGCACGGTGAGCCGCCGCGAGGTGCCACATTTTTCAAAAAAAATACAATTTGCCGGTTCGGGAGCGGAGTCGAACGAAGGAAAAGCAAGGGTCGCTTTTTTCCCCGAAGTTTTTGAATCGGCAGGTTTGGACGGCGAGGTGCGCGGGCAGATTTTTGATTTTTTTGAAAAATTAAAAACGCAGGGACACGAAGTTGAGGCCGTCCATTTTGATTTGATGGATTTTATCATCCCGGCCTACTATGTTTTGACGACTGCCGAGGCCTCCACGAATTTGTCCAGATACG
Organism: Saprospirales bacterium; assembly: GCA_031398055.1. GTDB lineage: Bacteria > Bacteroidota > Bacteroidia > Chitinophagales > Saprospiraceae > M3007. The sequence goes on along the minus strand of JANNMS010000272.1, from coordinate 37,342 downwards.
ATGGCGTTCGATATGGTTTTCGGCATCCGGAGGCAAAAAATTTGGCAGAAACCTATATTTTGAGTCGCTCGGAAGGTTTTAGCGAAGAAGTGAAGCGCAGGATTTTATTGGGAACATTTGTGCTTTCAAGCGGATTTTATGATGCATATTATACCAAAGCCCAACAGGTTCGGCGTCTTGTGCAAGAACGGATTTTGGATGTTTTCAAAAAATTTGATTTTATCGCACTGCCTGCCGCGCCCGGCGTTGCTTGGAAATTTGGGGAGAAAAACGACGACCCAGTGGCCATGTATTTGTCCGATATTTTTACGGTTTTGGCAAATTTGGCGGGCGTCCCGGCGATTGCCATGCCGATTGGAAATCATCCAGAAAATGGAATGCCAATCGGGATTCAGTTGATGTCGGGCCTTTGGGAAGAGGAAAAACTTTTGGCGTTTGCCGATTTACGATTTTAGATTTACGATTGCCTGAATTTTTGAAAATCATGGATTAAGCAATCGTAAATCGTAAATCTAAAATCGTAAATTATCTAAACATCCGGCAAGGATTCGGGTCATTCAACAAATAACCAATCGTCACGCCATAAAAATAGTACCAGTCATTTTTTTCAGGATTTCCATTGATGCTCACGCCATCCAATTGGTCGGAATAAACCGGGCGGCAATTGGCTTCGATTCCAAAAATCAATCGGTCAGAAATATACGTCCGCACACCAAAACCAAACGGCGTGGTGACAAAATCTTGTTTTTGATTGGCCTCCGGGAACGGAGATTTTGTGTTGGCACGGCGTTCAGCTACCGAACCGTAGGCCTCCGCCGTCGCCGTCGCACGAGTAAAACCAAATCCAGCCATCAAATAAGGTGAAAAACGTTTCAAACCGATTTCATCAAAACTCGGTTTTCCAAAAATATGCCACTCGGCCACCGTCGAAATTTCTTTCATCGAAGTTGAAAACCTGAATTTTCGGAAACTCAATTGCGGGTTGTTTTTGTCATCGCCCGTCAAACTGCCCGTTGAAAATTGGAGGCGAACCGAAAAATCGGACGAAAACGTGTGCCGAAAATAAAGGCCGTAAGCCAATTTCGACTCGCTGAACTGGGCAAAACTTTGGGTGATGTCGCCGGAATAAAAATTGAACCCGGCCACCGTGCCAATTTCGTTTTGGCAATCGCTGCGGTGAAATCTTTGGGCAGAAACGGAGGTTACAAAAGCAAAAAGAGAAAAGTAAACGAGGAGGAATGCAAACTTTTTCATCGGGTATCTTTTTTTAAAAGCGGGGTTTTTCGACCCCAGTTTTGGTGAATTTTTTTTGAAATCGGAGCCATTTTTTGTGCGACTACGATTCTTAATGCACCCACTTTTACCCTCGTTACCCGCGTTAACTTTTAATTTTAGAATTTTAACGACCGCGCTTTTTTTGTGGTCGCGGTGTATTTAACAAAAAACCTGCGGACATGCCCGCGAACAAATAATAGTCATTGCCATCGGCACTCGCATTCAAACTCACCCCGTCCAGCAAATCCGAAAAAACGGTGCGCAGCCCCAATTCCAAACCCCAAACCGCCCGCCAATCATCAAAATACCGCAGCCCAAAACCCAGCGGAACGGTGGCCAATTGATGCGGCAAATTGGGTTCTGGAAAATTGACAACCGTATTTTTATCGCACTCGTCCCGCGAACCGTAGCAAGTCGCCGACGGACGAACCAAGGCAATTCCGCCGCCGCCAAAAGCATAAGCCGAGACACTTGCCAAAAAAGTTTTGGATGGAAAAATGACCGAGAAATCGAGCAATTGATACTCGCCAGTCAAAGCAATTTCAGAAATATTGGTGGAAAATTTGAATTTCCGAGGACTCAATTTTGGAAAGTTTTTGTCGTCGCCAGTGATGAAAGTGTTTAAAAAATGAACTTTCAAATTGAAATCCCTCCCCAAATGACAGCGCAAAAACGCACCGTATCCAAATCGACTTTCTTTCAAAAAAAGGTATTTCCCGGACAGGTCACCGGCGTAATTTGAAAAGCCTGAAATCAATCCGGCCTCGTAAATTTTGTTTTTTAAAGATTGAGCAGAAACAGTAGAAAGGCATAAAAAGAGGCTAAAAAATGCAGCGGCAAAGTGAAGTTTTTTCATCGAAACCCAAGTTTGAAATTAAAAATGTTTGTTGAAAAATTGTTAGGCAAAGTTTCGTTGCCGAAAATCAAACGACCAATTTTCAGGCAGTTTCTTTTTTACCTTTGCGCGAATTTCGCAGTCAATTTCCACAAAGGCACAATAGAAAACATAAGTTTTATGGGTTCTTTTTTTAAAACTTATGTTTTCTAATGTGCCTTTGTGGTTCAAAAAAATTTAAAGTAAAATGCCACTCGACCAATTGCACGAGGTAGAACGTGAACAAGAACGCGGAGAAATGACTTTTTTCGAGCACATCGCCGAGTTGCGGACTGTTTTGGTGCGGTCAGCGATGGCCATCGGCGCGGTCATGGCATTTTTCATGTTCAACAAGGATTTTGTTTTCCTCAAACTGCTTTACGGCCCGCGAAATCCCGATTTCCCAACTTATCGCGCTTTGTGTTGGCTTTCAAAATCGTTCGGCGCAGGCGAAACGATGTGCCTCGTTCCCGAAAAATATGACCTGCAAGCCATCGAACTCGGCGAAGTTTTGATGCAACACCTATATTTATCGTTTTGGTTGGGGTTCATCGCGGCTTGCCCGTTTGTTTTTTGGCAGTTTTGGAAATTCGTTTCTCCCGGCCTGCACGACAATGAAAAATCGGCAATTCGAGGCGTGGTGGCCATTTGTTCATTGTTGTTTTTTCTCGGCGTCGCGTTCGGGTATTACATTGTCGCGCCGCTTTCGATGAATTTTTTGGCCGGTTACACCGTCGAACAAACCACTTTCGCGCCAAAACTGGATTCCTACGTCACTTACATGACCATGTTCACCATCCCAATCGGGTTGATTTTTGAAATGCCGATGGTCGGTTACTTTTTGGCAAAAATTGGAATCGTCGGCAAAAAATCCATGAAAATGTACCGCCGCCATGCCATCGTTGCCATTTTTATCGTCGCCGCAATCATCACCCCGCCGGACGTCGTTTCGCAAACTTTGGTGTCCATTCCACTGCTACTTTTATACGAAGCAACCATCATCGTGGTTGGCCGCGTCGAAGCGGAAAGGTTAAAAAAATTGGCAAATGACGAGATTTCGCTGCCGCAAAAAATTCAGTAATCAATTGATTTTCACGAAGTTGTTTCAAAAAAAACAGATTGAAGCCCAAAATTTCCCACCGTGTCATTCCGTAGGAATCTGCCCAAAAACTGCCTCGATTTTATTGGAAAATTGCGAAAAAATTTTGTCCAGATTCCTACGGAATGACATTGTGGGAAATTTTTTTGCCGTTGTTGGCGTCCCCGCCAACAACTTTTTGGTTCGAATTTTCTTTTTTTTCCTGTTCCCAACTTCCATTTTTTCCCAAAAAACAGCCCAAGTTCTCCTCCAAATTTCCGCTGCCGACACCGCCGTTTTTGAAAAAAATATGGAAAATTTTTTCCCAAAACCGGAACGCCGCGACTCTGAAATTTTTGCTTTCCCAATCCCCGACACCGCCGCTGCCCGCCAATTTTGCCAAAAACTCACCCGATTTTTTTGGGAAAAATCCTACCTCACCGCTTCGACCGACAGCCTGCGGCGGCTGGATTCGACGACCGTTTTTGCAAAATTTCACATCGGAAAAGAAATGCGCTGGCTGAAAATCCGACCTGCCGCGACCGCAAATTTGAGTTGGTTTTCGGCGGCAGGTTTTCGGGAAAAACTGTTTTCCGACCAACCAATCCGCCACGACGAACTCCTAAAATTTCAGGAAAAATTGCTCGCCGAACTCGAAAATTCAGGCTACCCATTTGCCCAAATTTGGTTGGATAGCATCCAGTTTTTGGACGATGGGAAAGTTGCCGCCGTGCTGCAAATTGCACAGAATCAATATTTTACAATCAAAGAAATTAAAATTACTGGCGACCTGCGATTGCCTCGCGGCTACCTCGAAAATTACCTCGCGCTGCGCCGCGGCCAACCCTATTCTCGAAAAAAAATCATCGAACTCCGCGAGCGTTTGACCGCTTTGCCATTTGCCGAAATGACCGCGCCGCCGACCGTAAATTTTGCAGGCGGCGAAGCCACGGTCAATCTATTTTTGAAAAAAAAGAAGGCCGGGCGTTTTGATTTTATCATCGGTTTGTTGCCCCGACCGGACGCTGGCGACGGGCGCGTTTTGTTGACTGGCAGCCTGCTTTCCGATTTTCAAAATGCCCTCGGTCGCGGCGAGCGGCTGCGCCTCGAACTCGAACGGCTGCGCCCCGAAACCCAAAAACTCGACCTCGAAACCAGCGTGCCCTATCTTTTTGGCCAGCCGTTCGGCGTCGCCGGGCATCTCCGAATTTTTCGCCGCGATTCGTCGTGGGTCGAAGCGACGGGCGATTTTGGCATCCAATATTTTTTGACGGCTGGAAATTTTTTCAAATTTTTCTGGGAAAACCGCTCCGATTTTTTGCAAAAAATCGACACCGCCGCGCTGATTTCGAGCCGTCGGCTGCCGCCAAATTTGGATTTTCGGCAAAATGGTTTTGGCATCGAAGCCGATTTTTCGAGGCTCGATTATCGGTTCAATCCACGTCGCGGCTGGGCCATGAATTTGAAAACAACCGCCGGTTTCAGCAACCTGCAACGCAACTCAGAAATTGAAAATTTGAAAGACAAAAATGACCCAAGTTTTTCATTTTCAACACTTTACGACACGTTGGCTGGGCGCACGTCGCGTTTTCGTTTGGAAGGAAAAGGTGAAATTTACCTGCCTGTTTTTCAGCGAAGCACCGTGAAATTGGCCGTTCGTGGTGGGGCAATTTTGTCGCCCGACCGTCCTGTTTTTATCAATGAACAATACCGTTTGGGCGGCAACAAATTGCTGCGAGGATTTGATGAAGAAAGCCTTTTTGCCACCCGTTTTTTGGTCGGCACGGCGGAGTTTCGGTTGCTGATTGGGCAAAATGCGTTCCTCGCTGCCTTTTCAGATTTTGGATATTTGGAAAATTTGACCGACCGGACGCGACTTTTTTTGCGCCCGATTGGGGCTGGCGTGGGTCTGAATTTTGAAACCCGCGCCGGAATTTTTGGTATAAATATCGCAGCGGGGCAGCGCGATCCGACGACGGGTTTTGATTTTCGGGCGTTGAAATTTCACTTGGGATATGTCAGCACGTTTTAAAAAACTTCATCTTTGCCGCCCAAAAACGCGCATTTTCCAAAAATTTACTTTTTATGAAAGTCCTAAAATTTGGCGGCACGTCCGTCGGCAGCCCTGAAACGATTGCTGCACTGATTGAAATTTTGAAAAAATATTACGCCGAAAACGCCCGACTGGCCGTCGTTTTTTCTGCATTTTCAAAGGTCACCGATGCCTTGATTAGTTTGGCCGACAAGGCTGGGCGCGGCGACAATTCGTACCTCGCCGATTTTGAAACGGTAAAAAACCGCCACCTCGACGCCGCCGAAACCTTGCTGGCCGGGGCGACCGAAAAATTCAAATCAGAGGCGTTCGCGCACATTTTCCATAATTTTAATGACCTCGCCGGTGTTTTGCAGGGCATTTTTTTGTTGCGCGAAGTTTCGCCGCGCTCGCTGGATTTCGTTTGCAGTTTTGGGGAGCGGAATTCGACCTACATTATTTCGCGGGCGATGCAGTTGGCTGGCATCCCGACCGATTTTTTGGATGCTCGCGAGGTCGTTCGCACCGATGCCCAATTTAACAGTGCGCGGGTAAATTTTCCAGAAACCAACAAAAATATAGTTGATTATTTTGAAAAAAATCCAAATGTCCAAGCCATCACTGGTTTTATCGGCAGCACGGCGGATGGTTTGACGACGACTTTGGGGCGCGGCGGTTCGGATTACACGGCTGCGATTTTCGGCGCGGCACTCGACGCGGAGGCTATCGAAATTTGGACAGACGTGGACGGCGTGCTCACCGCTGACCCGCGTCGGGTAAAAAAAGCATTCACCCAGCCCACGATTTCGTACCGCGAGGCGATGGAAATGAGCCATTTTGGGGCGAAAGTGATTTACCCGCCGACCATCATGCCGGCGCTGACCAAAAACATCCCGATTTTAATAAAAAACACTTTTCACCCGGATTTTCCCGGCACTTTCATCGGCCCCGGACAGGAAGAAAAACGGCTGCCGGGCGCGATTACTGGCATTTCAAGCATCAACCAAATTTGCCTTTTGACTTTGCAGGGGAGCGGTTTGTTTGGAGTGCCGGGCATTTCAGCGCGGCTTTTTGGCGCGCTGGCCGGGGCGGGCGTGAACGTGGTCATCATCACGCAGGCATCGAGCGAGTCGAGCATCACTTTTGCGGTGTCGCCGGGGCAGGCCGAGTTGGCAAAATCGGCGGCGGAAAAAGAATTTTTATTTGAAATTCGTGAAAACCTCGTCGAGCCGCTGCGCATCGAACGCGATTTGTCGGTCGTCGCGGTCGTCGGTGAAAATATGCGATATCGCCCCGGAATCGCCGGGCAACTTTTTCAGGCACTTGGAAAAAACGGCGTGAATATCGTGGCCATCGCGCAGGGTTCGAGCGAGTTGAATATCACCGTTGTGATTTCGGCGCACCACGAAACGAAAGCGTTGAACGCGATCCACGAAGCGTTTTTCCTGTCCGATTCCAAAACTTTGAACATTTTCATCGTCGGCGTGGGGCTGATCGGCAGCACTTTGATTCGGCAAATGGAAAAACAGGCAAAATATTTATCAGAAAAAAGAAATCTCGAAATTCGAGTGGTTGGGCTGGCGAACTCGCGGCAAATGATTTTTAATGAAAACGGGCTTGATTTGTCGATTTGGGAAAGCAATTTGAAAAGTGCCGACCACCATTTTTCCATTTCAAAATTTGTCGGCGAAATGAAAAAAATGAACCTGCCGAACGCCATTTTTATCGACAACACGGCTTCGGCAGAGGTCGCTTCATTTTACGAACAGATTTTGGACGCGAGCATTTCGATTTCGACGCCAAACAAATTGGCGGCGTCCGGTTCGTTTTTGCAGTACATCAAATTGAAAAAACTGGCCGAAAAACGTGGCGTTTCGTGGCGTTTCGAGGCGAACGTCGGGGCGGGTTTACCCATCATTTCGACGCTCGGCGGTTTGATTCAATCGGGTGACAAAATTTTAAAAATAGAAGGCGTGCTGTCCGGCACTTTGTCTTTTATTTTTAACAATTTTAAATCGGGCAAGAAATTTTCCGAAATCGTGCGGCAAGCAAAAGCCCTCGGACTGACCGAACCCGACCCGCGAGACGACCTTTCCGGCTCGGATGTCCGCCGAAAATTGCTGATTTTGACCCGCGAATCGGGCATAAAAATGGAGGAAAATGATATCCAACTCGAACCACTTTTGCCCGCCGCTTGCCTCGAACCAGACACGGTCGAAGGCTTTTTCGAGGAACTTGAAAAACACGACGGCCACTTCGAACGCTTGATTCAAATCGCTGAAAACGAGGGACTTGCATTGCGTTTTGTCGCAAAACTGGAAGGCCGAAATGCCAGCATCGGCCTCCAAAAAGTGAGTCAGGAACACCCGTTTTTCTTTCTTTCTGGCACGGATAACATGGTTGTTTTTACTTCTGAAAGGTATCGGGAGCGGCCGCTGGTTGTGCGTGGGCCGGGGGCGGGGGCGGAAGTGACGGCGGCGGGGGTTTTTGCGGAGGTGATTGGGATGGGGTGAGTTTTGAATTTTAAAAAATCACCCAAACAATGCTTTCAAATCCACCACAAAACCAGGCATTTTTTTGGAAATTGCGGTGTCTTCGATTTCCAAAAACTGGTCGAGGAAGTAAATATTTTCTTTAAAAATAAAAATTTCAACCGTCCGGTTGGCTGGGTCAACAAGCCAATATTCGCCAACGGCATAACTTTCGTACAGCACTTTTTTTTCAGTCCGGTCGCGCCGCCCCGTGCCGGGCGAGATGATTTCAAAAATAATATCGGGCGTTCCACGGACGTAATCATCATTGAAAAGTATGAAATCTCGGTCATTTGAAATGTAGGACAGATCCGGGACGACCCCCACCGTTTCATCAAAAGAAACATCGGTCGGGGCACAAAAAAATTCGCCCACTGGATTTTCCATTAAAAATTTTTCCAAAAAATAGGTCAATCTTCTCGAAACTCGCTGGTGCGGCAAACTGGGGGCGGTTCGTTTCACAATATTTCCGTTTATTAGTTCATAGATAAAGTGGTCAGTCTCGGGAAAGTCCATTTCCCGAAAAGCCGAAAAAGTGATTTTTTTCTCTAAAAACTCTACCATCTCTAATAATTTTTGTTAAAAGTAAAGGTTTTTGCCTCAAACACCAACTTCTACCTCCGGCTGAATCTGCGCCTCCTCCTCCGGCGTATCAATCACATCAATTTCCACCCGCAAATTATTGATGATAAAATCCTGCCGCTCCGGCGTGTTTTTTCCCATGTAATAACTCAAAACATCATCAATCACCGTGTCTTCGTGCAAAATCACGGGGTCAAGTTTGATGTTCTCTCCGATAAAAGCCGCGAATTCGCCCGGCGAAATTTCTCCCAAACCTTTAAAACGAGTGATTTCTGGCTTGCCGCGCAGTTTTTTGATGGCTTGTTGTTTTTCAGTTTCCGAATAACAATAGAACGTTTGTTGTTTGTCGCGGACGCGGAAAAGTGGTGTATCGAGGATAAAAAGATGCCCGTTTCGCACGAGATCCGGGAAAAATTGGAGGAAAAAAGTCAACAACAAAAGTCGGATATGCATCCCATCCACGTCGGCATCGGTGGCGATGACGACACGATTGTACCGCAAATCGTCGAGCGAATCTTCAATGTTTAAGGCATGTTGCAGGAGGTTAAATTCCTCGTTTTGATAGACCACTTTTTTGGTCATGCCGTAGCAGTTCAACGGTTTTCCGCGCAAACTGAACACGGCTTGCGCGTCCACATCCCTCGCTTTTGTAATCGAACCGGAGGCCGAATCGCCTTCCGTAATGAAAATAGTAGTAATCAAACGTTTCTCGTCCGCCACTTTTTCATTAAAATGATAGCGGCAATCGCGGAGTTTTTTGTTGTGAAAATTGGCGGCTTTTGCCCGTTGATTGGCCTGTTTTTTTACGTCGGCAATCTCTTTTCGCTCGCGTTCACTTTGTTGGATGCGTTTGAGCATGTCCTTCGCGACCTCCGGATTTTTGTGCAAAAAATCGTCGAGTGCTTTTCCCAAAAAGTCGTTCATCCAAGTTCGGATGGCCGGGCCGTCGGGCGCGATTCGGTCGGAACCGAGCCGCGTTTTGGTCTGCGATTCAAAAACGGGTTCTTCGACGCGCACCGCGACCGCCGCGATGATGCTTTCGCGGATGTCTTTTGCATCAAAACTTTTTTTGAAATGTTCGCGCACCGTTTTCACCAAAGCCTCGCGAAAAGCAACGAGGTGCGTGCCACCCTGCGTCGTGTTTTGGCCATTTACAAATGAATAATATTGCTCACCATAATGCTCGCCGTGCGTGATTGCGACCTCGACATCCTCGCCGGAAAGGTGGATAATCGGGTAGCGAAGGTTCTCGGCCTGCGTCTTTTTTTCCAAAAGGTCGCGCAGGCCGTTTTTAGAATGAAAGGTTTTTCCATTGAAAATCAAGCGCAAACCGGCATTCAAATACGCGTAATTCCAAAGTTGCAACTCGATATATTCATTGACCCAGCGGTAATTTCGGAACATCCCATTGTCTGGCCGAAACAGGACGAGCGTCCCATTTTCCTCTTTTGTCGGCATCAATTTTTCCTCTTTTTCGAGGATGCCAAACTTGAATTCTGCGGTTTTCATCTGCCCTTCCCGAAACGCCGAGACTTTAAAATACTCGGACAAAGCATTGACCGCTTTCGTGCCGACGCCGTTCAAACCGACCGATTTTTTAAAGGCTTTGCTATCGTATTTGGCTCCGGTGTTGATTTTGGAGACCACATCCACCACTTTTCCGAGTGGGATGCCGCGCCCGTAATCTCGGACGGTCATCATTTTTTCGGTCAAATTGACCTCGACGTTTCGCCCAAAACCCATGGCATATTCGTCAATGCAATTGTCCAAAACTTCTTTTAAAAGTACATAAATGCCATCGTCGGGCGTGGAGCCGTCGCCCAATTTTCCGATGTACATGCCCGGCCGCAAACGAATGTGCTCGCGCCAGTCCAGACTTCTGACTTCATCTTCGGTGTACCTAACTTCTGCCATTTTTGGTGGAGGCTGTTTTGATTTTCCGGGAACGGGTGCGCTGGCTGTTGCCGTTGCTCGTCCGCCCGAAATTTTAGATTTGCTGATCGCTTGACTTGCTGAATTTGCGCCCAAAGTAAAAGAGATTTATACGATTAGAAAAATGGCGAGTTCCAACAACAAATTTTTTGTTGAAAATGTGGAGGCGAAGTTAAATTATTTGTTTTTAAAAATACAAATTGTTTTTCAAATTCTTCCTGAAAAGTGTCGCAGTGGCTCAAAGTCACCCCGACACTTTTCGAGTCACGACACTTTTCGATTATTTTTGCACCCCATTTTGGTTAAAATCATTTTGCTTTTTTCAAAAAACTACCTCACCCTTTCATTTTCAAAAAAATATTGATGAAAAATTTTCTCTCCTTTTCTCTTTTTTTCCTCGCCCAATTTGCCTTCGGACAAGTGACCTGCGATCCCGTTTTCCCCACCGAAACCGACAACGTAACCATCTATTTTGATGCAAAACAAGGAAATGCCGCGCTCTCCTCGACCGCTCCGCCGATTTACGCACACATGGGCGTGATTACGAATTTGAGCACGAGCAATTCGGATTGGAAGCACGTCCAAACGACGTGGGGCGTGGCCGATGCCAAAGGTTTGATGGACGTAGTGTCGCCCGGTTTGTACAAAAAAACGTTCAACATCAAGACGTTTTTTGGCATTCCGGCGGGCGAAACGGTTTTGAAATTGGCTTTTGTTTTTCGAAATACTGCCGGTTCGGTGGTCGGTCGGACTGCCGACGGCGGCGATATTTTTTATGATGTTTACCCGGCGAACGCTGGTTTGCAGACCATTTTTGTGCAGCCGACCGCCAAAGTTTTTTTGGCAAATGCTGGGCAAAATATCCCCGTCAAAGCCGCCGCGTCGAAAGATGCCATCCTGCAACTTTTGGACAACGGAACGCAAATTGCCGCCGCTTCCGCAAAAACTTTGGAGACCAATTTGACCGCTGGAGCGGTTGGTTTTCACCAAGTTTTGTTCATCGCAACGACGGCGACCGAGGCCGATACTTCGGAATTTTCGTACCTCGTTTCCGCGCCCGTCGTCACCGAAAACTTGCCAGCCGGGACGGAAACCGGCATTCAATACCTTGACAATCAGACGGTTCGGCTCAGTTTGTACGCGCCGAACAAATCGGTGGTTCACGTCATCGGAGATTTTAACAATTGGTTGCCGCAACCCAATTTTCAGATGAAACGCACGCCCGACGGCAAAACTTGGTGGCTCGAAATCGGCGGGTTGACGCCCGGAAAAATTTACGGTTTTCAATATTTGGTGGACGGGGGTTTGAAAATCGCCGACCCACTTTCGACCCTCGTCCTCGACCCCTGGAACGATGGCTCGATTCCTGCCGCCAATTTTCCAAATTTGCCAAAATATCCGAGTGGGAAAACTTTCGGAATCGTGTCCGTTTTGCAGACCGCGCAGCCCGTATTCGATTGGCAGACAACGAATTACGTCCGTCCGAAAAAAGCATCTTTGATAATTTATGAAATGTTGCTGCGCGATTATTTGGTTGAAAAAAACTATCAAACCTTGTTCGACACGCTGGATTATTTGCAAAATTTGGGCGTCAACGCCATCGAATTGATGCCCGTGAACGAGTTTGAAGGCAATTTGAGTTGGGGTTACAATCCGAATTTTCACAAGGCTTTGGACAAATTTTACGGCTCGCCAGATGCCTTCAAAACTTTTGTGGACGAATGCCACCGGCGGGGGATTGCCGTGATTTTGGATGCCGTTTTTAACCATGCGACTGGCCAAAGTCCACTCGCGCAATTGTATTGGGATGCCGCGAAAAACCAACCTGCCACCGACAATCCCTGGCTCAACCCGACCCCAAAACACGATTTTAACGTGTTCAACGACATGAATCACGAAAGTCAGGCGACGAAAGATTACATGATGAATTGTGTAAAATATTGGCTCACCGAGTACCGCGTGGATGGTTTTCGTTTCGATTTGTCAAAAGGTTTTACCCAAAAATTGACCATCGGCAACTCCGCGGCAATGGCCGCCAACGACCCATCGAGGATTGCGATTTGGAAAAATTACTCGGACAAAATTTGGGCAATTTCGCCCGATGCCTACGTCATTTTGGAACATTTTGCCGACAACACCGAGGAAACTACACTGGCAAATTACGGCATGATGCTTTGGGGAAATTTGTGGGGTGCCTACAAAGACATCGCGCTCGGCAACCAATCCGCGCCGCCGAGTTTGACCTGGATTGCCCACACGACGCGCGGTTGGGCAAAACCGCATGTGGTTGGATACATGGAAAGTCACGATGAAGACCGCATCGGTTACGAATGTAAAACTTACGGAAATTCTGCCGTCGCGGGGTACAATGTGAAAGAAAAAAAGATTGCGATGCGCAGGATTGAAATGTTGGATGCACTTTTTTACACCGTGCCGGGACCAAAAATGTTGTGGGAGTTTGGCGAACTGGGCTACGATTTTTCAATAAATACCTGCACGAACGGCACGATAAATACCAATTGCCGCCTCGACCCCAAACCGATTCGCTGGGATTATTTTCAAGACAACGACCGTCGGCGGGTTTATGAAGTGGTGCGAGCCTTGACCCATCTTCGAAAAACAACGGGATTGGATGACCCGACGAGTTTTTCGGTTGCCGGAATGGGTGCCGCCAAAATCCGCAAAATGAACTGCAATTCGCCTACCTATAATATGTATGTCGTTGCCAACGTGGGCACGACGGCGGAAGCGACTTCTTTGCTGACGGCGACTTCGGGTTGGTGGCACGAATATTTTACGGGCGACAGCTTGCAAACTACAGGCGGTTCGCCGAAGCAAATCACTTTGAAAGCAGGCGAATACCGGATTTATTTGGATAAAAAAGTGGCTTTGCCGGCAGGTGTGAAACAAGTTTTGGGTCAAAAAACGCCGTCGGCAGTTGTTGATTTTCAAATTTTTCCAAACCCTTCGAACGGCCGGGAAGTCAATTTGCTTTTTGATTTGAAAGAAACGACGCGCGTCCGGGCAGCACTTTTTGATATTTCAGGTCGGCAGGTCAGTTTGTTTTTTGATGAAAAATTGGCGGCAGGCGAGCAGGGCGTTCAAATTGAAACGGACGTGCCGCCGGGCGTTTATTTTGTAAAAATTAGTGGTGAAAATGGGGTGGGGTTGACGAAGAAATTGGTTGTTTTTTAGAGGCTGTTTGAATTTCTATTTTTCAATAATTTGAAACTCAATTTTGGTTTCCCCGCAATGTCATTCCGTAGGAATCTGCCAAAATCTACCTCGATTTTAAATAAAAACAGTGGTAATTTTTGGGCAGATTCCTACGGAATGACATTGTGAGGGATTTGAAATCTCAACTTTTAAATACAAACAACCTCTAAAAAAATAATTACAAATCTATCTGAAAACTCAAAATCGGCGTCAAACCCGACTGTTTTCTAAAAATCCAAGCGTTCGTATCCGGGTCATAATTTCGCGTCAGCGGGTCAATATTTTTTCGGGAAATGAAATTTTGAACATCCAAAGCCAAAGTCCAAGCCGCTTTCGGGTTGTTTTTTCGGAAGGCAACGCGAAAATCTGGTCGAAAATAAAATTCCGCCTTTTCCAAAAATGCCCGATTTTCATCCAAAATCGGGTCTGGCAAATATCTCGAAATTGACTGCCCTGCGAGCAGCGGAGAAAGCCTTTGACCGCCGTTGTACAAAATTTTCAGGCCAAATTGCAGGACGGAAGCATTTTCAAAAGTCCATTCTTTGCCGCCCATAAAAGTTGCCGAACCGCCGCTGTCGAACGCCGTCGGATGTTCGCGCCCGGCAGCGTCTTTATATTTTGACTTCGAAATCGAACCACCGAGCAGAAAAAACGCCCCTTTTTCGAAAGATTTTTCCAAACTAAAATCCACGCCCACGTTTTCACCCGTGCCGGAATTTGTCAATTCTTGCTTTGCAAAACCGTCTATCGTGTTCAAAATTGACCAGGAACTCGACTGGTTTTTTGCCACCGGGACATCGGTCATTTTTTGAAAATAAGTTTCAAAATGAACCCGAAACGACTTGCCCGGCAACCAATCGTAGCCCGCCACAAAATGTTGCGCCCGCAGCAAATCCAAGTCGCGGTTGACTTCTTTTCCATCAATTTTTGTAAAATAATTTCCCAGCGGCAAAACTTTTCCATGAACTCCCCAAGCAAGGCTAACTGATTGTTTTTCAGTGACTTGAAATTTTAAACCGAGGCGCGGCTCGATGCTTTTTGTATTATTTAAAGTGAAAAACAAGGCATGGACACCGGCATTGAAAGTCAATTTTTCGGCCAAACGAAAACGGAATTGCAGGTACGGTTGGACGAGCGCGGTGGTGCCTGCCACATCCAAAATTGAGGCATCGCCCAAAGTTTTTCGGTCAAAAGAATACGGCATCAAATTGAGTGAAAAACCAGTTTTCAAACCCACCCGCGACGAGATTTTTTTACTCAAAAACGAGGACAAAACATATCTGCCTTCGCGGTATTTTTCATTGTTGACGGTGAACGGCGTGAGCGATTTTGCCAGCGTGTCGTTCCGAAAATCAATCTTTTGACCCATCGCACAAATGCTCGTTTTAACAAATGCATCGTCGCCAATCAAAGCCGTGTGCGTCGCGCCGACCGCACCCATATTTGTCGTAAAATCACGGGTAAAATAATCGGCGTATTTTTTCCAATCCGAGGTGTCGGCCTCTGCATTTTCAATTTCATCGCTCAAACCACCGATGCCCCAGAGGGTAAAAAAATGTTTTTTGCCCCGTGTCGGCAAGTACAAATTGAATGAAAAATCTTGAAAAGTATTATCCACCCGCTCACCGACGAGGTGAATTCCCATTTTATTCAAAATGCCGAGCGTCGAATATCTGTAATTAAAAAGGTAGGTCGCGTCGCCACCTTTTCGAAACGGGCCTTCGGTAGAAACATCGAGACCGAGCATTCCGGCGCGAAAAGTGTAGTGCTTTTTTTCAGGATTTCCCTTCCGAAAACGCACGTCAAAAACCCCCGAATACGCATTTCCATACTCCGCCGGAAACGCGCCCGTGCTGAAATCCGAGTTGCCCAACATGCTCACCGAAAAAATCGTGATGCCCCCGCCGGACGAGCCGCGCCGCGCAAAATGGTTTGGGTTCGGAATGTCCACGCCTTCCAAACGCCACATCAAACCGATGCCGGAATTGCCCCGGACAACAATATCCGACCGAGAATCGCGGCTCGGTTGGACGCCTGGAAAACCCACCGCCATCCGCGCTGGATCGTTGGCCGACGCAGCATATCGTTGTGTTTCATCTACCGAAAACGAGCGGGTGCTCAAAATCGAAAGTTCGTTCAACGGTTCGTTTCCGCGTTTTTTGGCGGTCACGACAACTTGGCCAGTTTTAAAAGAGGCTTCTGTCATTTCAATTTGTAAAAAAGCAGATTTCGCAGAATTTAAAATAATCGGGTCGGACAAAAATGGTTCGTAACCCAAATAACTGCACGCGATTTGATGCCGTCCGACCGGGACGTTTTTCAACAAAAATTTGCCTTCGACATCGGTGACGGCACCCGGCGAATCCGGTCTCGCCTCAGGCGAGACGATTTTGACCGTTGCGCCAATCAATGGTTGGCGGCTGTCTTTGTCGGTCGCCAAACCGATGATATTTTGGGTGGGCTGTTGCGCGAAAATATTTGCGGCAGCGAAAAAAAGGAGGGAGATCAAGTTGATTTTCAAATTGAAAAATTTGTGTAGCATGACAGGAAATTTTTCGAGAATGATTGAATGTTGGAAAAACGTAACCAAAATAGTTTTTTTAGGTATCAATTGCTGGGCGGAAGGTTCGGTTTTAAAAAGGCAGTTTTCTAAAAAGTGTCTTTTCTTTTCTCTATAAATTTCAATCGACAACAGGATAATCCCACCGCTCCCCGCGTCGAACTTGCTTTTGAAACAAATTTTTATAAAAAAATATGTTGCCCAAAAACTCCAAAAATCGGCTGTAAAGCATTGATATTCAATAGTTAAACCAAAGTAGTGGTTTTACTCAGGCAATATTTTTTTAAAAATATTTGAAAAAAAGTTTGGAGTAAAAAACATTTTGTTTAGTTTTGTGCCTCGATTTCGATAAACAAAAAAACCATTTTTATTATGGCTGACGATAAAGTAGAAAAACTCAAATCCTTGCAGGCGACGATTGACCGCCTTGACAAAACTTATGGAAAAGGAACCATCATGCGTCTCGGCGACAAACAGGCCGTCGAAGTGGATGTGATTCCGTCCGGATCATTGACCCTCGACCTCGCACTCGGCTGCATGGGTTTTCCGAAAGGAAGGGTCGTTGAAATTTATGGCCCGGAATCTTCGGGTAAAACTACGCTGGCGATCCACGCGGTCGCGGAGTGCCAGAAAAAAGGTGGCATCGCGGCGATTATTGATGCGGAACACGCTTTTGACCGGTTTTATGCCGAAGGTTTGGGCGTGGATGTCAATAATTTGCTGATTTCGCAACCCGACAACGGCGAGCAAGCTTTGGAAATCACCGAAAACCTGATCCGCTCCGGCGCAGTGGATATCGTGGTAATTGACTCGGTCGCGGCACTCGTGCCACGTGCCGAAATTGAAGGCGAAATGGGCGATTCTAAAATGGGTCTGCAAGCCCGTTTGATGAGTCAAGCGATGCGAAAATTGACGGCAGCGATTAGCAAATCTGGCTGTACTTGCATCTTTATCAACCAGTTACGCGAAAAAATCGGCGTGATGTTTGGCAATCCCGAAACCACGACCGGCGGCAACGCTTTGAAATTTTATGCTTCGATTCGTCTCGACATTCGCAAAAGTGGGGCAGCGATGAAAGACAAAGAAGGCAACGTAATTGGCAACCAAGTCAAAGTAAAAGTGGTGAAAAACAAACTCGCTCCGCCGTTTCGGGTAGCCAGTTTTGACATTATTTTTGGGGAAGGCATTTCGAAAACTGGGGAAATTGTTGACCTCGGAACGGATTACGACTTGATCAATAAAAGTGGTTCATGGTATGCCTACAACGGGGCGAAAATTGGGCAAGGTCGCGATGCTGCCAAACAATTTTTGAAAGACAACCCGGAAGTGGCCATAGAAATTGAAAATAAAATCAAAGAAAAAGTACTCGCTGGAAGTGCTGCGGCAAAACGAGATGCTGCAAGTGCAGCGGCTGCCGATGCCGAAGATGATTTTTAAGTAAGGTTTAGAAAGTTTAAGTAGGTTTAAAAGGTTTAGAAAATACAGCCATTTTAAATTGCAAAATATTTTTCGGGGCGTGCCGCTTTTCAAAAACGGCATGCCCCGAACTGTTTCTTGGCTGTACTTTTGCCCAAAATCTAAATTTTTGAAAAATGGAATCTATTCGTCAAAAACAAGTGGGTGAGGTTTTCCGCCGAGCGTTCGGCATGGTTTTGCAGCAGGAAGGCGGTTATATTTATGGCCGCGATAAATTGGTGACGGTCACCGATATTAAAATGACCCCCGATTTATTGATTGCCAAAATTTTTATCAGCGTTTACGGCACCGAAAATAAACAGGAAGTGATGCTCGAATTGGAAGACAATATGCCGCGCCTCAAACAGGCATTGGCTTCAAAAGTAGGCCGGGCGATGCGCCGTTTTCCGATTCTCGAATTGCATTTGGACGACACGGTTGATGAAATGTACCGCGTCCAACAACTTCTGAATCAAGTGGAAAAGTTGGACAATGAAATCGGAAAGTGAGAAAATGGCATAATTTTAAATGAAAAAGACCTTTTTCGCCTCCGATTTTCACCTCGGCGCGGACGCCCGCCTGACCTCGCCCGAACGCGAACGGCAAGTGGTTCGATGGTTGGAAAAATGTGCGCCGGAAGCCGAAGCGATTTATTTGGTCGGCGATATTTTCGAGTTTTGGCACGAGTACAAAACGGTCATTCCCAAAGGATTTTCGCGGTTGCAGGGTTGTCTGGCAAGTTTGCGCGACGGCGGTTTGCCGATTTTTGCGTTCACCGGAAACCATGATTTGTGGATGTTTGGCTATTTTGAAAATGAATTCGGCATCCCAGTTTTTCGCAAACCCATCCAAATTGAAATTTCTGGAAAAAAATTTTTCATCGGACACGGCGACGGCCTGGGACCGAACGATTTTGGTTTCAAACGGATGAAAAAAGTTTTCACCAACCCGGTTTGCCAGTGGGCATTTCGCCAAATCCATCCCGATTTGGGGATGCATTTGGCCAATTATTCATCTTCAAAAAGTCGGGCGGCTACGCCAAAAGAAGAATTTTCGTGGCTCGGCGAGGAGCGGGAATGGCTTTTGCAATATTCAAATCGGAAAATTGAGCAGGGCATCGAACCCGATTTTTTCGTTTTTGGGCACCGCCATTTGCCGATTGATTGGCTTTTGAAAAATGGAAAAAGCCGATATTTGAACCTCGGCGAATGGCTTTGGCACAATTCGTTTGCCGAGTTTGACGGTCAAAATTTGCAGTTGAAATTTTTCGAAAAAGAAGGCCGTGCAGTTTCCAATCACCTGATTTAAGTTTTTTAGGAAGAAAAAATTGACGACTTTTGCCCATGCCCACCTCCAAATGAAATGAACGAATCATCCAATTTTCATGTTTTTAAAGAAAAAAAATGCGTGCTGCCTTACTTGATATGTACAACGGCGAGAGCAATCGCGGCATCCCGATGCTCAAAAACATCCTTGCCCAATTTGCCGATGTGCTGACTTTCGACCATTTTGATGTCCGTGCAAAAGGTGAATTGCCCGGTTTGGACTACGATATTTATGTTTTTTCGGGCGGCCCCGGCAATCCGTTGATCAATGATTTTCCAGCGTTTCATGATTTTTTCCGATTGATTGAACAACTGTGGGATTGGAATCGGCGGGACAACGTGGCGAAAAAACACTGCCTTTTCATTTGCCATTCTTTTCAGATGGTTTGCCATCACTTTCGTTTGGGCGAGGTGACGCACCGCGATAAAATGTCGTTCGGAACTTACCCCGTCCACAAAACGCACGACGGAAAACACGAATGGCTGTTCGAAAACTTGCCCGATCCATTTTACATCGCCGATTTTCGGCGTTTTCAGGTGGTCAGTCCGCGGGTCGAAAGTTTCAAAAAAACAGGCGCGGAAATTCTTTGTCTGGAAAAATTACGCCCGCACGTTCATCACGAAAGGGCTATCATGGCCGTCCGTTTTTCGGAGGAAATGATTGGGATGCAGTTTCATCCGGAGGCTGATCCGCAAGGAATGTTGACCTATTTTTTGCAAGATGAACGCCGGATTGCCGTGACCGACGAGTACGGCGAACCGAGATATCATCGGATGATTCGAGATTTGGCGAATCCCGAAAAAATCAAAAAAACATTCGACAACATCGTTCCGGGGTTTTTGAACCACGCGGTTGCGACTTTGAAAACCATCTAATTTTTAACCACAAAGTCACAAAGGGAACATAAGTTTTAGGATCAAAACTTATGTTCCCTTTGTGACTTTGTGGTTAAAAATGTGGTCAGCCATACAATTCAAAGTGAATCTGGCTGCGGTCGTAACCCAATTTGACCAGCAAATTCGCCACCGCATCGTCAATCATATTTGACCAACCGCAGATGTAAAAATGCAAATCAGGTCGCGGCTCAGCGTACTTTTTCAGATAAATTTCGTGGACATATCCTTTCTCGCCCGACCAATCCGGTTGCCGGGAAAGTGCCACATCGTATTGAAAACCAGCGAGTTGCGTTTGAAAATTTTCAAATTCAGAGCGGTACAAAATGCCAGATTCAAAACGTGTCCCAAAAATCAAGTGGATATTTTTGGTCGGAATTTCCCGGTTTTTCAAATCTAAAATCATACTGCGAAACGGCGCGACGCCCGTGCCCGTGCAGATGAAAACCAGATTTGCTTCTATTTTTTCGGGTAAAAAAAACGCGCCATCCGGGCCTTTAAATTTTATTTCCGAACCCACCGCGATTTCTTCAAAAAGGTATTTTGAACCTTCGCCGCTCGCCGAACGGACGATGCAAAATTCCAAATCTTCGTCCGCCGGGGCGTTCGCGATAGAATAACTCCGCCAACGTTGCAGCCGTTTTTCGCCAATCGGCAAATCCATCGTGAGGAATTGGCCAGCACGAAAGTCAAAATCTGCAGGTTTTTCCAACCAAAACCGGCGGACGTTCGGGGCGGGAGTTTCTATTTTTTTGATTTTTGAGGTGTACCAAATTGTGGCCATCGCTATTTTTTTACCATTTCAGAAAATGAAAAGAACACCTCAAAACCCTTTTCGTTGAAATATTTTCGGGTTTCGGCCTCCGGTTTTTCGCTTGTTGCCAGCACAAAATCGCCGCCCCAGGCACCCAAACTTTTCACCGCGCCCCAAAAATCCGGGAAAAACCGATCTTTTACTTTTTCCAAATTCAATGCATCGCTGATCAAATTTTCATGTTTTTTCATCACGTTTTCTATCTCTTTTAAATTTTTACTTTTCAAAAAATCAGAAGTCAATTTATTGATTTCATTATTGGTTTTGTTATCTCCATTAATTTTTTCTCTGTAAATTTTAATGCCTTCGCGGCTGTCCATTTTTTTACCGAGATAAACAAAATAGAGGTTTTTCGAAAACGGCGGGTCAAATTTCACGACATAAAAATCAGGTTTCCCATTTTCAATTTTATACAAAATTGGGCCGTCGGAAAATGCGCAGGCCACATCGTAACCCGAACCGCCAAAAGTTTTTTCCAACAAAAAAAACGGGTCAATTCCCGCAAATTTTGCTAGCCCAGCAATCAAAGTACTGCTCGTGCCGAGCCCCCAATTTCTCGGAAAATCGGTTTGGGTAAAAATTTCCAAAGCATTTTGAGTTAAAAAAAAGGTTGGTTTGGCTTGTTCGATGGCTCGTAAAATTTGCAAAACCCGTTCGGCTGTGGCCAAATCCGAAGTTTCCAAAATTGAAAAATTGGACAATGAAATTTTTGCAGAAAACCAAACCGAGCCGTCCGGTTCGAGGCTTGTCCAATGAATTTGGTTGGAAATTTTTCCTTTTGAAATTTTGATTTGCTGCCCAAATCGGACGGGCGTCGCCAAAGCCAACGAGCCACCGAGCACAAAATACTCACCTGTCAAAAGTAATTTTCCGGAAGGGAAAGCAGTGAAAATTGGAGACATCGTTTTGAAAATCAATCATTTAGGCATCACGCCCGGTCGCACCGTTCAATCGGCGAACAAGCATCCAGCAAAATATTTCCTTTGTAAAAAAACATCGCGCCCGGTGCAAAAAACGCCTGAAAAGTGATGAACTGGACGTTGGCCGAAGGTACAAATTGAAATTTGTACAACTGCCAATCGCCATTTTTGACGAGTTCGGAAGTGGCCAAAAGCACGGATTTTTCGCCCGTTTTCGCGCCGCCCCAAATCCGCAGCCGCGTCGGTAAATTGTAGCCGACGTATTTTTCGGCATGGCTCAGGTAAATCGAAAAAGTGTAGCACCTGCCTTTTTCCAAAACAGTCGGCAACATTTGGCTAATTTCTTCGCTCGTCCCGTCCTCGCGGGTCACCAAACCGATGCAAGTTTTGCCATCGTGCGGTTGCAAATTCAGTTTCCACGCGCCCGGAAAAATATCGGGCGTGCTCCCGACGGCCAACGAAACCCAGTTTTTGGGCGATTTTGACTCGCCCGGTTTGTCTTCGAAAGAGGGATTTTCAAAGAAAATTTTCCAGTCAGGGTTCTGCGCCGCGCCGTTTTTTGGGCAAAAAACAAGCAGCCAAAATGCAGAAGCCGCGACAAACATGATTTTTATCTTCATTTAAAAACATCAGATTTTCAGTGAAAGTTTAGGAGGTTTAGAAAGTTTAGTAGGTTTAGATTTGCAACTTCATTTTATTTCAACAAAACAATTTGATTATGACATACAAAACATATAGTTTCGAAAAAATGCTGGCTTGGATAAAGGCAAAAGAACTTGCTGTATTTATTTATCCAGCAACTCAAAATTTTCCAATCGATGAAAAGTTCGGCATGGTAAGTCAAATAAAAAGAGCAGCAACTTCTGTTGTTCATAATTTAGCGGAAGGCTCTGCAAGAATAACAAACAAAGAAAAAGCGAGATTTTACGAAATGGCTTACGGAAGCAATATAGAAGTGTTGTCAGAAACCATTGTTGCATACGAATTAAAATGGTTGAATGATGACCAATATTGTTTCATTCGGAACAAAGTAGATGAAGTCTCTTTTCTGATTGCCAAAATGAGGAAAACACTTTTAAACGATGAATCTCCGAAGGATTGAGTAGGAGGTTTAGAAAGTTTAGAAGGTTTAGAAGGTTTAGTACTAAACCTTCTAAACTTTCTAAACCTCCTAAACCTCCCTCTAAACCTCCTAAACCTCCCTCTAAACCTCCTAAACCTCCCTCTAAACCTTCTAAACCTTCTAAACTTTCTAAACTTTCTAAACCTTCTCAAAAAAATGGCTCGCAGCAAACCCGTTTATTTATCGGCCATCGTGAGTGTGGCGTTGGTGCTTTTTATGGTCGGTTTTTTTGTTTTGACCGCTTTGCACGCCCGAAAATTGGTGACAATGTTTAAAGAAAAAGTTGACATTTGGGTAGAATTGCGCCCCGATTTGCCCGAAACGGAGGTCTCGCGGCTCGTCGGTTTTTTGCGCGAACAACCATTTGTCAAACCCGAATCCGTCACTTTCATCACCCGCGAACAGGCTACCTCCGAGATGAAAAAAGAACTCGGCGAGGCTTCGTTGCTCGAAGATATGCCCAATCTTTTTCGGGATGTGATTCGAGTAAACGTGGATGCGGGATTTCTTTCCCCCGAAAAATTGGCCGAATGGCGCGAACAACTCAAACAAGACCCCGCCATCGCCGACCTTTTTTTCGAGGAATCCGCCACGGGAAACATTGAACGAAATATCCGGAAAATAGGTCTGTTGACCCTCGGTTTGGGTGTTTTACTGATTTTTGCGGCCATCGCACTTATCCACAACACGATTCGGTTGGCCCTGTATTCCAATCGTTTTATCATCAAAAACCAAGAATTGGTGGGCGCGTCGTGGGATTTTATCAGTCGTCCGTACATCCGGCGCGGGATTATCAATGGTTTTTGGAGTGCTGCGGTGGCCATCGCTGCGCTGATTGGACTGCTCACTTTTTCCCAAAAACAAATGCCGGAACTCAAAACGCTCGAAGATATGAACGGAACAGTGGGCGTTTTTGCCAGTTTGACTTTGCTCGGCGTGCTGATTTCTTGGTTGAGCACGCGGTGGGTGGTTTTGAAATTTTTGAAAATGCGGGTCGATGATTTGTATTGATTAATTGGAAATTGAAACCGCCGCCGCTTTATCCACACCATTATATTGTACCAAAAAAACAGAGGAATTATTGAAAACGATGTTCTCTTTTTCAAATAAATTATAGTCAAAACTCAATTCAAAAGCGAGATGCTGACCACGTTGCTGGGCTTTATTTTCTATTGATTTTACTATAAAATTCTTATCCGACTTATCAATTTCTTGTAAAAATAGCGGCTTAGGTTTTCTTTTGTGAAATAGATAATAATCAATGCCGACCAATTCTTTTAAGACTTTATCCGAGGGATAATTGAGGTCGATAAATTCATTTAAAATTTCAAAAACATCGTCCAAACCGTACTTGTGAAATTCACGTTTTGTCCCAAAATATTTGCCTAAATTCATTAGAAAATCAAAGGTCGAGTAATTGGCCGTAACGTATTTTAAAGTCCGTGTTGTCCTTTTCTTATTCCAATAAATTTCCAGCGCGTTTTCTAATTTTACAATCTCTTCCAATTGAAATTTAGTGAGATAATTGCTTTCAATAATTTGGTACGGCGGATTTGGGTCATAAATAAAACCGTGCTGCGCCGCTTTGTGCCGGACAGGCGTGCCTTTTAAAAATTTCAAAAAACCCAATTGCAATTCCGGCGCGTGCAGTTTAAAAACTTCCTCAAAACTGTATTTTATATCCTCAAATTCATCCAAAGCCAAGCCGACAATCAAATCCAAGTGCATTTCCACTTTGTGTTCCAACTGTTTTATGATGCTTTTTGTCTTTTCAAAACTCTGTTTTCGACTGACTTCGAGGTTGGCTTTTTGATTGACAGTTTGTATCCCAATTTCAAAACGGAACAAACCAACCGGCACCTTTTCGTCAATAAATTTGATGATGTCGGGGTGTAAAATATCGGCTGTTATTTCAAATTGAAAAACATTTTCCGGTCTGTAATTGGCTAAGATAAACGTGAAAATGTCTATCGTAAAATCTCTTTTTATATTGAAAGTCCTATCCAAAAACTTAATGACTTTTCCATATTTCATTAAGTAAAGTAAATGCTCCTTAATCGTTTCATTGGGCAAGTAGCGAACTTTGTTGTCCAAACTTGCGAGGCAAAACTCACATTTGTACGGACAACCGCGAGAGGTTTCGATATAACAAACTTTGTTGGCGAGTTCTGCCGGGTCGTCATTTAAATAAGGCTGGATTCCTCGGAAATTTTGCAGGTCAAAAATCTCTGTTTTTTGAAAATATTTAATCTCACCGTTATCTTTTCTTATCAAATTAGCCATGTTTTCTATCGCCGGATAATTTTCTAAAAACTCTTGAAATGGCGTTTCGCCTTCTCCGGTTATTATAAAATCAACTTCATCGCGGCAAATTACATCTTCCCAATCATAACTAACTTCTGGGCCGCCCAGCAAGATTTTTATACGCGGGTTGATTGTTTTTATCTTTCTCGCCACTTCCAAAGTTTGGGTAATGTTCCAAATATAACAACTGAACGCAACCACTTCATAATCTTTACAATAATCGGCTATTTCATCCTTATCTTCTTTAATAGTAAATTCTTTCCACGATAAGCCATCGTGGTGTTTATTCAATTCATACAAAAGGCGGATGGCCAGATTGATATGAATGTATTTGGCGTTTAAAGTTGATAATAGAATCTTCATATTTTGGAGGGCGAAATTTATTTCGCCTTACTATTTTCATTAAAACATGGGCGAAATAAATTTCGCCCTCCATTATCCCTCATCATCCACATCATCACAATGATATTTTGGCCGCGCCCGCGAAGGTTTTTCGCCACCCTCGCCGCCTTTTTTTGCGGCAATCATTTTTTGGATAATCCGGGCACGTTCAGCTTGCACGGCTTCCCGGATTTCCATATCTTTTTCCCGGTCAAAAAACAGCGTTCCATCCACCCAAGTTTTCGAGGCACTGGCATAAATTGACAACGGATTCGCGTTCCAAAGCACCAAATCCGCGTCTTTTCCAACCTTCAAACTGCCCACTTTATCCTCCACGTGCAGGATTTTCGCCGGGTTCAAAGTGACCATTTTCAACGCATCTTCTTCTTTCATGCCGCCATAAAGGATGGATTTTGCGGCTTCTTGGTTCAATCGCCGCGCCATTTCCGCGTCGTCCGAGTTGATTGCGACCAAAACGCCCTGGTCGGCCATGATTTTCGCGTTGAACGGAATGGCCTGCGCGACCTCGAATTTGTACGCCCACCAATCCGAAAAAGTGCTCGCCGCCACGCCGTGTTTTGCCATTTTATCGGCCACTTTGTAGCCCTCCAAAATGTGGGTAAACGTGTTGACCCGAAACCCAAATTGCTCGGCCACGCGCATCAACATCGTGATTTCAGATTGAACGTAGGAATGGCAAGTGATGAACCTTTTCGACTCCAAAATCTCCGAAAGTGCTTCCAATTCGAGGTCTTTTCGATAGTTTTTGCCCGATTTTTTCAATTTTGAATACTCCGCCGCCCGCGTAAAATAGTCGGTGTAAACCTGCTCGACGCCCATCCGGGTCTGCGGATACCGCGTCCGAACCGGAATTTCCCAGTTCGATTGCTTCACGTTTTCGCCGAGCGCGAACTTGATGAAACCCGGCCAGCCCGCAAATTTCAACTCCTCCGGCGACGCGCCCCAGCGCAATTTTATCAACTGCGTTTGCCCGCCGATTGGATTTGCCGAGCCGTGCATAATTTGGCTCGACGTGACTCCACCAGCCAATTGCCTGTAAATATCCACATCTTCGCTATCCAAAACATCGCCAATTCTAACTTCCGCAGAACTTTCCTGCGTGCCTTCGTTGCCGCCCCGCGTGATGCAAATGTGCGAATGTTCATCAATTATCCCCGGCGTCAGGTGAAAACCAGTGCCATTTACAACCGTCGCGCCGGGCGGTGCGGCCAATTTTTTGCCGATTTTTTCAATTTTTCCAGCAGCAATCAGCACGTCGGTTTCGGGTAAAATGCCGTCTTTTTCGTTTGTCCAAACCGTCGCGTTTTGAATCAAAAAAGTCGCGGCCACCGGTTTTTCTTTCCAGCCAAAAGCAGTGAATGGATAAAAAACCTCGCCATTTTCGGGCGATTTTATCGGGTTTTGTTTGGTCGGTTTGGTCGGTTCGGCAGGCGATTTTTGGGTCGCCGACCAATCCATCCAACGCCCGGCGGGGTTCGTGCCGCGTCCAGAAATTCGTGTCCCGACCGCTTCGCCGGCCAGCAAAAATTGCTCGGCGCGGCTCGTGTCCATTTGAAAAGACAAGGTGAAAAGACCGTTTTTTACAGCAATATTAACTTTCGTTTTGCTGCTGTCGGCTCGTAGAATTTCCGCTTCGGGTTGATTTTTTTTGTTTTTTATTGAAAAATTGAAGAGTTGGTCGCCATCCAAAGTCAACAAATATTCGCCGTACAAATTTTTTGGAAAATCATCGGCCTCGTCTGCCACGACGTTCGGTTGGCCGCCCGACCAAGTTTGAAAAATGCGCGTTTCTTTTTGAAAAACATTGCCATCGGTGATGATAAAATTGGCCGATTTCCCGGTTTCCAAACTGCCGATTTTTTCAAAAACATTTAAAAAAACTGCCGGATGATAAGTCAACGCTTGCAGCGCAGTTTGCTCGGAAAGGCCATTTTCGATGGCTTTTCGTAGGTTTTCCATGAATTTTGACTTGTCTTTCAAACCCGAAGCCGTCAAAGCAAACGGCACGCCGGCGGCTTCCAAACGCGCCAAATTGGTCGGCGCGAGTTCCCAATGTTTGAGGTCTTTCAAAGAAATATCCATCGCCTCGAACGGGTCGCGGACGTCGTAACCTTCCGGAAAATTGACGCCGACAATCAAAGGAAAACCGCTCGATTTAACTTCCGCCAGGCGTTGATATTCGTCGCCATTTGTTTTTACCAAAAATTTTACGCCAAATTCCTGCCCAATTTTTGCCGCCCGCAAAATGTCCAATTTATCGCCCGCCTCAAAAATTTGCGGCAGCGATTGGGCGGTGTTCCATGCTTCGAGGCTCAGGTTTTTTTCCTCGGTTTGGCCGACGGCGTACCATTTTCCATCCAAAAAAGTCTGGCGAATCAAAGCGATGCAGCCCATCAAAGAACTCGGATAATTTTGCTTGCTCGCGCCTTTCCGAAAACTCAAAAAATGGGCAGATTTGGCGGCCAAAAAACTTTCGTGGTCTGGCCGATTCGACAACGAAACGAGTGCGCCCGTGCCGCGCGAAATGCCATCCGCCCGAAAAGTTTGGAGCGTGGCGAAACCCATTTTCAACCAATTTTGGGCGTTTTTTTCATCAAAATGGTAGTTTTCAGCCGCGTTGAAATCGGTTCGCAGGGCATCGTTCCACGAAAATGCGCCCTGCCGCGAGGCCGTTGGCAAGTTGTTGAAACGGTCGCCAGGGGCGGGCGGGGCGGTTTTCATTTCCGGCAAACCAAAACCCTCGGCGTAGCAATCAATGAAGGCCGGATAGATGGTTTTGCCCGTGCAATCCACCAAAACCGCGTCCGCTGGAACGCGAACGCCGCTGCCGCAAGCCTCGATTTTGCCTTTTCGGATAACTAGCGTTGCATCCTCGCGCATCGTTTTGTAATCTATGTAAATCGAGGCGTTCGTGAAAGCGTAACAGCCTTCGCGCGCGTCTGACGGGGCGGCGACCGGGAAAGTTTTTTGGGAAAAAAGGGCTGCCGGAACGAGCAAAAACAGCAGCGCAAATAATTTAAAATGGTGGAAAAACTTCATGCTGATTGAATTTTGGGCAAACCTACCAATTTTCGCCCGAAAAAAGTTTTGGAACTTTTGCCACCCAAAATCGGCTTTGGTGTTTTTATAAAATTGAACACACCCATATTTAATCACCAATCCTATCGCTAAAATTATGGTTTCTCGTGCTTTTAATCATTATCTCAACTCGTTTCGGGGCATTCCGCACGGCATTTGGTTGTTGGCTTTGGTCAGTTTGGTGAACCGCTGCGGCGGGATGGTAATTGCGTTTATCACTTTGTATTTGACCCAAAAATTGGGTTTTCGCATCGAACAGGCCGGTTTGGTGATGTCGTTTTTTGGGTTTGGAGCCATCGCCGGGGCTTATGCTGGCGGCTGGTTGACCGATAAATTTGGCAGTTTTCGCGTCCAGTTTTGGAGTTTGTTTTTGGGCGGTTTGGCTTTGATTGGCTTGCTTCAAATCCAAAATTTTTACCCGATGTGCCTCGCGGTTTTGTTGATGGCATTTGTCACCGAAACTTTTCGCCCGGCCAATTCGGTGGCCGTCGTCAAATTCAGCACGAACGAAAATCGGACTCGGTCATTTTCATTGATGCGGCTTTCGTTCAACCTCGGTTGGACGCTCGCGCCTGCACTCGGCGGGGCAATTGTGGCCAGTTTTGGTTGGAATTCGCTGTTTTATATTGATGGATTGACTTGCATCGCGGCGGCAGGCGTGCTGTATTTGACTTTGCGGGACGGAAAAAATGTGGAAATTTCGAGTGAAAAATTGGCCGAAAATCTGGGCGAAAATCTTTCGTCCTCCGAAAATGTTCAACCAACCCGCGACCCACTTTTTCGCATTTTTTGGCTTTTTTCCACGATTGCAGGCATCATTTTTATGCAAATGTTGTGGACGGTTCCGGTGTTTTTCAAAGAAAATTATCACTGGGACGAGTGGACAATCGGCTGGGTTTTGGCTTTGAACGGTGCCATCGTCGCGCTGGTTGAAATGCCGCTGATTTTCAGCATCGAAAAAAGGCGAAACCCGATGAATTGGGTGCGGCTCGGCATCGTTTTGTATGCTTTTGGGTACTTGTTTTTTGTGATTTCACCGGTCGAAATGGCAATTTTTGGAGCCGTGATTTATATGTTGATGATGTCGTTCGGTGAGATTTTCGTGATGCCTTTTTGTGCAACTTGGGTCACTTTTCGCGCCGGAGCAGGCAAACAGGGCAAATACATGGCTTTTTATATGATGTCGTATTCGGTTGCAAACATTCTTTCCCCGGCACTCGGCACACAATTGATTGCCCATTTTGGCTATAATTCTTTGTGGATTTTGATGATGGTTTTGTGCGTCGTGGCGTGGTTCGGGTTTCGGTGGATTGAAAATGTGGAGACGCCGAAAATTGGTGCGGCGGTTGAAGTTGGGTAAAAATCGAAACTCGGAAAACAAGGAAACAGATTTCAAAGTATTTTCAAAGCCCCACTGAAATGATATTTCAGTGGGGCTTATTTTTTTACAATTATTTAGTCGTCAACCCAATATTCATGGTTACCGAAGCCGCCAGACCGACGTTGTTGTCGCTCCAAACATAAATCGCGCGGGTGCTGGTGCCTGCACCGTAACCAAGCCCGAAAGCCATATCGAACACAAAGGCATTGTCCACCACCCATTGTTTGCCCACGTTCAGGAGAAAACCGCCGGCGACGTTCGAAATCCTTTTTTGTGTTCCTTGTCCGCTACTGTTGTATTCCCATCCATCATAACTCGTGCTGCCCAGAAACAATTCAGGCTTGAAATAACCGCCTTGCAAAATGTGGGTACGCTTAAAATTGGCCGCGTAAAAGTCAGGTTTTTTGTAAAATTTGTAAGCAGCCGAGCCGATAAACCCGCGTGGGTTTTCGCCAGTTTCTTTGCCAAGTCCAATGATGGAGGCTTTAAACTCGTAACTGCGCCCCGGTTTGATGTTGCGTTCGTACAAAATATTGGTGTAGCCAAGCAGCGGCCCCAAAAATGAAATTTTTAAGGCTCCTTTTTTTTGACCTTCAAAAGCAGTGGCTTCATCCATCCGTGCTGCGCCGTAAAATTCCGTGTGCCCGTCCTGAAAAATGATTTTCTGGATATTTTCCTTTTCTTCCGCGTAAACTGGGCCGTCTGGCTGGTCAAATTTGTGGTATTTCACCTCTGCCACGCCGAGTTCGATGATTTTGGCGCGGATTTCTTTTCCGTCTTTTTTGACGATGATGTCTTGTGCAGACAAAAAAGCAGGAAATAAGAACCCGATAAAAAGTGCAATAGAAAACAAGGACTTTTTCATAACAAACAGTTTTTATTTATGATTTAAAGAAATTTTTGCCAATGTTCGGCAAATGATTTTTAAAAATTCAAATGACTGTTTGATATGCTGTCCAATGAAAAAAAGGTAACGAGGGGGGTGAATCTATTTTCTAAAGTTCGAAATTGGCTCACTCCAAAATCCGAAAAGTCGTCCGCCGATTGGCCTGATGTTCCGATTCCGTGCACCGACCGCAAATACATTCTGCCGTCGGCTGCTCCTCTCCGAAGCCAATCGCAGCGAGTCGTTCGGCTGCTATTCCCCTGGAAATCAAATAGTTGACTGCACTTTGGGCGCGTTGCTGCGAAAGTTGGCGATTGTAATTATCGTTGCCCCGGCAGTCGGTGTGCGAGCCAAGTTGGATGCGAACCGTCGCGTTTTGCCGCAGCACTTCTGCCAATTCATTCAAAGTCGGCTCGGCGTCCGGGCGGATGTCCCATTTATCGTAATCGTAATAAATGTTTTCCAAAACGATTTCCTTGTTTTTGAAAATTTTACCCAAAACGACTTCGACTTCATAAGTTTGGACGGCCACCGAACGATCCACCGCAATGCCTTTTGTTGAAAAACGGGCAGAATTTGACAAATATTCAGGCTTGTTTGCCGTGAAAAAATAATCGGTATTTGCAGTCAAATCAATTTTGAAAAGACCATCCTCGCCCACCGTGACGGTTTGTTTTTTTCCTGAAATTTCAAACCCCACCGTCGCGCCCGGCAGCGGTCGCCGACCCAAAACCTGCGAATTCGGGTCGCCCGGCACGGCAAATATTTTTTCCAAAACAAAACCTTCCAAAACCATTTTGTGCGCCGTTTTTGGTTTTTCGGGTTCGACGGGTTTTGGCGGCGGTGGCGCAGGTTGACGAAATTCGTGTTTGTAAACATCATCGCCGCCGCGCCCGCCGGAGCGGTTCGAAGTGAAAAAACCGGAAAAAAGCAAGTCGCCCGGTTTTGGTTTTTCACTTGATTTTTTGGCAAAACGTCTTTTTGAGTCAACGATAAATCCAAAATCATCCGCCCCAGAATTGACCGGAGATTTCAGATTTTGAGGCGGCGACCACGTCGTTTTGTCCAATTTATAGGTTTTGAAAATATCTAGACCGCCCATCCCAGTCAAACCGTCCGACGAAAAATAAAGGGTGTCGCCATCGAAAGTGGGGAAAAGTTCGTTGCCCGGCGAGTTGATTGCCCGCGACAAAATGCGCGGTTCGCCCCAACCATTTTCGGTTGCCGAAGTTCGCTGCACGGCGTACAAATCGAAGCCGCCCCAACCTTCCGGGTCGTTCGCCGCGAAAACCAAAACATTGCCGTCGGGCGAAAAAGCAGGGTGGAGATAGTTGATTTTTTCTTTTTGAAAAGGCAAGGGCTGCGGTGTTTCCCAACTTTCCTCGCCATTGTTTTTTTGGGTAAAATAGATTTTGCAAAACTGGTCGTCATATTTGTACGCCCCCGCCGCCCGGACAAAAAACGCCTCCTGAAAGTTTTTGGAAAACACCGCCGTGCCTTCATTTCCCGGCGTATTCAATTGTAAATCAAAACCTTGCGCACTGGCTTCGTCCGAACCGACGACCAGCAAATCCATAAATTTATTGCCTGTCCAACCATAACTTTTGCCTTCGGTGGCGAGATTCCGGTCGGAGGTGAACACGATTTTTTCGTCGGCAAAAAAGATGGGCGAAAAGTCGTTTTGCCCAGAATTGAACGGCGCGGGTTCGATTTTCCAGCCGTTTCCGGCGGTTTGTTTTTGCCAATCGGCAGCGATGTTGCAGGCCGCGATTTCTTTTCGATATTCGTAGGGCGAGCCGATTTCGATGCCCAAATTTTTGAAAGCATCGTTCGCCGCCAGGTATTTTTCTTGTTTTTTCAAAGAAAACGCCCAGCCTTTCAAAGCCTCCGGGCCAAAATTGTTGTCGTAGGAAATTTTGTACCACGACTCACTTTTTTCGGTCTGGCCGGTGCGGTTGTAACTGTCGGCAATCAAATAGGCCAATTTGCCTTTTTCGGAGCGCAGTTTTGCTTTCGCAAATTCCTTTTCCAACAAGGGCAACGCGTTGGCAAATTGCTTTTGCTGGTGCGCGGTTTTGCCGTCCTTGATTTTCATGGTGTAAGTACAACCGCTTATCAGAACGATGAACGATAAAATATGAACTATGAACGATAAACGATGAACGATGAACTTTAAAAATGAAGAACTGAATTTCATTGTCTAAAAATTTTTCAGGTAAAAAAATTAAGAAAAATGAAAAACAAACAATTAAAAATGAAAATCAACCACTTGAAAATTCCAGAAAATGTGGTAAAAGTTCATCGTTCATCGTTCATCGTTCATCGTTCCCCAGGCCGTGCCAATTATTTTTTTGAAACGTTTGGCAGAAAAAAACGGCTTACTACATTTGTGGTAGAAATTACACTTATTTTAATCTGTCTCGTCTCCCGAATTCATTATCTGTTGTTCACACTATTTAAATCCGGTTATCATGCTTAGAAACGCTTTACTTATCTGCGCCGCTTTTCTGCTGGTGCAAATTTCCCACCTTTCTGCTCAAAATTTCAAAGTTCAAGTCGGTGCTTTTGCCGAACCTGTCGGTTTGGATTATTTCAAAGACCGCGGCATCGAACAAGTTTACGAAAGTGTCGACCAATTGGGCATTTTCCATTATTTCGTCGGCGCGTACCCGACTCGCGCGGAAGCCGAAGCGGTGGAAACGCAGTTGAAAATCAAAGGTTTTATGGGTGCCGTCATTTTTGACATGGAAGCCCAACGCGCACTTTGCGGAACGCCGTGCCCCTATTTTGCCGACAACCGCATCTATTTTGATGAAAATTCGCAGGTTTTGGCTTTGAAAAGTGTCTTTTTTGACTACGCCAAATCTTCGGTTGACCAAGAAGGCATCGAGACTTTGAAAGATATTTTTCAAATTTTGAAAGAAAACCCGAAGGCGCAACTCAAAATTTTTGGCTACACCGATGCACAAGGTAGCGCGAAATACAACGTCGAATTGGCTACGCGCCGTGCCCGTTCTGTCCGAAATGAACTCACGGCGATGGGCATTCATGCCGATCGGATGTTTTTAAAAGTGTTCGGCGAACTCGACCCGGCGCGGCCGAACGCCGATGATTTTGGAAAAGATTCGCCCGACAATCGGCGGATGAATCGGCGGGTGGTTTTGGCAATTATGTTGCCTTCCGGCGAAATTCAAACCAATGATTTTAACGACAACATCGAAGGAAAACCAGTCAAAAAGCACTGATTTGGGAGGGCGAAATTTATTTCGCCTTTTAATTCTCAACAAATGGGCGAAATAAATTTCGCCCTCCAAAACCACGACTTGCGCTGCGAGTCGTGGTTTTTTTGTTGAAAAACTATTTTTCCCGAACAAACAAACCCAAAACCGTTTGCCGCAAGACCTCCTTTTTTTCATCGGCCACCGCCACCGCATCGAGGTGGTGAAATGCTTCGTCCTGAAATTTATTTTGTTCCAGCCGGATGATTTCCGGAAGGTCGTTTTTTGTAAAAATATTTTTCACGGCTTCTATTTTTTCGGTCGGGTCGGCGGGCGAAGTGGCCAATAATTTGGCGAGTTCGCGTTGGTCATGTTTGTCAGCGATTTCCAAAGTTTTGAGAACGAGCAGCGTTTTTTTGTTTTGGATGATGTCGCCGCCGACCTGTTTTCCAAAAGTCGCCGGGTCGCCAAACGTGTCCAAAAAATCATCCATAATTTGAAAAGCGATGCCCGCGAGCCGTCCAAAATGGTACAAATGTTTGGAATCGGCGCGGGTCGCTTTTGCACAAACTGCGCCCAATTCGAGCGCGCCGCCGAGCAAAACGGCCGTTTTCAACTCAATCATTTTCAAATATTCTGGAATCGTTACCTCGTCGGCAGTTTCAAAATTGATGTCCATTTGTTGGCCTTCGCAAACTTCGGCGGCCACCCGGTTGAAAATTCGAACCAAATCGAGGGCAATTTTTTTGTCCCTGAAATTTGTCAAAAATTGGTAGGCAAAAATCAACATCACGTCCCCGCTCAAAATCCCGGTGTTCAAATTGTATTTTGCATGAACCGTCGGCTGACCACGTCGCAGCGGGGCGGCATCCATGATATCGTCGTGCATCAATGTGAAATTGTGGAAAAGTTCGATTGCCGCCGCCGCCGGGAGTGC
The DNA here is from genome assembly GCA_031398055.1 of Saprospirales bacterium. Taxonomy (GTDB): domain Bacteria; phylum Bacteroidota; class Bacteroidia; order Chitinophagales; family Saprospiraceae; genus M3007. The sequence goes on along the minus strand of JANNMS010000272.1, from coordinate 2,525 downwards.
CCGGCGGATTTGGTGGTCAAAAAGTTCGTAACCCATCAAAAGCAGGGCAGGCCGGATTCGTTTTCCGCCGATTTCCAAAATGTAGCGGCACGGGGCGTACAATTCGCGGGGGCGCGTCGGGAAAGTGTTATCTTGGAGATATTTCTCCAAGATTTTGGACAATTTGGGCAGGTCATTCATTCGCAGCCTTATTTTTTTTGAAAAATATGGGGCGAAAATAGTCCCGAAATTTGATGAAAAAAAAATACCCGCTCCGAGAAATGGCCTCGCAGCGGGTATTTTTTAAAAGGTTTTTGATTTTAATATTTCGCGAGATATTGTTGAAAAACCTCGTTGTCCAAACCATGAACTTGCATCGAAACGGTCGGTTTCGAGCCGTTCCAAATGATTTTCAACATTCCAAAATTGCGTTTTACGATCATGTCGCCGACGCGAAATTTGTTGATTTCCGTTTCCCCTTTTCGTTGGTGTGTCAATCCGCTCGACGTAAAATCGTACAACGGATAAGGCAAACCGGTCAAATCCATTTTTGAAATTTCAGCCATGTGGCGGTCGCCGGAAAGAATCAGCAGGTTTTTGGGCTTGGTTTCGACGATCAATTTGAGCAGGCGTTTTCGGGCGTTTGGGAAATTGCCCCATTTTTCTTGCGGGTGGTCGTCGGCGATGACTTGCACGCTGCTGCACAAAATCGTCAAATTGGCGGGGTTGTTTTTCAGTTCTTTTTCCAACCATTTCCACTGCGTTTCGCCGAGCATATCGCCTTCCATATTTGGGAAAAACCGGGGATGTTTGGTTGGGTTTGGAATTAAAGTATCTCGAAAATAGCGGGTGTCCATCACAATCACTTTCACACGGTGTTCGCCTTTTCCAAAAGTATAAGATTGATAAGAACCCTCTTGTTTTCGGAGCGGCGAATTTTTCGGGACGCTCAAAAAATCCATCAAAATTTTCTGGCTGTGTTTTTTTCCGGGGTGACCTTTTCCGCCGTCGTTCACACCATAATCATGGTCATCGTAAACGCCGACGACGGGCGTTTTTACCGTCAATTTTTTGTACTCCGGGCTACTTTTCAATTGTTTGTACATCGCAGAAAGGATGCGCGGGTCGGAAGTGTCGGCATAAATAATGTCGCCGAGCCAAATCCAGAGGTCGGGTTTGTTGGCCGCAACAGCTGGCCACATATTTTGTGGGAGTTGAAGTTTGTTGCACGAACCAAACGCGATGGTCATCAAATCTTGGCTGGTATCCAAACGCGCAGCCGGAATGGAAACCAATTCGACAGCCGTTGCGCCCGATTTTTCGGAAAATTCATCGGCAACCGACGTTTTGGTAGGCGATTTTTTTGGGGGATTGCCCAGTTGTGCATTTAAAAAAAAAGGAAAAAGAAGCAAAACGAGCGGAAAAACGGCCTGAAACGCAAATTTTTTATTTTTCATTGGAAAAGAAAGTTCGGTCGGAATTTGAGAGACTTGAACGGCAGCCGGGCAAAAATCGTACAAAATCCGCAAGTGAATGGATTTAAAGTTGGGTTAACGGCGCATTTCAATAGTATCAAAAAGAAAAGGCATTCATCTGAAAAGATGGATGCCTTTCTATTTCTTGAAAACACGAAGCGTTACCTTTTAACGTGGAGGGCGGAAGTTTTGGTGTACATCCCTTTCATCGGTGTAAAATCGGCGAGATGGGCAAGCACCGAAGCCCAGATTTTGCGGGCGATGTTGAAATACTCGCCCTGCGGGGTACCGTAAGGATTTCCGGTGGCTTTTTTTCTTTTTGTCATGGTTTCAGGAAATTAATGGGTAAAATAAAGCGGTTTAGAATCGTTTTTTGTGATTACAGTTCTTTTGCCAAATTTTTGGTGGAGGCGTTGGCGGGGTGCATGGTTTCAAAAATTATCCGCTCGCCTTTAGGTTTGTGGGGGAGCGGATGCCCGAACACGATCAATACCTTGCTAATGGGTTTTGCACAATTTTCGTATTCGATGTTTGCCTGGGCGACTAGGCCCAGGATTGAAACGCCAGTTAGGTTTTAATCCTTGCGAGCGGGATAAGTTACCCGGGACAGACCAACCGAAGTGCTTGACAAAACTAAAAATTTTTGCTGGTGAAAAGAAAAATTATACATCCGGCAATTCACTATTTGACGTTTTCTTTCATCCCAAAAACCTAAAAGCGAGCGGGGGCAATTGGCAAAAACAATTTTTTAAGGTTTCCGACGCTGGCGCGCGTAGAACCTCACGAGCCACCGCACGTGCGTCCGCCGAACACTCTGGCCGAGCGGAGAAATGTTTTTTATACCATGAAGTACTGTGAAAAAAAGTGTTTTGATCTGATTACATTTGACAGATTATTGAAATAAAGCAACTGCACATTTTCCCAAACAAGGACAGGTCAAACGCATTAAAATCCATTCCCGAAGGGAATCTATGTTTATAGAAATTGAAATGGACATGCACGAGAAATCCCGAAGGGATTTTATGTAAAAACTCGCGCCTGAAAACATAAAATCCCTTCGGGATTTGAGGA